>JADYYO010000114.1 GCA_020853615.1 Thermomicrobiales bacterium
ACCGGGCCGGCATGCAGCGTGGTGAAGACCGTCAGCAGGGAGACCACGACGACCAGCCACGCGTTGGCGGTCTGTCGCTCTGGAATCCAGCTCGGCAGGCGAAACCGCGGCGGTGGTTCGACAACCGGGGGCGTCGCTAGCCACTCCGACGAAAACGGCGAGGGTCCCTCCGGCCGGCCGGAGCGGATCGCGAACCGGCCGGGCATCACCGGACGCTCCCGGCCGTAGCGACGCGGGAGTGGGCCAGGCTGCTATTGGAGCGGCGGGCTGGCAGATCGGGCACAGGCGACTCCGCGGGTGTCGGGCCTCGCCGCAACGGGGCGACGGGACGGCGGCCGAAGGGGAAAACGCCTCGTCTTCTCTCCTCCGCTGATAATTCCCATGGCAAGATGCCAGATCAGGCGACACGGGGGCAAGTCCCCACGCATTCCCCGGCGCCCCAACACGCGAATGGAGTGGCTGTAGACGATGATCGAGTCCTGGGACTACGAGCGCGCCCTGGAGGAGTTGTGGCGGCGATCGAGCTACGAGCGCGGCCTGATCTCCGACCCGTTCGGCGACACCGAACGCGCCGAACGCGGGCTATTGCGGATGCGGGCCCTCCTGGAACGCCTCGGCAATCCGCATCTGCAGCCGCGGACGGTTCACGTTGCCGGCTCGAAGGGAAAGGGATCGACCTCGACCTTCATTGCCGGCGCCGCCAGGAAGGCAGGGTATCGCGTCGGGCTGTACACCTCGCCCCATCTCCACCGCTTCCCCGAGCGCATCGCCATCGACGGCCACCCCCTTCCCGATGATGAGTTCGCGGCGGTCGCGCGGCACGCCGCCGTGGCAGCCGCCGCGCTCGAGGTCGAGCTGCCGGAGCTGGGCACGGTCTCCACTTTCGAATTCGTCACGGCGATGGCCTTCGCCGCCTTCGCGCGGGCGGAGTGCCACCTGGCGGTGATCGAGGTCGGGCTCGGCGGGCGATACGACGCGACGAATGTCCTCTCGCCGGCGGCAACCGTCGTCACGCGGCTCGACCTCGAGCACACGGCGGTGCTCGGCCCGACCCTGGCGGACATCGCCTTCCAGAAGGCGGGGATCTTCCAGCGCGGAGTCCCCGCGATCTCCGCTCCGCAGGGAGCGGAGGCCGAAGCGACGCTCATCCGGGAGGCGGAGCGCGTCGGAGCGCCGCTCCTGCTGGGAGGCCGCGACTGGACGTGGAGCGGCACCTGGCAGTCGTTCACCGCCAACGGTCCATGGGGCGATTGGCCAGATCTCCATGTGGGGATGCCCGGGCCGCACCAGGTCGAAAATGCCTGCGTCGCCATCGCCACGCTCACCGCTCTCGACAGGTGCGGGATCGCGATCCCCGAGCAGGCGATCCGGGCCGGGCTCGCCGCCGCCCGCTCGCCCGGCCGCTTCGAACTCGTCGCGATCGACGATCGCCGCGTCGTCTTCGACGGCGCGCACACCCCCGCCGCCGCCGCCGCGCTCGTCGCGGCCTGGCGCGACGAGTTCGGCGAGCGGCGAGCGGCCGTCGTCCTCGGGATGGGCGCGGACAAGCCGATCGCACCCTTCCTGGAGCGCCTGCGCCCGATCGTCGGCCGTCTCCTGGCGACCCGCTCCGACTCCCCGCGCGCGGTCGACCCCGCGCGCATCGCCGCGGCGGCGACCGCGCTCGACCTCCCGGTCGCGGCGTTCGCCACGGTGACCGAGGCGACCGAGGCGGCGATCGAGGGGGGGCGCGAGCCGATTCTGATTACTGGCTCCCTCTTCGTCGCCGGCGAGGGGCGCGAGGCGCTCGGGCTCGCCGCGCCGGACATGGTCTGGCGACGCATCAACGAGGCGCATTTCCCGCGTACAGACGCCGGGAAACGCGCCTGATCTCCAACTCCGGCAGCGGGCGTACTGGCGTCAATACAGTAGACTGCGAGAGGGCGTCACCCCGACCCGCCGCGATCGCCGGAATCGAGGGACCCCGCGATGGCAGCCAGGGAAGCGATCCGCCGCGCGTAGCAGAAATCCGATCTTGCCGGTTGCGCCGTATATCCGGACAGAGCCGGCGTGGAGGCAGCATTGGCCATGCCGGCCGGCGACGAGGTGGGCTTCCCGCCCAGCCTCATCGAAGCGAGCGATGCCGAGTTGATCGGCCGCGCCGCGCAGGGCGAGGCCCGCGCGCTGGAGGTCTTGTACGATCGATACTCGGGGGTGGTCTTCTCCTTTGCGTTGCGGATTGTCGGTGACCGTCCGCTCGCCGAGGAGATCCTGCAGGAGGCGTTTTTTCGCGCCTGGCAGCAGGGCGGCAATTTCAGCCCGGGGCGTGGCACGTTCATTACCTGGCTGCTGAGCATCACCCACAACCTTTCGATCGACGAGATCCGCCGGCGGCGGCGGCGCCCGCAAAAAGCGGATAGCGAAGAGCCCGAGCAGGTGCTCGCCTCGGTGCCGGACACCGGCGCGGGCGCCGATGTCGAGGACGAGGTCTGGCTTGGGGCTCTGCGCGAAACGATCGGGGAAGCCTTGGCCGTGCTCCCCCCCGCGCAGCGGGAAGCGATCGAGATGGCCTATTTTCGCGGGATGACCCAGCGCGAGATCTCCGACGCGCTCGGCGAACCGCTTGGCACGATCAAGACGAGAATGCGCCTTGGGCTACAGAAGCTCAGGGAAGCGCTCGGTAGTAACGGAGCGGAGTTAGCGTGAGCGAAGGCCGCGAGCATCAGCCAGCAGGTCGACGGACATACCGCATCGCCGGGTTGCCCAATCGGCCTTCGCCCGCGCTGAACAGCGCCGGGCATGTCGACGACCTCGTTGCCGCTTATGCCCTGAACGCGCTCGAGCCCGATGAGACGGCGTTAGTCGATGCGCACGTACGCGTTTGCCCGCTCTGCGAGCGCGCGCTATCCGACGCGATGCGAACGGTCAGCATGCTCCCCTTCCTGGCGCCCATGCACACGCCGCCTGCCGACAGCAAGGTCGCCCTCTTCGCCCGGGTAGCTCACGCCCAGAAGGCGACTGCCGCCTCGCCGCTGCCACTGCACGGGCTCCAGGCATTCCGCACCCCGACGATTCCGGCCTCCGCCGACTACGACGACCTCGTACAGCCGCCGGCGACCTCGCCTGCCGTCGAAGCCTCGGCGGCCGTGGCGCAGTCGCGGACCGGGCGCCTCGTCTCGGTCCTCTCGGTGCCGCTCGTCGTCGCGTTGGTCATGACGGGGTTCTGGGGCCTGCAGCTTCGCGATCAGCTCGCCGTGCAGCGGTCGCAGGTCGCCGATCTGCAATCGCAATTGACGAATTTCGGGTCGGGCACCACGTCGTACCAGTTGCAGCCCGGCACCGCGGCGCCGCAGGCCGAGGGGCAGATCGTCCTCGGTGCGGACCAGCGCGCCGGCATGGTGCAGATCGACGTGAACACCGATAAGGGTCCCAAGAAGTTCGAGATGATGGTCGTCAAGGACGGCAAGCTCGTTCCGGTCTCTGAAGTGACGGTCGATCAGGACGGTCAGGGGCAGGCCCACTTCGAGCTCGATCAGCCCTTATCCGAGTACGAGAGCGTCCACATCCAGGCGAAGCCGCTCGACGCCAGCCCCGAGGCCTCGCGCGCCGACACCCTCTTCCAGGACAACAGCGGCCCGCTCGGCTCGACCGGATCGAGCCTCGATATCGGCCCCTAGTCGCCACTTTCGCGTCGAAAGCACGGTGGGCGGCCCTCGGGTCGCCCGCTTGCGTTGCCGCGCCTTGCCATCGACTCGCTGGCATACCCCCTTTGTCCTGCCCCCCCGAAGGGAGTATGATCAGGGTCCCGCTATGGTTCGAAGTCGACAAGGGCGTCCCGAACGCATTGCGCCCGGTTATCAGTCATGAGTCGTCCCGCGGAGGGGCTTACTCGCATGCAAAGCATTCCGGTATGAGCACGATGGTTTCCCGTGAAGAGCACCAGGATCGGCTTCCGCTCCTGCCACTGAAAAATGTCGTCGTCTTTCCCCGCAACGTCGTCACGCTCCTGGTCGGCCGGCCCCGCTCGGTGCGGGCCGTCGAGCGCGCGCTCGACGGCGAGCGGCGCCTGATCGTCACGGCGCACCGCGATCCTGATACCGACGATCCGGGTCCGGATGACCTGCACGATGTCGGCACGCTCGTCGCGATCGTCTCATCGGAGCGGCAGGCAGCGGGCAACATCCAGGTCGTTCTCGAAGGCGTCAGCCGCGTCCGGATCACCGACTTCGCCAACCATGCGGGCCTTTACACCGTGGCCGCCGACCCGTTCGAGGAGCCGGAATCGCCCGGCCCCGAGGCGCGCGCGCTGATCGCGCATGTGCAAAACCTGACTAATCGCTTTGCCGACGCGCGCGGCGCGCTGCCGGTCGAAGTCCAGGACATGGTGCAGCGCGCCTACGACCCGAGCCATCTGGCGGACTTGCTGGCGACGCAGCTTCTCACCGACGTCGCCCGGCGCCAGGCGCTCCTCGAGATCGCCGATCCGCTCCGCCGGCTCGAGCACATCGCGGTCCACCTCTCGGCCGAGATCGACGTCGCCGCGCTCGAGCGGCGCATCAAGGATCGCGTCCGCGATCAGATCGACCGCAACCAGCGCGAGTACTATCTACGCGAGCAGCTCAAGGCGATCCACGACGAACTCGGCGGCGAGAGCGGCAACGAGTTCGATCTCCTCAAGGCGAAGATCGCCGAGCGCGGCCTCCCGCCGGCGATCGAGGACCGGGTGCAGAAGGAGATCGCGCGCCTCGAGCGGATGCCGGCCATCTCGGCAGAGGCGACGGTCGTCCGCACCTACCTCGACACCATCCTGGCCCTGCCGTGGCACGAGGCGAGTGAGGACCGCATCGACCTGGTGGAGGCCGAACGCCTCCTCGATGCCGATCACTTCGGCCTCGAATCGGTCAAGGAGCGGATCCTCGACTATCTGGCGGTCCGCAAGTTGACGAGCGAGACGGCGACTTCCTCGGCAACGCAGATCCTCTGCCTCGTCGGGCCGCCGGGCGTTGGCAAGACGAGCCTCGGCCGCTCGATCGCCTCCGCCATGGGGCGAACTTTCGTGCGCGTCAGCCTCGGCGGCGTGCGCGACGAAGCGGAGATCCGCGGCCACCGGCGCACCTACATCGGGGCGATGCCGGGTCGCATCATCGCCGCCATGAAGCAGGCGGGCACCGTCAACCCCGTCATCCTGCTCGACGAGATCGACAAGCTCACGTCCGACTATCGCGGCGATCCCGCCGCGGCGATGCTCGAGGTCCTCGACCCGGAGCAGAACCGCACCTTCAACGACCACTTCCTCGATCTGCCCTACGACCTGTCGCGCGTCCTCTTCCTGACGACGGCCAACAGCCTGGCGCCGATCCCACGCCCGCTTCGCGACCGGATGGAAGTCATCGAGATCTCCGGTTACAGCGAAGAGGAGAAGATCGAGATCGGGAAGAAGTACCTCCTTCCCAAGCAGATCGCGGCGCATGGCCTGCCTGAGAAAGCGATCACCATCCCATCGAAGACGTGGGGGCGCGTCGTCCGCGAGTACACGCGCGAGGCGGGCGTGCGCCAGTTCGAGCGCGAACTGGCGTCGATCTGCCGGCGCCTGGCCCGCGAGGTGGTGCAGGGCAAGAGCGACCGGATGCGCCTGACCGAGGCCCGGCTGGTCGAAACGCTCGGCCCGCCGCGCTACGGCCAGGATCTCCACCTCGGCGACGACCAGATCGGGCTGGCGATCGGCCTCGGCGTGACTGAGGTCGGCGGCGAGCTGCTGCCGGTCGAAGTGGCGACGATGCCCGGCAAGGGGAACCTGACCATCACCGGCAAGGCGGGCGACGTCATGCAGGAGTCAGCGAGGGCCGCCGTCTCCTACGCGCGCTCCCGCGCCGAGCAGTTGCAGATCGACCCCGAGTTCCAGTCGACGCTCGATCTGCACATCCACCTTCCCGAGGGAGCGACGCCGAAAGATGGACCGTCGGCCGGGATCACCATGGCCACGGCGCTGATCTCGGCCCTGGTCCGGCGACCGGTCCGCGCCGACACAGCGATGACGGGTGAGATCACCTTGCGCGGCCGGGTGCTGGCCATCGGCGGCTTTCGCGAGAAGGCGCTGGCAGCGCACCGGCACGGCATTCGCCGGCTGATCGCGCCGCAGGAGAATGCGCGCGACCTCGCGAAGCTCCCGCCGGCCATCCGGCGCGAGATGGAGATCGTCTTCGCCACGACGATGGATCAGGTGATCGCCGCCGCCATCAGGCTCGACGACACGCTGGTTGGCGGTCTGCTGGAAGGGATCGAGCCGGCAGCCAAGGCGCCCGCTCCCGAACCGATGGCTGCCGCCCCCGCCGACGCCGCCCTCGCCCCGCCGGACGGCAGCGACACGACCGGTGGCCCCGAGGCGGTCTGAGCGATCAGGCGGTCGACACCCGGAAGTCGCGCACGATCATCTGCACGCGCTCGACGTTGTTCCAGAGCGACGTCTCGAGCGTGCCCAGCAGCGCGACCTCCCGGGCGCCGACCAACTCGCGCGACCGCTCCGCGTTGCCCCAGAAGAGCGCATCGACCCCATGGCCGATGCGGATCTTGAGGTGCGTGCGCTCCTTGCCGATGACCTGATAGTCGCGGAGCGGCGCACCCTGGATGCGCAGCAGCGGCGCCGGGTTCCCTTCGCCGAATGGGCCGAGCGACTGGAGCCGTCGCGCGACCTCCAGCGTCAACTGCTCGTGCGCCGCGTCGGCGTCGATCTCGAATCGCGGCGGCCCCGGCGGTTCGGCTGACGATGCGGCGATCGCCGCCTGCAGTGCCTCGTCGAGCTCGTCAATGCGGGACTCGTCCAGCGACAGCCCGGCGGCGCGGGCATGGCCGCCGTACCGCCGCAGCAAGTCGCTGACTGAGGTGAGCGCCTCGGTGATATCGAATCCGGGCACCGAGCGCGCCGAGCCGTGCGCCATACCGCCCGACCGAGAGAGAACGATGACCGGCCGATCGAAGCGATCGACCAGTTTGCCCGCCGCCAGCCCGATGATGCCCGGCTCCCACGCCTCGCCGGAGAAGATGAGCACCCGACGGTCGAGCCGCGCCGAGTCGGCCGCCAGCGCGGCCTCGACCTCGTCGAGGACGCGCTCCTGCTGCCGCTTGCGCTCCCGGTTCGCCTCTTCCGCCTGCCGGGCCAGACGACGCGCCTCCACCTGCCCAGTGCAAATGAGCAACTCGTACGAGAGGCGCGGATCGGCCAGGCGGCCCGGCGCGTTCAGCCGCGGCGAGACCTTGAAGGCGACGTCGCCGCTGGTGATCGCGCGCAGGTCGAAGCGCCCCTCGTCCGCCAGAGCCCGCAGGCCGGGGCGGCGCGTGGCGCGCAACTGCCGCAGCCCATCCCGCACGAGCGGGCGATTGACGCCCACGAGCGGCGAGACATCGCCGATGATGCCAATCATGGCGAGATCGAGGAGCGCGGTCGGCTCGTTTCCGGGCCCTTCACCTGTGTCGAACCCCGCCCCCGCGAGCGCCGTCGCCAGCAGATAGGCGACACCCGCCGCCGAGATGCCAGCATAGGGCGAGCCTTCGGCCAACTGCGCCGAGGCGACGATCGCCTGGTGAGGTGGCGGCTCGGTGATGCGGTGATGATCCAGGATCACCACGTCCATCCCAAGTCGCGCCGCGTGCTCGACCGCGTGATGATCCTTGCTGCCGCAGTCGACCGCGACGAGGAGCCGGGCTCCTGCCGCGTGCAGATCATCGACGCCCGCCACGCTCAGGCCGTATCCCTCGCTTCGCCGCGGCAGTCGCACCGAAAACGGCTGCGCGCCGCCGCTCGCGGCCCGTAGCGCCAGTGTCAGCAGCGCCGCGGAGGTCACCCCGTCGGTATCGTAATCGCCGAAGATGCCGATCGTCTCGCCGCGCTGCAGCGCCCGCGCCACACGCTCCATCGCCTCGGTCAACCCCGGGAGCAGGCGCGGATCGGGCGCCGGGCGCGGCCGGGGGTCGAGAAAATCGGCGCTCTCCTCCGGGCTGCCGAGCCGGCGGGCGAGAATCGCGTGCAAGAGCGGATCCTCGTGAAACCGCGGCAATGCAGCGGGGAGCGGCGGCGGCTCGATCCAGCGGGAGCCGGCCGCCGGTCGCGCCATTGGTTCGATTCGCGTGATCACGTCGCGTACGTACGTCATTTCCAGAGCGAGTATACTCGTA
>JADYYO010000115.1 GCA_020853615.1 Thermomicrobiales bacterium
CCGAGAGCCGTCAGCACCAGCAGCGCCACGAAGCCCGTCACCACCCCCGCCACGATCGGGCCCCAGCGCACCCGGTCCTTCGGCACTGCCGCATCCACATCCACCGCCACCGCCGGCGCCACCTCCACTGGCGGAACGCCTCTTCCAGCGGGCCGTCCCGCTCCGTACTCCACATTCATGGCCCTTCTCCTTCACCGCGACGCCTCGTCTCGGGACGCTCCTCGTGCATCGCTCGGCAATCCTTTCGGCTCACCGTGCAACGAATCTGCACGATTGATGTAATGCAATCGCTGTGCCAGTCGCTCTTTTCACAATTCGGTGGATTACGCGAATTGTCATGGACATGACGAGTCGGGGAGCGAAGTGCCCGGGCACGGGGCTGTGGATACGAGACCAGAGGACAGGACGCGGCGGCCCGCATTCACCGAGGGCCGGTGCAGCGGCGCCCTACACCGTGTCATGCTGAGGAACGAAGCATCTCGGCTCGATGGACGCGGCGTTCCGGGGAGCCGAGATCCTTCGCTGCGCTCAGGATGACACCTTTGCCGTGTCACGGCACTCCGGATAACACGGGTTCTGCGCGGCGCAGCAACGTGGTGCGCCCGCTGCTCCGCGCTCCGCTACCCGGCGATCCGCGCCGGCATCACGGTCAGCAGCTCCTCCCGCGCGGCGCAGGGCTGGCTGGCGAGCCACTCCCGCGCCGTGACGCAGAGGCTGTGGGCGATGATCGAGTGCGCGTCTTCGACCACTTCCATGTTGTCGGAGGGGACGCTGACGACGACATCGGCAATCTGCGCCAGGCGGCCGCCGCTGCGGCTGGTCAGGGCGATGGTGGTCAGGCCGTGCAATCGCGCGGCCTCGACGGCGGCGACGATGTTCGGCGAGTTGCCGCTGACCGAGATGGCGACCAGCACGTCGCCCGGTTGCCCAAGCGAGACGAGTTGCTCGGCGAAGACCCGCTCGTAGCCGACATCGTTCGCCCAGGCGGTGAGGACCGGCATGTTGTCGGTCAGCGCGGCGACGCGGAACGTGGGCGGCCCACCGGCGCGCGTCCCTTTCGCCAGGTCGCAGGCGAAGTGCGAGGCGGTCGCGGCGCTGCCGCCATTGCCGGCTGCGAAGACGACCCGCCCCCGTTCGTGACACGCCAGCAGGGTCGAGACCGCGGTCTCCAGGCTCTCCTGGTCGATGGCCGAGGCGGCCGCGATGACGTCGCGCCAGTACCCCTGCAGCAGGGCGCGAAGCGAACTCTCAGGCTTGACTGGCGCTGGCCGTCTCATGCAGCGTTCCTTTCAGGCTGAACCGTGTCCGCGCACCGCGCACGATCATCTCGTCGCGCGCGATGCAGCCGCGGTGATCGAAGGCGATCGTCGACGGGGTGAGGCCCTCGCGCTCGAGTGCGCGGCTGACCCGTGTCCGCCGCTCCGGCGGGACGCAGAAGAGGAAGAAGCCCCCTCCCCCCGCGCCAGCGATCTTGCCGCCGTAGGCCCCGTTGTGGCGGGCGATGCCGTACCAGCGGTCGATTTCGGGCGAGGTCACCCCCCGGGCGAGCCCCCGCTTGAGTTGCCAGTTGTCGTCGAGCAGCGCGCCGAAGGCGGGGAGGTCGCCCGCGACGAGCGCGTCGCGCATCGAAACGGCGAGGCCCTTGATCCGGTGCAGGCGCTCGATCACCTCCCGGTCGGTCGCGGAGGCCTTCCGCTGCGCGCTCAGCACCGTCGCGGAGTCGCGCGTCTTGCGCGTCGAGACGAGGAGCAGATGCTCCTGCAGCGATCGCTCGAACTCGCGGGAGAGGCAGAGCGGGGAGACATCGACCCCCGTCGCGGAGAAGGTCAGGGTATTGATCCCGCCGATGGCGGCGGCGTACTGATCCTGCCGGCCGATCGGCCGCCCGAGCAGGTCGATCTCGATCTCGCAGGCGATCTCGGCGATCATCCGGTGCTTGAGCGGCAGGCAGACGTGGCGTGCGAGGGCGGAGACGAGGGCGGCCGTCATCGCGCTTGACGAGCCGAGCCCGCTCCCCGGCGGCACGTCGGCCCAGGTCTCGATTCGGACGCCCTCCGGGCGCAGCCCGTGGGCGTCGAACCAGGCGACGACCGCGCGCGGCAGCGAGAGCGGCTCGCGGATTGTCACCGGCCGTCCAGCCGGCAGGACGATCGCCCGCTGGTAGTCGCGCGAATCGACGACGATGTCGCGCCCCGGCTGCTCACTGACCCGGGCGTGGCAGGCGGCCTGGATCGCGCTGCTGACCACCATGCCGCCGAAGCGCTCGTAGTAGGCCGGCAGATCGGTCCCGCCTCCGCCGAAGCTGATGCGCAGGGGAGCGCGCGCGCTGATCATGGCCAACTCGTCTCCGTCAGGGGTGTAATCATCATCTCCTGCATCACGGAGCCGGGCGGGAGCGTCACCGCGTAGGCGATGGCGTCCGCGACATTGGCGGGGTCCTGCAGGTTCGCCTCGTCAGGCAGCGGAATCCCCTGCTCGGGAAAGCGGTCGAACCAATGGGTCTTCATCCCCCCAGGGATTAGGGTCGTCACCCGGATGCCGTCGGCGCGCCCCTCCGTGCCCATCGCCCGGCTCAACCCGCGCAGCCCCCACTTCGAGGCGTGGTAGGCGGAGGCATTCCCCCAGGCGCGCAGCGCGGCGGTCGAGGCGACATTGACGATGTCGCCGCCGCCCTGCCTCTTCATGATCGGGAAGACGGCCTTGGCCATCAGGAAGGGAGCGCGCAGATTGACGCCCAGCACGCGATCCCACTGCGCGACCGACATCTCCTCGATGCTCAGGACGTAATCGACCCCTGCGGCGTTGACGGCGATATCGAGCCGGTGCCACGTCTGGACGACGCGGTCGACCGCCGTCTGCACGACCGCCGCGTCACTGACGTCGCCGCCGATGGCGATCGCCCGCGCTTCGGAGCCGTCGATCGCCTTCGCGGTCGCCCTGGCGCGCCCTTCATCGAGATCGAGGCAGGCGATGCAGGCGCCCGCCTGGGCGAGCCGGCGCGCGGTCGCCGCGCCGAGGCCGCTGCCGGCCCCGGTGATGATGGCGACCTTCCCCGCGAGCGTCTGTTCAGTCACTGAGCGACTCCTGAAATCCGGCGCTCCGCGATCGTCGCGGGCAGCGCCACCAATGGTCCATGTCGATGCGGTTCCGCTGAAGGACGGTGTTGGCCGAGCAGGTCGTCGTAGAGCGCCGCGGTGTGCTTCGCCACCTGTTGCCAGGTGAATGAACGCATCACGCGTGCCCGGCCGGCGCGGCCCATCCGCTCCCGAAATCCTGAATCTCCGAGCAATCGTTCCAGGGCGGCGGCGAGCGCCTCCGGATCGCGCGGCGGGACCAGCAGCCCCGTTTCGCCGTCGGCGATCGTGAAGCTGATCCCGCCGACGCTGGAGCCGACCACCGGCGTGCCGCAGGCCATCGCCTCGAGGGGGGTCAGGCCGAACGGCTCGTACCAGGGGGTCGTGACCGCGACATCGGCGGCGCTGTACCAGCGGTAGAGTTCGTCCGCCTGGTGGCGCCCCACGAAATGGACATCGCCGGCCACCCCGAGATCGGCGGCCAGCGCCTGCAGCACGCCGATCTCCGGCGTCGCCTCGGGGTCGGGCTGCTCCGTCTCACCGCCGACGACGATCAGCGTCGGGATGGCGGACGCGCCGCTCGCCAGGCGCGCCCTTTTCAGCCGCGCCAGCGCTTGCACCACGTTGCGCACGTCCTTGCGCGGCACGACACGCCCGACGTAGACGATCACCTCGGCCGCCGGATCGATTCCCAGCCGCTGCCGCGCCTCGGCTTGCGGGACCGGGCGATAGCGCGCGATGTCGACCGCCGAGGGGATCAGCGCGATCCGCTCCGGGCGCGCGTCGTAGTCGTCGAGCAGTTCGTCGCGCTCGGCCGGGCATTGGGCGATGAGGCGGTCGACGGCGCGCACCACCGCGCGCTCGACGGCGATCCGCTCGCCGGGACTGGTGTCGGCCGCCCCCTGCTCGCGCAATTTGGTGACGCCGGTGGCGTGAAAGATCTGCGCGACCGGCGCCGACCAGCGCCGCCCGAGCTCGGCGGCGACCCAGCCCGACATCCAGAAGTTGCCGTGGATCAGGTCGTAGGGCTGCCCCTGTGCCCGGCGGAAGCGGTCGATCCCGTCCCGAAAGGCGGGCATGTGCGGCCAGAGGGCGTCTTTCGCGCGGGCCGACGCCGGGCCGGCCGGCACGTTGATCACGCGCACGCCGTCGGCCCAGTCGATGACGTGCGGCAGCGCCGGGTCGGTGTGGACGGTGAAGACGTCGGCCGCGTAGCCGAGCGCGGCCACCCCGCGGCTGACGGCATCGACGTAGACGTTCTGCCCCCCCGCGTCGACGCCGCCGAGGAGGGCGACCGGGCTGGCGTGCTCGCTGATCATGGCGATGCGGTGGGTCATCGGCGCCCTCCCACTCCGGCCGTTTCCCGAGCCGGCGCCAGCGCGATCGCCGCGCGCAGGGCCGCGTCCCAGTCGGCGCGAAAGCGATCGATTCCGAAGCGCTCGCGCGCGGTCTCGCGCCCCCGTGCGCCGATCGCCTGCGCCAGGCCGGGGTCGGCGATCAGCGCCTCGAGGCGGTCGATCAGCGTCTCGGGATCCTGCGCGCAGAAGCCATTGACGCCGTCCTCGATCACGTCGGGGAGGGCCGTCGTCGCCAGCGCCACGACCGGCATGCCGATCGTCATCGCCTCGACCACCGCCAGTGGCATGCTCGTGTAGCGCATCGGGCTGAAGAGGCAGCGATAGCGCGCCGTCAGCCGGTGCAGATCCCGGTAGGGGACGTCGCCCAGCCCGCCGAACGCCTCGGTCTGCATGCCGACGACATCGAGCGGCACCCGCTCGCGCGCCTGCAGGAAGAGGTCGTGGCCGGTGATGCGCGGGCGCCCCTGCATGCCGTTGGTGACGGTGATCGCGCGTGGCAGCGAGCCGTCCCACGTGATGCTCGGGTCGATGGCGACGCTGTGCTCGATCACCCGGGTCGGGGTCTCGCCGTTGTCCCACATCAGCCGGTTGTAGTGCGTGACGTGGACGAGGAGCCCCGGCCGATCGGCGAAGGGGTGACGGGTGTTGACGGCGTCGGGGCGCGGCACGTTGTGCTCGAGGTAGAGGAGGGGAAGATCGCGCCCCTCCGGCCCGAGCAGCTCGGGGAGATCCTCGTGCAGGTTCTTCGGCGTCTGCAGCACGACCACGTCGAAGTCGCGCTCGCGCACCTCCTCGGCGGGGATCTCGATCAGGTTCTCCGGCAGATCGAAGGTGCGTCCTCGCCCGCCGTATCCCTCCGGCCGGCCCGGTTTGATCGGGAGATACCAGTCGTGATCGACGCGGGCGAGGGCGTTGAGGTAGCTGCCGTGGATGTGCCAGATCAGGATGCGCAGCCGGCTCATACGATCCGCTCCCGCGCCAGATGATGGCCAGGATCGACCCGCGCCTCCCGCAGCGCCGCCTCACAGCGGCTGGCGACGCCATCGGGTGAGAGCGCCCGCAGCGCCGCCGCCCGCTCGGCCACCGAGGCGAGCCCGGCGCCGGCATCGACGATGTGGTGCAGCCCCAGGTCGAGCGGCGCCCAGCGGTCGGGGCGCGAGGGGCCGAAGAGGATGACGCTCGGCGTCCGCGTCGCCGCGGCGACGTGCGAGGCGCCGGTGTCGTTCGTGACGAGAAGGTCGAGCGCGCCGATGACTGCCGCGAACTCGCCCAGCGACGTCATCCCCGCCAGATCGAGCGCCTCCCCCCGCATCGCCTCCCGCACGGCGGCGGTCAGGGGACGCTCTTCAACGGAGCCGGTGAGGACGATGCGCGTGCCGAGCGCGTCGATCAGGCGGTCGGCGAGGGCGGCGAACGCCTCCGGCGGCCAGCGCCGCTCCGGATCGGACGCGCCGACGTGCAGGCCGATCTTCAACCCGCCATCGGCAGGCGCCAGCAGCGCGATCGCCTTCGCCCGCTCCGCCGGCACGATCGGCAGCTCGAGTTGCAGACCGTCCGCCGCCGCGCCGACGGCGCCGACCAGCCGTAGCCACCGGATCGGTTCCGGCTCCTCCTCGACCCACGTCAGGACCGTTGTCAGCCGGTCGTCGCCCTTCGGCCCGTAGCCGAGGGAGTGCTCGGCCCCGAGCGAGGCGACGAAGCCATTGCTCTCGCTCCCGGAGCCGTGCATCTGGACCGCCAGATCGAAGCGCGGCCAGATCGAGACGGAGCCGGAGGTGTCGCGCGGCGATTCGGCGATGCCCGGGTAGCCGGGGAAGGGCATGAAGCGGTCGATCGAGGGGAGTCGGTCGACCAGCTCGCGCGTCGAGGGGCGGCCGATCAGGACGATCTCGGCCCCGGGAAAGCGGTGCCGCAGCGCGCGCAGCGCCGGAGTCGCGCAGAGGAGATCGCCGAGGTTGAGCGCCTGAAAGATGGCGATTCGAGACGGATTGATGACTGGAGCGCCGTTGAAGGGCGTGATCTCCAGATGGTTGACGGTGCTGCTCATGCCATCACCTCCTGGGCGTCGACCGCGAGCGCCAGCCTCTCCGCCACGCTCGGGACGGCATGCGCCGCCGCACTTGCTTCTTGCAAGAGCTCGGCCACGGCGGCGACCACCATTTGCGGGCGTACCCGGGTCAGGCAGGCATGATCGACGGGACAGATCCGGCTGTAGCAGATCCGGCAGGGAACGTCGTGGTTGAGGAGGCGATGCGCTACCCGCCAGGGACCCCACTGCTCCGGCGGGTTGGTCAGGGCGAAGAGGGCGGCCACCGGCGTGCCGAGCGCCGCCGCCACATGCATTGGCCCGGTGTTGTTCGTGACGACGAGATCGGCGGCCTCGATCAGCGCGCAGAAGCCGGGGAACGAGAGGGTTCCCGCCGCCGCCTCGACCCGGGGCCGCGAGGCCGGCGCGATCCGCCCCAGCATCGCCTCCACCAGCGGCGCCTCGTCGGCCGCGCCCGTGAGGACGACGTGGGCATCGAGCTCACCGACCAGTAGATCGACGACCTCGGCGTACAGCTCCCACGGGTAGGTGCGTGCCGGCATGCTGCAGCCGGGATGGAGCGCCACCAGCGGGCGCCGGCCCGCTGCCAACCCGGCGGCCTCCGCCCGCGCCTCGTCCGGCACGCGCAGCACCAGCCGCGTCTCCTCGGTGGTCATGCCGACCGCGCCGACGAGGTCGAGCCCGCGCTCCACCTCGTGCATCATCCGCTCCGGATGCCGGTGGCGGGTGGTGAGGAGCGAGCCGGGGCCGTCGATCGAGGCCGCCAGCCGCAGGGGGATGTCGGCGAGGTAGCAGAGATAGGCCGCCGGGAGGGGGCTCTGCCGGAACGACGAGAAAATCACCGCCGCGTCAAAGCGCCGCTCGCGCAGCGTGGCGATGGTCCGCTCCTCCCGCGCCGGATCGAGCGGAAGACGACTCCAGGGATCCATCCAGGGCGCGTCGTAGACGATGACGTCGGCGATGTCGGGGTTGAGCCGCCCCGCCTGCGCGCCGACCGGGCTCGCCAGCAGGGTGATCGCGGCGTCCGGCAGCGACTCGCGGATGGCGTGGATCGCCGGTGTCGTGACCAGCACGTCGCCGAGATTGTCCAGCCGGATGGCGAGGACGCGCCGGGCCGACTGCCACTCGTGCGCGATCATCCCGTCACACTCACGGCGCCGTTCGCCGCCGTGGCGACGATCCGGTCGATCAGGGCGGTGGTGCTCCGCCCCTGCACGAGCGAGAGGATCTCGACCCGCGCACCGACCTCGCGCACCGCCGCGATCTCCGGCAGCTTCTCGGCCTGGTAGTCGCCCCCCTTCACATGGATATGCGGGCGAATCGCCCGGATCAGCTCGGCGGGCGTGTCCTCCTCGAAGAGGACCGCGTAGTCGACGGCATCGAGCGCGCTGACCAGCGCCAGCCGGTCCGCCTCCCGGTTCACGGGGCGCGTTGGCCCCTTCAGCCGCCGGGTGCTGGCATCCGAATTGAGGCCGACCACGAGCACGTCGCCGAGGGCGCGGGCACGGCGCAGGAGATTGACGTGCCCGGCGTGGAGGATGTCGAAGACGCCGTTGGTAAAGACGATGCGCCTGCCGTGGAAGCGCTCGATTTCGAGCCGGGCGACGACCTCCTTCAGCGACATCGTCGACGCCCGGTCGGCGAGGCTGACCCGGCGCACGAGATCCTGCAGCGAGACGGCCGAGGTGCGGCTGCGGGTGATGGCGATGGCGGCCGCGTCGATGCCGATGCGCGCCGCGCGGTCGGGCGGGGCGCCGGCCGCCATCGCCAGCGACGCGGCGGCGGTGAAGGTATCCCCGGCCCCGACGTCGCCGGCGCGGGTGACCGGGTGGCAGTCGAGGTGTGCCTGCGCTCCATCCGGCCCGGTCAGGAGGACCCCCTGCTCGGCCATCGTCACCGCGATCTGCTCCGCGGCGAGCATTGCGCGTAGGTGCCGCGCGATGCCCCGCGCCTCCTCGAGGCTGCAGCGGCCATCGGCGGCCCCGTTCGGATCGACCGCGCGCTGGGCCTCCTGCAGATTCGGCGTGACCATCGTGGCGGGGACGGCGGCGAAGCGGGCCACCGCCTTCGAATCGACGACCATCACCGCCTGCCGCCGCGACCCCAGCGCCGTCAGGAGCGCGATCACCGCATCGTCGATGACGCCGTGGCAGTAGTCGGAGACGACGATCAGGTCGCAGCGGCGCGCCTCGTGCGCGATCCGCTCCAGCAGCCGCGCCCGGCAGCCGGCCGTGGCGCGAGCGATCTCCCCCTCGTCGAAGCGGACGACGTACTGCCCGTTGGCGATCACCCGCAGCTTCTGCAGCGTGGAGATTGACGCATCCTCGATCAGGTGGCCATCGTCGACCCCCGCCGCGCGCAGCGCCTGCCGCAAGCGCCGGCCGGCGGTATCCGGCCCGATGAGGGAGAGGAAGGTGACCTCGGCGCCGAGCGCGGCCAGGTTCGCCGCCGAATTGGCAGCCCCGCCGGGGCAGTAGGTCGTGCTCGCCTCGCGCACGACCGGCACCGGGGCCTCCTTGCAGAGGCGGATGGCATCCCCCTCCAGCCAGGTATCGAGCATCGCCTCGCCGATGACGAGCGCGCGCAGCCCCGGGAAGCCCCGGACCACATCGACCGCCGACAAGTGCCCATCCATCGCCATCACCGCCGCGCCGCGACGGCGGACGACCAGAGGGACGTCCGCGATGGGACGGGGAGCGCCTGGGGCGGCAACAGCTCCTCGGCGAAGGCGATCTGGCGCAGCGCGTCCGCGGTCGAGCGCGCCACCAGGCGCGGCCAGCGCTCTGGCCGGTCGGGCACGCCCTCCGTCCCCAGGTCGACCAGCACCGTGCGGCAGCCGGCCCGATTCCCGGCCTCGACGTCATCCAGGATGTCGCCGACCATCCAGGAGCGGGAGAGGTCGATGCCGCGGTCTTCCGCCGCCTCGAGGAGCATCCCCGGCTGCGGCTTGCGGCAGCGGCAGTGCACCGCGAGGTGCGGCACGATCCCCTCGATGTGGTGTGGGCAGGCGTAGATCGCGTGCAGCTCGACGCCCCAGACGCGCAGCATCTCGCGCAGCCGGTCGTGCATCCGCTCCAGCGCCTCTTCCGTGAAGTAGCCCCGGGCCAGCCCCGACTGATTCGTCACCACCACCAGCTCCCAGCCGGCGGCCGCGAACATGCGCAGCAGCGGGCCGATCCCCGGCTGCAGCACGAGGTCGCTCGGCGTGGAGGGGTAGTGCCGAGGCTCGACGAGCGTCCCATCCCGGTCGAGGAAGAGCGCGCGCTTCATCGATGTGCGTCCTTTCGCAGAGACTGCATGCTCACCAGGCGCGACTCCACCACCTCGCTGACCAGATGGACCAGCACGGTGTGGATCTCCTGGATGAGCGGCGTTTCCGTCGCGGGAACGGCCAGATCGACATCGGCCAACTGGCCGAGCGGGGTCGGTTCGCGGCCGGTCAGGGCGATGACCTGCATGCCGCGGTCATGCGCCTCGCGCGCGGCATTGAGCACGCTCGGCGAGCTGCCGCTCGTGCTGAAGGCGACCAGCACATCGCCGGGGCGCCCGAAGGCGGCGACCTGGCGGGCGAAGACCGTCTCGTAGCCGTAGTCGTTGGCGATCGAGGTCAGGACCGAGGAGTCGGTCGTCAGGGCGATCGCCGGCCACGGCTCGCGCTCGAGCAGAAAGCGCCCGACCAGCTCGCCGACGAGGTGCTGCGCCTCGGCCGCGCTGCCGCCGTTGCCGCAGGCGAGCACCTGATGCCCCGCGGCGATCGCCTCGACCAAAATGGCCGCCGCATCGGCAACCCGGTCGCTCTGGCTCGCCACCTCGGCGAGCACCGCCCCCAGCGCGCGGGCCCGGGCGTCGATCGCGCGCTCGACCTCGCGCGGATGGACCGCGCCGGGATCGAGTCGCAGAACAGAAGTCGTCAGCGCCATCGAGGCACGCTCCCACGCTATCACCACGGCGAGCGGAAGACTCCGCACGCCGAGCGCCATCGCTCCAGAAATCAGGTCACGGATTACGGGAGTGTGTCGGGGCGCATCTGAAAAGTCGGCTCCGAGTCCCTCCTGGAGTCTCCCGACACAGACGGCTCAACAAGCTCACCTTCATCAGGCCCCGCTTTGCAAGATTAGTACCTCCCCTGTGGTGCATTTGTAATAGATGCTACAGACCTCGCAACGCCAGGCCACGTTTGGCGCGCTGCGGTCGGCGACGCGGAGCGATTGCGGGAAACCATGCCGCCGGCGAGGAAAGGTTATCGACCCGAGCGACGGACGCGCTCGGCGGTGCCATTCGCCCCGGCCGCTGCGGCAGCACGACCGTCGATGACGACCGCGAGGCGGTACGCCCTCCCGGGCGTCGTGGCGACGGTGCAGAAGAAGACGATTAGCGCGCCGAGGAATCGATGTGTCATACGGAATTCGGGTAAGGTCCGCCGCGTTGCCACGGTCTACCCTCACCCCCAGCCCCTCTCCCACTGCGCTGGGCGAGGGGGGTTGTTTCGCCAGTGTCCGTGACAAACGGAATACTTTTGTGCGGATGTCGGAGAAAGCATTCGGCTATCCCCCGCCGCCTCGACGTCAACCCTCCCCTCGCCCAGCGCAGTGGGAGAGGGGCTGGGGGTGAGGGTTGAGCAGGGCAATGCGGCAGTGATTATCCGGGTTTCGCATAAAAAGATGCTTAGACCCACTTGCAACACGGCAAGCGTCAGCAGCCAGGAAGGGAGACGGAAGCTGGCATCTTCAAGAGGATCGACGCCGATAACCCGCGGTCTTCTTACGGGGAAGGGTTATGGCGCGGGCGTCCCGTCCGGACGTTCCCGACGTTGGTTCTGGTGCTTCCGATGGCCGCGGTCGGTGACGAGTTCGTCACCGACCGGCTGTCCGGTCGCTGGGTCGACCTCGGGGAACTGGAGCTTGACCTGGAGGAGTACCAGCGGAGTGCTGCCGGCGTTGCCGATCTGTTCGATCGGGATTTCTTCCGAGACCAAGGCTGTGCCCGCGTCGACATGCATCCAGCCTTCGTCGTCGATCGACGTCGTGCCGCCACCAGAAAACACACCGTTGGCAGGCACGCATGGCGCCGGATGCTCCAAGTGAAAGCCGCCGCCCCGACGCGGCATCTGGAATTTGAGCGTGCCCGACTCCACAAGGTATGCCGTGTA
>JADYYO010000116.1 GCA_020853615.1 Thermomicrobiales bacterium
ACGCGCTCCTCATCCCGCCAGTCGGGGGCGTGGACGAACTCCTTGACCGGCTGGTGATGGAACGGGCCGTAGGGAAAGCCGTTGAGGGTGAAGACGTAGAGCCCTTCATCCTCCAGGAACTCGCGGAAGCGCTCGAGGCGGTCGCCCTCGAGGAGCTGGCGGCTCTCCACGCCCGAGAGCCGCAGGCCGATGCCGAATGGGGCGTCGGGGGCGAAGCGCGCCTTGAGGGGCGGCGTGTAGCGGCGCAAGCTCGCCCGCACGTCATCCCAGCCCTGGCTCGGATGGATATTCGTGCAGTAGGTCAGGTGAAAATCGCCATCCGGCGCCAGGCGCATGCCAGGAACTCCTTACCCGTTACGATGCCGCGCCCGTCGTGTCATGCTGAGGAACGAAGCATCTCGGCTCAGGGGAGACGTGGTCCCGGGGAGCCGAGATCCTTCGCTGCGCTCAGGATGACACACCATTGCTGCGCTCAGTACAGCATTCACGCAATGATGTCGTGTCGAGGGCGCAACGCGTCTCGTCATCCTCTGCGAATGTTCGCGCGCTCGGATCGAGATCCTTCCTTCGTCAGGATGACACGAGTGCGTGGACGCTGTACTCATGATGACACCCCGTTCGCGCGGCGCACTTACGATGCCGCGGCGACCGCCGGCTGCTCGCGCGGCTGGCGAAAGTGCGCCGACTGGCTGAGAAACGCGATGGGGTTTTCGTAGACGATCGTCCTGATCAGCGCCTCGTCATGGCCGCGGCGGCGCATCTCCATGATGAAGCGCGGCACCGCCAGCGGATCGCTCGGCCCCCAGTCGCAGGCCGAGGCGACGCAAATCCGCTCCGTGCCGTAGCGCTCGATCATGTCGACCGCGCGGCCGGGGGAGGTCTTGGTGACGGGGTAGAGCGTCAGGCCGGTCCAGAAGCCGTTGCCGAGGATCATCCCGACGGTGTGCTCCTCGGCATGGTCGACCATCACCCGCGAGGGGTCGACCCGGCTGTCGGCGGCCAACGTCTCGACGATGACCTTTGTCCCCTTGTACTTATCCTCGAGGTGCGGCGTGTGGATATGGATCGTCTGGTCGTGGTTGACCGCCAGGTCGACGTGGTCCTTGAAGGTGGCAAGTTCGTTGCGCGTGACGCGGTTGAGCCCGATCTCGCCAATGCCGAGCACGTTCGGGCGGTCGAGGAACTCGGGGATGATCTCCAGCACCTGCCGCGCCAGCTCCCGGTCCTCCCCCTCCTTCGGGTTGAGGCAGAGCCAGGTGTAGTGGTCGATGCCGTACTGCGCGGCGCGCGCCGGCTCGAAGGTGGTCAGGTGGTTGAAATAATCCGCGAAGACGTCGGCCGAGCGGCGGTCGTAGCCGGCCCAGAAGGCGGGTTCGGTCAGCGCCACGCAGCCGGAGAGGGCCATCTTTTCATAATCATCGGTCGTGCGTGAGATCATGTGGGCGTGGAGATCGATGTAGTTCATTGCGCGCCTTCCTTGCCATTCTCGTTCGCCGTCCGGATCGACGCCCCGTAGGCCGCCTTGCGGTCGAGCTCGGCCAGCGGCTCGGTCGTCTTGTCGCTGAGGATCATCTGCACCCGCTCGACGCGCCCCGGCTCCGGCGAGCTCAGCTCGCGCAGCGTCTCGCGGAAGGCGACGTACCGGAAATCGTCCTCGCCATCCCGAATCCCCGCGCGGTCGAGCCGGTCCATGAAGGCGGCGATATCGAGCACCTTCGTCCGGTGCTCCATGAAATATTCGTCGATCAACTGCTGCTGGGTGAGGGGACTGCTGATGCCGTTCGTGGCCATACGACTCCTCCCGGGTGCGCCGTCGTGCCGCGCTCCATCGCGTGCGCCTGCAGCCGCATAATGCTTGCCAGGATGCACTCCTGATCCATCTCGTGCACCTCGACCCCGCGGCCGATCCCCTCCAGCAGCATGATCGTCAGGCGGCCGCCCAGGTGCTCGCGGAACTCCTCCAGCCCGACCAGGACGGCGCGCCGCCCATCGGGAGTCTCCGCGTCGAGCTCGGCGGCGACGAGGGGGAGGCCGACGCCGGCGATGAGGTCGAGGATGCGCCACCACTCCTCCTCCGGCAGCATGCCCGCCAGATAGGAGTAGGTCGCGTCGAGTGCGAGTCCAATGGCGACCGCTTCACCGTGGCGCAGCTCGTAGCCGGAGAGCTGCTCCAGTTTGTGCGCCGACCAGTGCCCGAAATCGAGCGGCCGCGACGAGCCGAGCTCGAAGGGATCGCCATTCGTGGCAATGTGCTCGAGATGCAGCTCGGCGCAGCGGTAGATGAGCTGGCGCATGGCCGGCATGTCGCGCGCGGCGAGATCGGCAGCACACGACTCGAGGAAGGCGAAGAACGCGGCATCCTTGAGGAGGGCCACCTTGATCGCCTCCGCGATGCCCGCTCGCCAGTCGCGGTCGCTGAGCGTCGTCAGGAACGCGTCGTCGTTGAGGACGGCGTAGGGAGGCGCGAAGGTGCCGAGGAAATTCTTCTTGCCGAAGGCGTTGACGCTGTTCTTGACGCCGACGGCCGAGTCGTTCTGCGAGAGGACCGTCGTCGGCACCCGCACCAGCCGCACGCCGCGATGCGCCGTCGCCGCCGCGTACCCCGCCATGTCGATCACCGCGCCGCCACCGATAACGATGACGTAGGAGTGGCGGTCGATGCCCTGCTCGTGGATCGCGCGGTGAATCCGCTCGACCTCCACCGGGTCGTTCTTGACCGCCTCGCCCCCCTGCACGATCAGGATCGGCTCCGCCAACGTCGCGTCTTCCCCGAGTGCGCGGAAGTAGCGCGCGATCCGCTCCGGAAGCTCCGGATGATGCTCGAGCAGCCCCCGATCGACCACGCAGAGCGCCTTGACCGGGGCAGCGGTTTCGCGCCCGGAGGCGAGCAGGTCGCCGAGGGCCGGGTTCTCCGGCGAGAAGAGGTTCGTCGTGAAATGGACCGGATAGCGGAATGCGACGCGCACCGCCTGATCGATGACCGTCATGATCTCCTCGGGAACCGCCGAGTGCGCCTGCCGCGACCGCGAGCGGCCACGCCTTCAGGAAGGATCTCCTTCTCTCGGCGCGGTAGACGCGGCCGAGAGGCGTCAGGGCCAGGTCAAGAGCGGCGTGACTACCAACTGACGATAGGGGCAATGATAGACATATTCTCCCGGCGCCGCGACTGGCAAGGGCATGCTGGGATGCGCCACGGCACCGAAGCGGGCGAGGGCGAAGGGGAGGAGTGTCCCGGCGCCCCCTCCCCTTTGCCCCCTTTGACCGCTGGCGGTGGCGTGGGGTGGGGGTATGAGGGGTGGCTCCTCGCGGCGACGGGCTTGCCGGCCCCGCAAACCCTCACCCCCAGCCGCCACCCAGCGGGTACCCGGCCCACTCCGGTGGGAGAGGGGAGCTGGTTCGCGGAATTTCGCGTCATGCCTACAGCGCCGTGCGGAAATGGTGTCATCCTGAGCGCAGCGAAGGATCTCGGCTCCCGGCAACCCCGTTTCCCCTGCGCCAAGATGCTTCGTGCCTCAGCCTGACACGTCTTGCGCACGCCACTGTAATAGTCTCGAAGCGCTCTGTCCCACAGGCGTGCCGTTGCCGGACGAGCCGTCCCTGCTGTCACGCCATCTCGCCACATGCTCCCCTCTCCCACCGGAGTGGGCCGGGACCCGCTGGGTGGCGGCTGGGGGTGAGGGTTTGCGGGGCCGATAC
>JADYYO010000117.1 GCA_020853615.1 Thermomicrobiales bacterium
GCTCCCCGGCGCGAACGTGCCGTCCTTGCCATCGACCGTGCGCCGGCGCGAAACGACACACGCGGTGTGCGTTACAGCACCATGGAAGACGTGTCATCCTGAACGGAGTGAAGGATCTCGGCTCCCCGCAATGACGCCTCCCCTGAGCCGGGATGCTTCCTGCGTCAGCATGACACGAAATCCGGATAATCACTGCCGCATTGCCGCGATCTACCCTCACCCCCAGCCCCTCTCTCACTGCGGTGGGAGAGGGGAGCGTGTGCGCGGAAGTTCGCGACAGACCGCAAGGCTTTCTCCTCCCTGCGGGATAGAGCGTTCCCTCTGGCATGCGATCTGGCAACAACCCTCCCCTCGCCCACTGCGGTGGGCGAGGGGCTGGGGGTGAGGGCCGGCCGTGGCCAGACGACGGTCATGACCCGAATTCCGTATGACACGTCTTCCGCACGCCGCTCTCCACAATACGTCTTCGTATTTATGTTCATTACAGAGTAGTCGGAGGGTGATTTTCGATCATGATCGCCACGCGGGGGTTGACTCTTTGAGGCGGGGGTGATACAAGAAGTGGGTGCAGCCGGGCAGGCGCCCGGAGCGCGACAAGTGGACGCGGGATTCGCGGTCCGGGCACCGATCAGGAAGGAGGCGGCAAATGCATCAGCCCATGCTTCGTTTGACCGTCGTCGCTTCAGAGTGCCCGGGAGGCAGCCGTCGCCGCGGCTGACCTTCATGCCGCGCCATCCGCGCGCCCCGGGCCTCGCTGAGGTCCGGGGTTTTTTTATTGCCTCGCGAATGCCAATCGGCACGCGAGAGGGAGGGCAACCCCATGCATTACCGACTGATGAGCCCGAACGTTAACCGCCGCGTCACGGCAAGGACCATTTGTCATGACCAGTGTTGCCAGACGCTCGCGCCGAGAGGAACCGGCAGCGATGCGCCACCCGGAACTCCTGACCACCATCACGAAGCGGGCACAACCCGCGGGAGAGAGAGTCAACCATGCTCGGAACCGATATTGCCCTGAATCATCAGGTGGCGATCGAGCGCCACAGGGAGTTCGTACGCGAGGCGAAGCAGCAGCAGATGATCGTCGACGCCTACGGCGACATCGTCCGGCGGCAGAACCCGATCTCGGAGTTCCGCGCGGCGGTCGCCACGCTCCTGCTCCGCGCCGGCTCCTGGCTGATGCCGGACGACGCCCGCGCGCACCCCGTCAACGCCGGACTGGAGCTGCGGCCGGGCCGGTGAACCGAACGTCACCGCTGACGCGATCGGGGAGGTCCATCCTCCACACCGCACCCCCTCCCCGAGCGCGCTCCCGGCGCTGGAGACATCGAGCCACTGCCCCGACACGGCACTCACCGGTCGGGGCAGTGGTCGTTTTCACGCAATGGGCCGCTCCGTGGCTGTGACAAGAAGGCGACGCTGTCTTGTGCCGTCACGGGCCGGGTGGTATCCTCAACTCCCGTACGTACACCGACGGCCGGTCGCAACCCCAAGCACAGCGAGCGGATACCCATGGCCCGCGTCATCGCCTTCTTCAATCAAAAAGGCGGTACCGCCAAGACGACAAGCACGCTCAACGTCGCGGCGGCGCTCGCCGAGCAGAGGCAGCGGGTTCTCGCCATCGATATGGACCCGCAGGCAAGCCTGACGATGGCGACAGGCGTCGACATTGCCCAGCTCGAGGTCTCCGTCTACGACCTGCTCCTCGAAGACGACCTCGATCTCGCCTCGACCGTGGTGCCGACGTCGATTCCGGGCGTCGAGCTCGTCCCCTCGCACCCCGATCTCGCCGCTGCCGAGCTGGAGCTGCTCAACGTCCTCGAACGGGAGCGGCAGCTCGAGCATCGGCTCGAGCATGGCGACCTCTCGCGCTGGGACTACGTCCTCATCGACGCGCCGCCGGCGTTGAACGTCCTCTCGATCAATATCCTCGTCGCGGCCGACGAGCTGGTCATCCCGATCGAGCCGCACCCCCTCTCGCTCATGGTGCTGCGCCGCCTCTTCGAGACGATCGCCCGCGTGCGGCGGCTCAACCCGGATCTGCGTGTGCATGGGTTTCTGCCGACGAAGGTCCACCACTCCTCGCGCCTCGCGGCCGACATGCTGAGCACCCTCGCCGAAGAGTTCCCGCAGTACACGCTCCTGCCGGTCGTCCCCCTCTCGGTCAAGGGGGCAGAGTCGGCTGCCGAGCGGACGAGCATCCTGCAATACATGCCCCGCTCGGCGATCGCCGAGGCATACCGCGACGTCGGCGCATGGCTGGCCGGGCACGATCCGCATCTCGCCACGTCGAGCCCGGAGGTGAGCGCCCATGTCTAGCGCGGCGCCCGCCCCGGGCGGCACGAAGGCGACCCCGCGCGGGAAGCGGCGCTTCACCGTCGACGCCCTCTTCACCGACAACCGGCCCCGCGCCGTCGGCGTCGAAGACCTGCCGACCGCGAAGGAGATCCGGCTCGACCGGATCGTCGCCGACCCCGACCAGCCGCGGCGCACCTTCGACCCCGAGCGCCTCGCCGAGTTGGCCGCCAGCATCCGGCGCGAGGGGATCCTGCAGCCGATCGCCGTCCGCTACGACGAGGCGCGCGACATCTACGTCGTCATCCATGGCGAGCGGCGTCTGCGCGCGGCGCGCGATGCCGGGCTGCAGGCGATCCCGGCCATCGTGCGCGATGTCCCGGACGAGCGGCGCCTCGTGCAGCAGTTGATGGAGAACATCGTCCGCGACGACCTGAACGCCATCGACCGGGCGGCGGCGCTGCGAGCATTGAAAGCGCAGTGCAACGACGCCCCCTGGGAGGCCGTGGCCGAGATGGTCGGCATCCGCCGCAGCCGCCTCTTCCAGCTCCTCGGCACCGAGAAGCTCCCGGAGCGGGTGCAGGACGACATCCGGAGCGGTCGGCTGAGCGAAAAGCAGAGCCGCGCCCTGCAGGGTCTCGCCCCACCGCAGCAGGAGGCGCTGCACGACGCCATGATCGAGCACGATCTGCCGGCCGAGGAGGCGATGCGGATCGCGCGGGGACTGAAGCACTTCGAAAGCGACGACCCGCCGGCCATCGTCGAGCGCATCGAGATCCTTCGCGGCGAACGGCCTGCCACGAGCGAGCCGGTCGACGCCCTGTCGCAGGCCGCCGCGCTCTTCGCGGCGATCGAGGCGGCGGCCGATGGCAGCCGGGGCTCGCGCGAGGCGCTGGCCGCGACGGCGAAGGGGGCCCGCGCCCGGCCGTTT
This sequence comes from Thermomicrobiales bacterium, assembly GCA_020853615.1. GTDB lineage: Bacteria > Chloroflexota > Chloroflexia > Thermomicrobiales > UBA6265 > JACCXM01. The sequence continues at coordinate 3,227 of JADYYO010000117.1, forward strand.
GACGGCGACCGATTGCGCGGCGAGGTGCTGGCGCTGGCCCGCACGCTCGCGCGCACGCCGCCCGACGAGCTGGTGCCGGGGGGCGCGGCCTACATGCCCCTCTCGATGCTGCGCGCCACGCTCGATACGCTGTTGCCCCCCGACTGAGGCATGGGCAGGTCGCCGCGCGCCGGCGCGGCGACGATCAACGACGGAGCCGCGGCGCACCGCGGCCATGGTTGGAGCATGACTGCGATTCAGCACCTTCGTGCGGCCGGAGTGGCCGCTCTGCTGCTCGTCACCCTCGCGGCGTGCGGTCCCATGCCGGAGCCAGCGCCCCCGACCGCTCCGCCCACGGTCGCGCCGCCCGTGAGCAGCACGCCCCCTCCGGGCACCGCCGCGCCAACGACGCCCACGCTTGGCGAGCTCTCCGCACGCGTCGGAATCGCGTGGGCTGGCGTCACGTCGTATGAGCTGACCTTCACCGGAAGCGGGATGATCGTGCCACCGCTGGCCGCGACGCCAGTTGGCGCGAGCGCGGCCGGCACCCCGGTCGCCTCCCCCGTGGCCACGCCCGGCGCGACCCCCGTTGCGCGGCAGGGCTCGGCCGTCACGACGGTGCGGCAGGTCATCCTGCCCGACCGGCAGCGGCAGGTCGTCTCGGGGCATGGCGACCAGGACTACGAGGCGATCGCCGCCGGCGGCCGCATCTTCGTGCGCGGACCGCTCGCGCGGCAGATCGCACCGGGGGCCGATGCGGAGTCCTGGATCGCCATCGACCCGTCGCGTCTCGCGGCCGACTCGACCCTCTCCCTCCTGCTCGGCGGGCTACCCGCCATCCCGCCCGCGCCGCTGGCGCAGATTCCGGAGCGGCTCGCTTCGCAGGAGCTACGCGACCTCGGCACGATCGACTTCGATGGGCGAACGTGCCGGGTCTACGGCGCGGTCGACACCGCCGCCACCACCGGGATGCGCGTCGACCGCTCGATCGCCATCGACGCGCAGGACATCCCCTGCTTCATCGAAACGAGCACGGGGGGGAGCGTCCAGGCGCGCGAGGAGTTCCGCGCCATCGACGCGGCGCCGGCCATCGAAGCGCCCTCTCGGGCGACGCCGGTCGCCGTCCCGCCCGCCCTGGCGACGCCCGTCGTCCGCGACTAGTGGGCGACGACGCGCAGGCGCCGATCCGCGGCAGCGGGCCGGGATCGCCCGGCCCGCTCGATCCGGCGGCGCTCGGCTTCGCCGGCGATGAGGCGAGTGGCTGGACCCGTCAGCTACGTGGCGCGACGGCGTGGTTCCGCCTCCTGCGCACACTCGACGACCTCCTGCATGCCGAACGGCTGCAGGAGGAGGTCTTCGGCGTCACCGAGCACGACCTGATCCCGGCCAACGAGCTGATCGTGGTGCCGGAGACAGGGGGCGCGGTGGTCGCCGCATTCCTCCCGGTCGCGCCGGACGTGGCCGCCGGGGTCCTGGTTGGCTGGGGCGGGTTCGTCGGAAAACCGCGCGTCGTCTCCGACTTCCTGGCCGTCCGCCCCGAAGCGCGCAATCTCGGCCTGGCGGCCGAGCTGAAGCGGCTGCAGGCCGCCATCGCGCTCGCGCGCGGCTTCCAGGAGATCGTCTGGACGGTCGACCCCTTGCGCGCCGCCAACGCGCGGCTCAACTTCGGCAAGCTCGGCGCCGTAGCGCGCGACTACGAGATCGACCGCTACGGCGCCGGCTTCGCCGCCGGCCTCTACGGGGGCATGCCCTCCGACCGCCTCCACGTCACCTGGGAGATCGCCTCGGATCGCGTGCACGATCGCCTGCTCGGCTCTGCCATCAACGCTTCGCCATCACCCGCTGAGATCCCATCGTTTCAACCCGGGAGCGCAGAAACCAACGTTGCCATCGCTATCCCCCGCGACATCGACGATCTCCTGGACCGCAACCCCGAGCAGGCGCGCGCGTGGCGGCTCACGCTGCGGCAACAACTCATGGCGGCGTTCGCCGAGGGGTTCGCCATCACCGGCTTTTTGCCGGCGACGTCGGGCGACTTGCCCGCGTATCTTCTCGAGCGCGCCGCAGGCGCTGCACCGGAAGGCTGACCTGTGCGACGATGCCGCGCATGAAGATCTCGGTCATCGACATCATCCCCGTGCGCCTGCCGCTACGCGAGCCGTTCGTCATCGCCTACGGCGTCTACCCCGACGTGCAGAGCGTCCTCGTCCGGATTCGCACCGACGATGGCGCCGAGGGCTGGGGCGAGGCGACGCCCGACCCGAACGTGACCGGGGAGACATGGGAGGGCGTCACTGCGACGCTGCGCCATCACCTCGCGCCGGCGCTCCTCGGCCACGACGCCCGCCACCGGGAGCGGGCGCTGCTGGCGCTCGACGCGCGCGTCGAGGGCGCGCCCGCCGCGAAGGCCGCGCTCGACATCGCCCTGCACGATCTCGTCGCCCGCGCCGCCGGCATCCCCCTCTGGCAACTCCTGGGGGGCAAGGCCCGCGAGACGCTGACGATCTCGCGCGTCATCAGCATGGGCGAGCCGGAGGCGATGGCCACCGCCGCGCGGCGGCACATCGCGGCGGGGTTCCGGACGGTCAAGGTGAAGGTCGGCAATCCCGACAACCCGCTCCTCGACGCCAAGCGGGTGATGGCCGTGCGCGAGGCAGTCGGCCCCGAGATCGCGATCAAGGTCGACGTCAACCAGGGGTGGCGCACACCCGGCGTCGCCATCGGCGCGATCCGGGCGATGGCGGATGCCCGCCCAGCCTACATCGAGCAGCCAGTCGTCTGGTGGGACATGGAGGGGCTGGCCGAGGTCCGCCGCCAGACGGGCGCGATCGTCATGATCGACGAGGGGTGCCACGGCCCGCGCGACATGCTGCGCGCCGTCTCGCTGCGCGCGGCCGATTTGGTGAACATCAAGCTGATGAAGTGCGGCGGCATCCTCCAGGCGCTCAAGCTGAACGCCATCGCCGAGGCGGCCGGCATCAGCGCGCAGGTCGGCACCATGGTCGAGAGCGCGGTCGCCTCCGCCGCCGGGTTGCACGCCGCCATCGCCATGGCGAACGTGCGCACGGTCGAGATGGGCGGCCCGCTGATGCTGGCGAACGATATCGGCGACACGGTCAATTGGTACCAGCAGGACACCATTACCGTGCCCGAACGGCCCGGCCTCGGCATCGAGGTCGATATCGCGCGGGTGCGCCACTTCAGCGACGACTGGTGGGAAGTCGGGGCATGAGGGAGCGGATGGGGACTCGGCAGTGAGTGACGCCTTCTGGATCGCGGTCGTCGTCCTGCTCGGCTGCACGCAGGCGCTGCAGGTCTCGCTGCTGGGCGCGATGAACCGCGCGCGCGGCCCGGCCGAGGCCGCCTACGTCTCGATCATCGGCACCCTCGCCGCGCTGAGCTTCGCGCTGGCGATCCGGGCGATGCTCGGCTCGCGCCCGGCGCTCCCGGCGCCATTCGACCAGCCGGCGGCAATGGCCGCGATGACAGTCGCGTCTGGCGCCGTCCTGGCGATGGCACTGCGCGGCATCCCCCCCGGCTACGCCGTGACCGGGATGCTCGCCGTCCCTTATCTCCTCGCCGCGTCGTACCTGGCGCCGAAGATCGGGGTCGGCCTCTTCGTCGCCGCGCTGATCACGGGGCAGCTCGGCGGCGGGGTGGTCATCGACCAGTTCGGCGCCTTCGGCGCGGCGACGCGGCAGATCGACGCCGTCCGCATCCTCGGCGTCGGGGTGCTACTCGTCGGCGTCGTCCTCGTGCGTGGGTTTCGCTAGATCGCGGGGAGGGAAGGTCGCGTGAGCGACGCGTCGTACGAGCGCTGGGCCGAGGTGCTGGTCGACTACTCGACCGGCATCGGACCGGGCGACAAGGTCGTCATCGCCGGCGGAGTGGCGGCCGAGCCGCTACTGCGCGCCATCTACCGCGCGGCGCTGCGGCGCGGCGCGGATGTCGTGCTCAACCCCGCCTTCACCGACAGCCAGGCGGACCTCTTCGCCAGCGCCTCCGACGCGCAGTTGCCGTTCATCTCCCCGCTCGAGCGCTGGGCGCTCGAGGAAGCGACGGTCAACATCACCGTCATGGCGAGCACGAACACGCGCGCCCTCGCCTCGGCCGACCCGGCGAAGCAGGGCGTCTGGAGCCGCGCCAGAACGGCATTGCGCGAGGTCGCGGCCGAGCGAGCGGCACGGGGCGAGCGGCGCTGGTCGCTGACGATCTTCCCGACCGCCGCCTACGCGCAGGACGCCGACATGGCGACGGACGAGTTCGCCAGCTTTCTCGCGTCCGCCTGCATGCTCGACCGGCCCGACCCGGTCGCCGCCTGGCGCGACCTCTCCGCTCGGCAGGCGCGGATGATCGACTGGCTGTCGCAACGCGGCGAACTGCACATCACCGGGCCGGACACCGATCTGCGCATGAGCGTGGCCGGCCGGGTCTGGATCAACTCTGACGGCAAGCGGAACTTTCCCTCCGGCGAGGTCTTCACCGGGCCGCACGAGGATTCCACCGAGGGGTACGTCCGCTTCAGCTACCCCGTCGTCACGCAGGGGCGAGAGGTGACCGACATCCGCCTCCGCTTCGCCGGCGGCCTCGTCGTCGACGCCACCGCCAGCAAGAACGAGCCGTTCCTGATCGAGACGCTCGACACCGACCCTGGCGCGCGCCGCCTCGGCGAGATCGCCTTCGGCACGAATTACGGGATCACGCGCTTCACCAAGAACATCCTGCTCGACGAGAAGATCGGCGGCACGATGCACATGGCGCTCGGCTCCGGCTACCCGGAGACGGGCAACCAGAACCGCTCGGCGATCCACTGGGACATGATCTGCGACCTCCGCACCGGCGGCCGGGCGACGATGGACGGGGAGGTCGTGCTGGAGAATGGCGAGTATCGCATCTGAACGGGGTCATGGCTGGCGCGGCAGCGAGGGAGAGCGGCATGTGTAGGGGCGCGGCATGCCGCGCCCGGTTCGGGCGTCACGTCGTCGGGCCTGCAATCCCATGCCCGATCCGTTTCCAGGAAAGTCACACGCGCCACCTCCCTGAGGCCAGGGCGAGGACGAGGCGATGAGCGAGCAGGCGAGTGGGAGACTGACGGTCGCCGAGACGGCGAGCCTGCTCCAGCGCTCAACCGAGCAGGTGCGCCGCTACCTACGCGAGGGCGCGCTCCCTGGGCGCCGTATCGGCGGGCAGTGGTTTATCGACCGCAACGATGCCGAGGCGTTTCTCATTCAGGGGCGGGAGGTGCCGGAATTCCTGCGCCGGCTGGCCGCCAGCGACCTCGACCCGCTCGCGGACGTCATCGGCATCGGCGGCAGCGGCGGCGGCGCCATCGCTCGCGGCACGATCGGCTACTACCGCGCCCTCGCCAGGGCTCGCCCGTCATGACCGAGCAGCTTCGGGGCGGCGCTCCCCCGCCCGAGGGTGGCTTCGCCAGCAAGATCGCCTTCGTCGACGCGTCGGCGCTCGTCGCCCTCGCGGACCGGGACGATGCCTCGCACGCCGCCGCGGCAGACGCCTATCACGACCTGGTGCGCAGCGGCTTCCGGCTCTTCACGACCGACCTCGCACTGGCAGCCGCGCACGAGCTACTGGTCGCCGCGCTCGGCCCGGAGATCGCCCGCGCCTGGCTGGCGCACTGCGCCATCCACGTCCAGTGCGTGACGGCCGCCGATCTGGAAGAGGGTCGCCGCGCCATCGAGGAGGGAACGAGCACTCCCGGCGCCACCCTGATGGCGACGGTCCACCTGGCCCTGCTCGATCGGCTCGGCGTCACCGACGTCTTCGCCGTCGATCAGGGGTTTCTGGCGATGCTGGGGTGAGGGGCATGGTTGCGGCCGCCTCACCGCCTCTATACTACCGACTATCGCGAGCGTCACCTGGCCAGAGCAGACCGTCCGCCCTCGCGGCGACGGCGGATTCGCGCCACCTCCGGTGGCTCGGCGCATCGCAACCAGGTGACGCCCGTTATTGGGTGGATCGGGGCGCGCTGCGCCTCGCCACTACCTGGCTTGTCCAGAGCGCGGGCCGCTCGATCCACGAGTGATCGATCACAACCTGGAGGAGGAGACCGGTGAAGCAGTACGCCGCCGACCGCATCCGCAACGTCGGCTTGTTCGCGCACGGCAGCGCGGGGAAGACGTCGCTGGCGGAAGCCCTCCTCTTCGATACGAAGGCGACGACTCGCCTCGGCCGCGTCGATGAGGGGAACACGGTTACCGACTACGATCCGGACGAGATCAAGCGGCGCATCTCCGTCAGCGCCGCCATCGCGCCCGTCGAATGGCGCGACACGAAGATCAACATCATCGACGCGCCCGGCTACGCCGACTTCATCGGCGAAGTGAAGTCCGCGCTGCGCGTCTCGGATGCTGCCGTCATTCTGATCGACGCCTCGGCGGGCGTCGAGGTCGGCACCGAGCAGGCGTGGCGCCTCGCGGAAGAGCGAGGCATCCCCCGCATCCTCTTCATCAACAAGATGGACCGCGAGAACGCCGACTTCGCGCGGGCGCTCGCCTCGGCGCGCGAGGCCTTCGGCATCGCCGTCGCGCCGATCCAGTTCCCCATCGGCGCCGAGAAGCAGTTCCGCGGGCTGGTCGACCTCCTCAACGAGGAGGCGCACATCTACGCCGACAACGGCTCGGGGACCTATGAGACCGGACCGATTCCGGACGACCTGCGCGACGACGAGGAGACCTATCGCCGCCAACTCATCGAGTCGCTGGCCGATCACGACGAAGACCTGATGATGCGCTACCTCGAGGACGAGCCGATCTCGACCGAGGAGCTCCGCTCCGGGCTGCGGCAGTGCATCCTCTCCGGCGACGTCGTGCCGGTGCTGGTCGGCTCGGCGACCGCGAATCGCGGCGTCACCGAGCTGCTCGACGCCATCGTCGACTACCTCCCCTCGGCCGCCGACGCCAAGGTCTCCGGCAAGGTCAACGACGAGGAGGTCGAGGTCGTCGCCTCGGCAGAGGGGCCGGTCGCCGCCCTCGCCTTCAAGACCGTCGCCGACCCCCACGTCGGCCGCGTCACCTACATGCGCGTCTACTCCGGTGCCATCAAGTCGAACACGCATGCGTGGAATGCAAACCGGGGCGAGGACGAGCGGCTCGGCCAACTCTTCTTCGTCCGCGGCAAAGAGCACCTCAACACCGACGCCATCGGCGCTGGCGACATCGGAGCGGTCGCCAAGCTCGCCTCGGTAATGACCGGCGACACCCTCTCCGATCAGGGGCGGCCGGTCGCGCTCGAAGGCGTGGAGTTCCCCGGCGCCTCCTATTCGGCGTCGGTTCACCCCAAGTCGAAGACCGACCTCGACAAGATGGGCCCGGCCCTGCAACGGCTGGTCGAGGAGGACCCGACGCTGCACCTCTCCCGCGACCCGCAGACCGGCGAGACGATCCTCTCCGGCCTCGGCGAGCCGCACGTGCAGATCGCGCTCGACCGCATGTCCCGGCGCTTCGGCGTCAACGTCGAGTTGGGGCTGCCGCGAGTTCCCTACCGGGAGACGATCTCGACCAAGACGCTGGCGGAGTACAAGCACAAGAAGCAGACGGGCGGCGCCGGGCAGTACGGGCACGTCTTCCTCGAGCTGGAGCCGCTGCCGGATGCCGACTTCGAGTTCAGCGAGCGGGTTTTCGGCGGCTCGGTGCCGCGCAACTTCTACCCCGCCGTCGAAAAGGGCGTCCGCGAAGGGATGGAGGCCGGTCCCCTCGCCGGCTACCCGGTCGTCAACGTGCGGGTCACCCTGACCGACGGCTCCTACCACACGGTCGACTCGAACGAAATGTCGTTCAAGATCGCCTCGAAGGAGGCGTTCAAGAAGGGGATCCTGCAGGGCAAACCGGTCCTGCTGGAGCCGGTCGTCACGCTCAAGGTCACGGTGCCGGAGAGCTATACCGGCGACGTCATGAGCGACCTCAACACCAAGCGGGCACAGGTGAGCGGGATGAACCCGGGGCCGAACGGCTCGACGACGATCGAGGCGCTGGTACCGGCCGCCGAAATCCAGCGCTACGCGACCGACCTGCGCTCGATCACGCAGGGGCGCGGCAGCTTCACCTCCGACTTCTCGCACTACCAGCCGGTGCCCGCGCACATCGCCGATCAAGTCAGAGCCGCGGCGGCGAAGGAGACCGAGGCGAGCCACGCATGAGGCAGGGAAACGGCAACACCCGGGATCGGCGGCGGCTCGTCACCGCCGATCCGGAGCGGCTCTCCCGCGACGAGCTGATCGATCTGGTTCGCGGATTGCAGTCGGCGCTTTCGGGATCGACTCCGGGGGAAGCCCCGGAGTCCCCTTCGTCACGGCCTCGTCGTGCTGAGGAACCGCGGCGGACAGCCAACCGCGCCGCGAAGACCGCAGCCGACTACACCCTCGTCTTCGATGGCGGCTCGCTCGGCAATCCCGGGCTCGGCTACGGAAGCTACGAGATTTCGGGGCCGGCAGGAACCACCGCCGCCCGCAAGCTCGAATTCGGCAAGAACATGACGAACAACCAGGCTGAGTTCCACGCGCTGCTTGCCGGGCTGGAGCGGCTGCTCGAGCTGGCCGGCCAGGAGGTGAGCTCGACATCGATCGCCATCCGGGGCGATAGCCAGCTCGTCATCCGCGGACTCACCGGTGAGTGGCGCGTGCGGCACCCCGGCCTGCAACCGCTCCACCGGCAGGCGCTGGATCTCCTCCAGCGCTTCGGCTCCGCCGACATCGCTTGGCACCCGCGCCGGGAATCGGTGCGCGCGTTCGGGCATTAGCGACTTGAAGCCAAGCACTCCAGAGGCTGAAAGCCTCGGGCTACAAGACGAGGAAGCACCCTGATGGTGATTGCTGAATTGATGCGGACACCTGTCCAGGAAGGGTGACTGCGCCCAACCTGCCGGAGACTGAAAGCCTCCGGCTACGCTCACCGGAAGGACCCTGAAGGGCCCTGAGACGTGGTGGCCGCTCCATTTCAGCAACCGCCGTAAGGGATCTGGCGGCCAGTGGCCCAAGGGAATAGCGCAACCGCCAAATGTGGCTGGATATTGAAGGCAACCCCCATATGAATGGCTCCACCTTGACGACGCCGGGCATGTCGAGCCCCCTTTCAGGAGGCTTCTTCTCTTGAGCTAGCCTGAGGCTTTCAGCCTCAGGCGGGCCGGACTAGGCGCTCGGGCGCGATATCACTGCTCCTCTGGTCTCGGATGTGCAAGCGCCCATGGCAAGACAGCCGTATGAGATCGACCATGGACGCGACGGAAGGAGAGGGCGTGATGTCGTCGACCGGAGGCGGACGCCAACCGACTGGCAGGGTGTTCACCCGGCGGGAGGTGGCCCTGGGACTTGCTGGCGTGGGGATCGGCGGCGCGCTCGGCGCGCTTCGACTCGGCGTGCCAGACGCTGCCGCCAGCGGCTCGGTCGCCGGGGCAACGCTGACCCGCCTGGCGACGCACACGGGCTGGCGCACGACCTGGGACCTCATCGTGCCGCTGAGCTACGATCGCGCTTTCCCTCGCCCCGCACTCCTCTACGACCGGGCAGCGGGCGAGGCGACCTTGATCTCGATCGATGCCTCCGGCGCATTCAGCGAGCTGGCCCGCTTCACGGGCTGGCGCACGACCTGGGAGAGCATCACCCCGTCCCTCTTTCCCCGGGTCGCCGGCGTCACCGGCCTCGTCGCATATGACAAGACCGCCGGCGCGCTCGGCCTCTTCCAGATCGACCGTTTCGGCAACTTCCGCGAATTGCGCACCTATCCCAACCGCCGCAAGTCGTGGACGA
>JADYYO010000118.1 GCA_020853615.1 Thermomicrobiales bacterium
GCGTATCTGGGAGGACAAATCATGCCAACCATGACCGGATGGGAAGCCGTCGTTGTCGCCTTGAAAGCGGAGGGCGTGCCCTACGTCTTCGGGCTCCCGGGCGACCCGCGCCACCTCTACGATGCGCTCGCGGCTGCCGAGCCGGACGGCGGGCCGCGCCCGGTCGGCGTCCGCTTCGAGACCTCCGGCGCCTTCATGGCGATGGCCTACACCCGGGTGACGGGCCAGATCGCGGCCTGCTTCGGCTGCCCCGGCCCCGGGATCGCCAACCTCGTTCCCGGGATCCTCGAGGCCTACTCCGGCTGCACGCCGATGCTCGTGCTCGGGGTGCGCGCCTCCCGCCAGACGAATGGCAAGGGAGCCTTTCAGGAGACCGATCACATCGGCATGCTCGCCCCGATGACCAAATGGGCGGTCACGGTCGAGGTTGCCGAGAAGATCCCCTGGACGATGCGGCGCGCGGCCCAGATCGCCACGAGCGGGCAGCCGGGGCCGGTCTACGTCGAATTGCCCGCCGATATCGGCTCCGGCCTCTGGGAGATTCCCCCCTACGAGCTGTCGGTGCCGACGCCGCGCCCCGGCGCCGACCCGTTGGCGATCGATGCCGCCGCCGACGCGATCGCGGCGGCGAAGCGCCCCCTGCTCATCACCGGCGGCGGCACGATCCTCTCGGGCGCTGGCGAGGCGGTCGGCCAGTTCTGCGCGCAGTTCGGGATCCCGATCCAGACGACGCCCTCCGGCCGCGGCTCGGTCGCCGAGACGCACCCCCTCTTCTGCGGCCTCACCGGCCTCTACCGGACGACCTTCCCGCGTCGCCTCTACGAAACCGCCGACCTGATCGTGACGGTCGGCGCCCGCATGGAGGAGTTCCAGGGTGGCTTCCTCCCCTTCCCGGCGGACGCCAAACTGATCCAGATCGATATCGAACCCTTCGAGCTCGGTCGGAACTGGCGGCCCGATGTCGCTATCGAATCGGACGCCTGGCTGGCGATCGACGCCCTGGGCGCGGCGCTGGCCGAGCGGAAGGTGATGCCCGATCCGCCCTACATGGCGGAGATCGAGGCCGGGCGGGGCGAGGCGATCGTGGCCGCCGGAGTCGATGCGCGGGACGCGCTCGACCGGGGTGATTTTCCGCTCAAGGGGAAGTCGGTTGTCTACGAGATCAACCAGGTCTTCGGCCACAACACGATCCTGGTCAAGGAGAATGGTGGCCAGGATCTCTGGGCCTACTTCTGGCCCTATTACCAGGTTCTCGACCCCAACTGCTGCGTAGCGCCGGCCGAGCAGACCGCGATGGGCTACGGCGTCGTCGGCGCGATGGCGGCGAAGCTGGCGCGTCCCGACCGGCAGGTCGTCTGCATCACCGGCGACGGCGCGTTCCAGATGCAGCTCCACGAGTTGGGCACCGCTGTGCAGGAGGGCCTGGCTGTCACCTGGGTCGTCCTCGACGACAGCGCATTTGGCTGGGTGCAGTGGATCCAGAAGCGGACCGAGGCGCCGATCGTCGCCACGCAATTCTCCCCCGGCGTCGATCTTGTCGCGGCGGCGACGGCCTCGGGCATCGAGGGGATCCGCGTCGAGGCGGCCAGCGACCTCGTCCCGGCGCTCGAAGCGGCGAAGCGGGCGAACGCCGACGGCAAGCCGTTCGTCGTCGTCGTCCCGGTCGACCAGTCACACCACCACGCCGAGTTCGACCGCTACCACGGCTTCGAGCCGGCGCAGGATTCGGCGCGGGTGTGAGGGAAGAACGTTTTTCGATTAGCGGACGCGATGCCCGCTGCTGACCCTCACCCCGGCCCTCTCCCAGTGCGCTGGGAGAGGGTGTGCTGACGTCGAGATGGCGTGACAGAGAGAGTCGTGGTTAGGGACCTCGCCCTGCGTCTCGAAGCTGTTACGCGTATCGCTACACGCTCCCCTCTCCCAGCGCACTGGGCCGGGTACCCTTTGGGTGGCGGCTGGGGGTAAGGGTCCTCCGGCCGGCACGAACTTCAATTCGCGCACTACCTCCCTCTGACAGCCTGTGCACAGGGAGAGGGCCGGGGGTGAGGGTTTTCCTCTCAATCAGCGCCCGAGGCGACCTTCGCCCGCACCGGGGTCAGGAAGTGGGCGTACTTCGGGTTCCGGCCGCGCACCGTGTCGAAGAAGATCTCCCGGATGCGCGTGGTGATCGGGCCGGTCTCCCCCTCGCCGACCGGCCGGCCGTCGATGGCGGCGATCGGGGCGACCTGCACGCCGGTGCCGCAGAAGAAGGCCTCGTCGGCGATGTAGAGCTCGGAGCGGTCGATGCTCCGCTCCTGCACGGGGATCCCCTCGTCCTGCGCGAACTGCATCAACGTCCGCCGGGTGATCCCTTCCAGGATGTCCCCCGTGATCGGGGCGGTGATGAGCGTGCCGTCGCGCACCAGGAAGAGGTTGCAACTGCTCCCCTCGGCGACGTGGCCGTGCTGGTCGAGGAGGATCGCCTCGTCTGCGCCCTTCTCCTCCGCCTCGTCCTTCGCCAGGGCTGAGTTGATGTAGCCGCCCGAGAGCTTGCCGCGCCCGGGAACCGCGTTGTCGGGCAGGCGGTGCCATGAGGAGACGATCGCGGTGACGCCGCTCGTGTCGAGGTAGTCGCCCATCGACATCATGTAGATGGCCAGCTCGTCATCGAGGCCCTTCAGGCGCGGGGTGAGCTGGACGGACGATTTGTAGATGAAGGGGCGGATGTAGATGTCGCTCGTCGGGGCGTTCTTCTCGGCCAGATCGACGATCGTCTGGGCGAGGCTCTCCCGGGTGAAGGGGAGCTTCGCCCGCAGCAGCCGCGCGGAGTTGAGCAGCCGCGCCGCGTGCTCGGGCAGGCGGAAGATGTTGATCGTCTCGCCGTCCTGGTCGAGGTAGCCGCGAATCCCGGCGAAGGCGCCCGTGCCGTACTGCAGGGCGTGCGTGCCGACGCTGAGCCGGGCATCGGCGAAGGGGATCATCTGCCCCTCGAA
>JADYYO010000119.1 GCA_020853615.1 Thermomicrobiales bacterium
CAGGACGAGCATGGCGATCCCGGGCGCCGGCTCGTCGAGGCGCACGAGAAGCTCCTCCGGCCAGGCGGGCTGCCCGGCCCACTCGACGACGCCCGCGAGCGCCGGCGCTCCCTCGGCCGTCTGCACTCGATCGCCGACGTGCGCGGCAGGGAGACCGAGCGCCGCCGTCAGCGCCGCCCACGCCTCCTCCTTCGGCTCCGGGGCGACCCCCATCGTCTGGATCAACACGCCCGACTGGCCCGGGAAGTGGGCGAGGTAGAGGCGCAGGATGCGGAAGACGGAGAGCCAGCCGTAGGTGTGCCCCTCGAACTGCTCGTTCCACTCGTCGCTGCTGGTAAACCAGCTATGGACCACCCGCACCACGCAGGATCCGCCGTCGCGCGCCTCGACGACCCACTCCGTGGCCACGGGCGGGCCGTCCGGCCCGAGCTCGTCCTCGGCCTCCGCGACGAAGCGATGGGGCGGCTCCCACTGGGTGATGGTCGCCCGCGAATCCATCCCCGGCCCGAAGTGCGACGTCGTCACGCCGCCGGCCCGCTCCTCGAGCTCCGTCGGCACGAACCAGGAAGAGATCCCCGGCCCCGTCGCAATCGCCTGCCAGACCTCCTCCGGCGTCCCCGGCGCCTCCGTCTCGACCTGTACGTGGCGGCGACCATCGGCATCTCGCTGCACGGGCATGCTCACTCCTCCCTGTTCGATTCCACTGGTAACGGATGGGCCACGATCACCAGCCGGTGCGCCCGGCCCCCGGGCGCCGCTTCGTCGTGGTAGCGCGCGGCGAGCGACGTCGCCATCTGGATCAGCTCGTTGCTGAACGCGGCCCGGTCGGCCGCCGAGCGAAAGCGGATCTCCGTGTCGATCGACAGCGTCGCCAGCGGCTTGCCGGCCCGCTTCGCCAACCGGAGCAGGCTCCCCACCTCGCGCACCACCCGCCCCGCCAGCGCGATCAGGTAGCTAGCGGAGAGGTGATCCGCCGCCCGCGCCGGGTCGGCCGCGGCCGGGCCGAGCGCGGCCGGCGAGACGATGTAGGAGGCCGCACTGGCGATCAGCAGGCGCTCCTTGATTCCGCCCCAGCGCCGGATCTCCGCCTCCCGCACCAGATCGTGCGCCTCGAGGGCGCGCAGGTGGTAATTGAGCTTCTGGCGAGGGACGCCCAGCCGCGAGGCAAGCGCCGCCGCCGAGGCCGGCTCGGCCAGCTCGGCCAGCAATCGGCTGCGGATCGGCTCCAGGGCCACCACCGCCGCCGCCGGATCGTCGATGACGTCGACATCGTCCATGCCGGTATTGAACCATTGACAACTTTTGTTGTCAATCCCCGACCGCAGCTGTCGCGGGGCGCCTCTCGCTACTCAGGGACGTCGGCTCTCCGTCCCCAGCAGCGCGGCGCTCAGGCCCAGCCCGATGGAGATCACACCGCTCACCCGGCGCTCTGCCGCTTGGAACCGCCCGTGGAAATCGTCTCATTACCGAGTACCGCGACACGCGGATCGTGTCATCTGAGGCACGAAGAATCTCAGTTCCGTGATACGGGCGTTCGTCAGCCCAGATGCGTCACTCCGTGCAGCATGACACGGTTCTGGAGGTGCGTTCGTTCCGCGGCAAGACGCGACCGCTCACAGCATCGCCAGCATCGCGCCGGTGAAACTGTCGCCCAGCCCGACGCTGGCGACGGCCTCGACAGCGAGTCCCGGCGTCGCCACAAGGCCCGACTCTCCTTCGCCCTCCGGCGAGACACCGAGCGCGCGCAGAACCTCCAGCCCATCGGGGTTCGCCTCCGCGATCTCCAGCGTCGCTTCCAGGTCGGCGAACGCCGGGAACGCGCCGATGCGCGCCCGGGTGGCGGCAACGAGTGAGCCGAAGAGGAGCGCCTTCATCTCGCGCGCCGGGTCCTCCTCCGTCAGCGTCAGGCAGAACTCGCGCGCGTGGACGGAGAAGCGCGGCATCGGATAGCACGCGGCCAACGAACGCATCTGCGCGACGAGCCCCGGCCCCGGCGCGGCCATCGTCTCGCCGCGCGTCTCCAGGAGGCCCCGCACCTCGTCGATGTTCATGCCGACGCTGGTGACGACCGGGTGCAGGACCTCCACGATCCGCGCCACCGCCGCGAAGTCGGGCATCGCCCCCAACTCGAGGTGGACGACGAGCTCCGGCCGCACCGCCCGCCAGCGCCGCACCGCCGCGGCGACCTCCGGCAGCAGCCGCTCGCGGGTCGCCTCGTCGCCGACCTGGCTGAAGCCGGAGACGAGCGCCGCGCCGATCGCGACCCCCGGGTTCGCCAGCGCCGCGTCGAAGCCGGGATCGATGCCGAAGGCGGCATTGACCGGGTCGTCGTGCATCAGCACCCGGTTCGGCGCCGGCGCCGCCGGGCTGCCCGGCAGCGGCGCGCGCAGCCCGGCATCGAACTCCAGCACCGGATGCCACATCGTCGCGTCGTCGGGCGCGACCACGGCATCGACCGGAGCGATGCCATGCGTCCCCCCGACGAAGATTGCCTCGCGATGCGGCAGGACCTCGATCTGCTCCGGCGAGCGCCCCGTCAGGTGGAGGAGCGCCGGAAAGCCGAGGGTCGCCAGCGTCGCCGCCGCCTGCGCGCCGGTCCCCCCGATCTGCGTGCGCCCATCCATGCGCTCCAGCAGCCACGCCTGCACCTCCGGGCGCAGCGGCAGGTCGGTCCCTTCGCCAGCGGCCACGCACTGCGCGATGCCGGCCAGCAACTCATCGACCGTATCGCCCCGCGTCACGCGGGGTAGGTCGCCGGCGATGACCGTCTCACCATAGAGCCGCGCGACGAGCGCGCGGTCGAGCGCCGCCACGCGATCGACATTAGAGGTGAAGCCGCAGGCGATGAGCCGCTGGTCGATCCACGCCTCCTCGGCCCGCGTCGCCGCGAGCGCGTACGCCTCCCCGAAATGCCGTCGCCAATCCGCTTCGCTCAAGGTCGCTTCTCCCAATCGATGAGACGGTGCCAAGCGTGAGCCGCGAAGGCGGGGCGGATTCCTCAGACGTGTCGGTGTCATCCTGAGCTTGCGAAGGATCTCGCCTTCCACAACGCGCTCGTCCGTTCAGCCGAGATGCTTCGCTTCGCTCAGCATGACACAGGTGGAGCGAGGCACGACACGGCCGTCCCGCTACCCCTTCAGCGCTCCGGCCACGATCCCCTGCACGATCCAGCGCTGCAGGATGAGGACCAGCACCACCAGCGGCAGCGTCACCAGCGTCGAGGCGGCGGCGATATTCCCCCACGGCACGTGGTACATCGCCGGCAGCAGCGCGATGCCGACCGGGATCGTCTGGTGATCGATCGAGGTGGTGAAGGTCAGCGCGAAGAGAAATTCGTTCCAGGCGGCGATGAAGACGAGGATCGCCGTCGTGAAGAGCCCCGGCAGCGAGAGGGGGAGGATGACGCGGAAGAGCGCGCCGAGGCGCGTCGTCCCGTCGACGCGCGAGGCATCCTCCAACTCGACGGGGATGGAGCGGAAGAAGCTGGTCAGGATCCAGATCGCCAGTGGCAGCGCGAAGGCGTTGTAGGGGATGATCAGCGCCTCGTAGGTGTTCAGCAGCCCCCGCTGCTGGAACATGCGGTAGATCGGGGCGACGATCGAGATCTGCGGGAACATGCTCACTACCAGCACCGCCAGCAGCAGCGGCAGCCGCCCCGGGAAGCGCAAGCGGCCGAAGGCATACCCCGCCAGCGAGCCGATGAGGAGGCAGACCAGCGTCGTCGCCACGGAGACGATGGTGCTGTTGATGATATAGCGGTAGAAGGGCCGGGTCTCGAAGAGCGCCCCGTAGTGATTGAAGGTGATCTCCGTCGGCAGGATCGGCGGCAGCGTCGCCAGATCCCGATCTGGCTTGATCGAGGTGATCATCATCCAGAGGAAGGGCCCGACCGACCAGATCACGATCAGCAGCGCCAGCAGCGCGAAGAGCACCTTGCCCAGAATTGTGACGGCGCGCCGCGAACTGAGGCTCCGCGTCCCGACGGTCACGGCTCCCTTCTCCCCGCTCACGGGGAGAAGGGCAGGGGATGAGGGGGTCGTTGCCATCCCTAGTCGACCTCGAGTCTATTGCGCAACGCATAGAGGAAGACGAGGCTCACCCCCAGCAGCGTGATGAACATCGCCCCGGCCAGCGTCGAGCCATAGCCGAACTGCGTCGCCGAGAAGAGGATCTTGTAGGTCAGCGTCGACATCACTTCCGTCGAGTCGGCCGGGCCGCCGCCGGTCATGACGTAGATCACGTCGAAGACGCGGAAGGCGTCGAGCGCGCGCAGCATCACCGCCACCAGCATCACCGGCAGCAGCAGCGGCACGGTGATCTGGAAGAAGCGCTGCAGCATGTTCGCCCCGTCGACCCGCGCCGCCTCATAGAGATCGCCGGGGATCGTGCTCAGCCCGGCCATGATCAGCAGCGCCATGAAGGGGGTCGTCTTCCAGACATCGACCAGCACCGTCACGTTGAGCGCCCAGCCGATCTCCCCCAGCCAGTTCTTGTTGCTCTCCAGGATCCCGGCCGAGCGGAGCAGGTAGTTGGCCAGCCCGAAGTCGGTGTTGAAGATCAGCCCCCAGAGGCGCGAGGAGACGACCGTCGGGATCGCCCAGGGCACCAGCACGGCCGCCCGCACCAGCCCACGTAGCGGAAAGTTCTGCGAGAGGACGAGCGCGATCGCCAGCCCGATCAACGTCTCCAGCGCGACCGAGGCCGCCGTGAAGTAGAGGGTGTTGCGCCAGGCGTTCCAGAAGCGGCCATCCCGCAGCAGCCGCTCGTAGTTCCCCAACCCGATGAAGTCGGAGCCGGGCAGGATCATCGACACCTTGTGCAGGCTGGTCCAGAGCGTCTCCGACGCCGGCATCAGCGCCACCGCGACGATCAGCACGAACGCCGGCAGCAGCAGCGCGAAGGCGAAGAGATGCTCGCTGTACCGATGGCGCATGGAGTCCTCGGTGAAACGGCTATCGGCTATCAGCTATCAGCTCGCGGCGAGAGATTCCGCCGCGAGCTGACGGACAGATGAACGGCGCGGCGCTCGGGCGAGTATCCGCGTACCCGCCAGCCGAACGCTGATAGCTGATCGCCGATAGCTCTCCCTACCCAATAATGTCCTTCAGCTGCTGGGCGATGTCGTCCAGCGCCTCCTTGACGCCCGTCTGGTTCGCCAGCGCAGCCGAGAGGCCCGACTGCATCGCCAGCGACATCTGCGGGTAGGCCGGGTGGACCGGGCGCGGGGTCGAGCCGGTGAAGACCTCCTTCAGCCCGACCATGAAGGGGTTCTTCTCCTTCAGCTCGGGGTCGTCGTAGACAGCCGTCCGCGTCGGCGCGATGGCGATCTCCAGCGCGTACCGCTTCTGCGACTCGGGGCTGGAGAGGAACTCGATCAGCTTGAAGGCCTCCTCCGGGTGCTTGCTCGAGGCGTTCAGCCCGAACTGGTAGCCGCCGAGGCAGGAGGTGCTCTTGCCGTCCGGGAAGTGGGGCAACGGCTCGAACGCCACCTTGTCGACCACCTTCGATTCGGCCGGGTCTTGCGCGAGGTTGTAGACGTACGACCAGTTGCGCAGGAAGACGGCGTTGCCGCCGGTGAAGGGCTGCCGGCTCGGCTCCTCGTCGTAGGTCAGCACCGCCTCCGGCGTGATCTTCAGGTCGTAGATCAGGTCGTGCATGAACTGCAGCGCCTGGTTGCCGGCATCGTTGTTGATGGTGACGTCGAGCCCGGTCAGCGTGCTGCCGCCGGCCGAGCCGAGGAACTCGACCCAGTCGCAGACGAGGACTTCCGCCTGCTTCGCCTGCCAGAGGAAGCCCTGCAGCTCGGCGTTCCCCTCCTTGGAGACGATCTCCTGGGCGGCGTTCGTCAGCTCGTCCCACGACTTCGGCGCCGCGAGAGAGTACTTGTCGAGCAGGTCCTTCCGGTAGTAGAGGAATCCGCCGTCGACGAACCAGGGCCAGCCAACCGTCTTGCCATCCCAGGTGCAGGTCTCGATCAGGCCCGGGAAGTAGGCCGCCTTGTCCTCCTCGGTGATGAAGTCATCGAGCGGCAGCGAGAGCCCCGCGCCGCCGAACTCCGGAATCCAGATGCAGTCCTGCGTGAAGACGTCCGGCTCGCCATTCTTCGCGTTGAGCGAGTTGACGAGGTAGGTGTGGACCTCGGTGCTGTTGTTCGGTGTCGGCAGCTCGATGTACTGGACCTTAATGCCGGGGTTGGCCGCCTCGAAATCGCGCAGCACCGCGTTGATCTGGTCCGGGCCGAACATCTTGATGCCGGCGAAGGTGAGCTGGACCTCTTCCTGCCGGCGCACCGCGGCCGACGTGCGGCGGCGCGTGCCGGCCGAGGTCGCGGCGGCAGCCCCAATCGCGGCGCCGACGCCGACCTTGACCATGTTTCGGCGGGAAAGCTTCGTGTCACTCATCGCGAACGTCACCTCCTGATCGTCTCCGTTCATCGGTTGCACCAGTCGTCATTCCCGGGTGTACGCGCCTCCTTTCCGAGTCGAGAGGTCGAGCAGTCAAGGAGTCGAGGAGTAAGACGGCCAGCCGGCAAGGCGGCAAGCCGGCAAGACGAGCGTCGTGAGTCGGAAGCCGATAGCCGATAGCTGATAGCCAATAGCTCCATCCCCCTATCCCCCTATCCCCCTATCCCCCTCATCCAGCCGCAGCACTTCGCGCGCGGCCGCCTCGTCGGTGATCAGGACGTGCAGGAGGCCGGCGCGCAGGGCGCCGAGGATCGCGGCCGCCTTGCGCGTAGTGCCGGCGACGCCGATCGTCAGCGGGAGCCTGAGGTGGTCGTCGAGTGAGAGCCCGATGACCCGCTTCGTCACCGGCAGATCGAGCCGGCGCCCCTGGCGATCGAAAAAGCCGACCAGGATGTCGCCGACCGCGCCGGCCGCGCGGATGCTCTCGAGCGTCGCTGCGTCAACGTAGCCAGCGCGAAACATCCCCGCCAGCTCCGGCTCCGCCACCCCAATCCCGGTCAGCGAGACATCCGAGTGGCGGCCGATATCGAGGGTCTCCCGCACCTGAGGATCCTGCAGCAGCGACTGCCGCACCAGCTCGCTCTCGACGATCATCGGGGCGGGGAGGAAGTGCGGCGTGGCGCCGAGGCGGTCCGCCAGCAGGCGCACGATGAGGTGATTGTCGATAGCGGGGAGCTTGCTGCCGAGCGAGCCGAGCGCCTGCGCCACCCGCACGTCGCGGTAGTAGCCGGGGCGCAGCGCCTGCACGACTTCGTAGAGGGTGGTGCCCCATCCGACGCTGATGCTCATGCCGTCGCTGAGGATCGTGGTCAGGTAGCGCGCGGCCAACTCCCCGAGCGCGGAGAGCACTCGCTCCGAATCGGTCGCCGATGCTGCCAGCACGCGCACCACGCGCAACCCGAAGCGCTCGGCCAGTTCGGCCTGCAGCTCCGGCACGACCGCGGCAGGGTAGCGGATGCGGACCTCGACGATCCCCTGCGCCTCGGCCTCGGCCAGCAGCCGCGAGACGGTCGGCACCGAGCGCCCGATCTGCCGCGCGATCTGCTCCTGCGTCAGCTTGTCGATCCAGTAGAGGGTGGCGACCTCGGCCAGCACCGCCTGGCGCGCCTCGGGGGAGATCTTTCCCGCCTGCCGCGCGCGGCTGCTCTGCTGGTCGATTGCCGCCCGCTCGCCCACCGTGGCCACCCTCTGCGAAAGATCTTTCGCCAGGAAAAAGTTCTTGCGAAACCCTAGCGCACGCGCACGTGGGCGTCAACGGGATCGGCTGTTGGCTGTTGGCTTAGTGGCTGACCGTTCCCCGGCTTTCTTCTGACTCGAGACTTCCGACTTTCGTCTTGCCGGCTCGTCGACTTGTCGGCTTGCCGTCTCTTCTTCTCGACTCCGGGGTGCCCTCTGGGCCGCCTCGACTCCTCGACTCCAGACTTCCCGCCTCGCCTTCCGCAAGGTCGATCTGCGGCATGATCCGCTCCAGCCAGCGCGGGAACCACCAGTTCCAGTGGCCGAGGAGCTGCATCGCCGCCGGCACCAGGATCAACCGGATCAGCGTCGCATCGATCAGGACCGCCGCCGCCAGCGAGAAGCCGAGCTCTTTCACCTCGGTCAGCCGGGCGAAGGTGAAGGCGGAGAAGACGGTCACCATGATCGCCGCCGCTGCCGTGATCACCGCGCCGGTCCGCTGCAGCCCCCGGGCCACGGCGATCCGGTTGTCGCCACTCAGCTCCCACTCCTCCTTGATCCGGCCCAGCAGAAAGACCTCGTAGTCCATCGAGAGGCCGAAGAGGACGGCGAAGGTGAGGAGCGGCAGATAGACCTGGATCGTCCCCGTCG
>JADYYO010000120.1 GCA_020853615.1 Thermomicrobiales bacterium
GCCTCGAAGATCGGCACGTGTTCGCCATAGGAGATATCGACCGACCCCTGCGCGATCACCCGGCCGATCCAGGCGCGCAGCAGCGCCTGAATTCCAGAGAGGACATCGCGCAGGGCCGAGTTGCGCGCCGCCTCGGCCAGGCGCAGGTGGAAGGCGACGTCGGCGTCGACGAATGCTTCCGCCGAAGCCCCCCGGTGCGACGCCCGCTCCATCCGCCCCAGGATGCGCGCCAGGTCGGCGACATCCTCCTCCGTGCACCGCGCCGCCGCCAGCCCGACGATGTCGACCTCGATCTTCTGCCGCGCCTCGACCAGGTCGATCGTCCGCGGTTCACCGAGGAGGAGCCCCCACTCGACGACCTGCGGCAGCAGCGGCGAGTCGGGCCGCTTCAGATAGGTGCCGTCGCCATGCCGCACCTCGATCAGGCCGATCAACGTCAGGGCCGCGATTGCCTCCCGCACCGCCGAGCGGCCAACCCCGAATGCCTCGGCCAACTGCCGCTCCGACGGGATGCGCGTCCCCGGCTCGATGCCGCCGGAGAGGAGATAGTCGACGAGGCGGCGCGCGATTTCGGCCGCGAGCGGCTCGCGCCGGATCGGCTCGACATTGGGCAGGTGCGCGCTCACCCGCTCTCCTCGGCGGCGCGGTCGGCGCGCAGGTCGGCCGCGAGCATCGCGTCGCGCCGCTCGCGCAGGCGAGCGGTCTCTGCTGGCGACTCGTCCAGCCACTGCCGCAGATCGTTCAGCGACCGCGCGCGGGAGAGGACCGGCCAGAGATTGGCGGCGACGCGCTCGAAGGTGTCGGCGCCGCCGAGCGCCGCCGTCTGGAAAGGCCCGGTGTAGCGCCAGCGACGCGCCAGTCCGTCGCGCACAATTGCGTCGACCGTCGCCGGCGCGGCAACGCCGCGCTCGACCAGCCAGACGGCCTCGCGCAGCAGCGCGAGCTGCAGCCGGTTCCAGACGAAGCCGGGGACATCGCGGTCGACGCGCATCGGCCGCTTGCCCATCGCCTGCAGCGTCTCGACCATCGTCTCGACGGCGGCATCGGCCGTCTGCTCGCCCCGGATCACCTCGACCAGCGGCATGAGGAGCGGTGGGTTCCAGTAGTGGACGCCGAGGGTCTGCGCTGGCGCGCCGACGGCCGCCCCGATGTCGGTGATCGGGATCGAGGAGGTGTTGGTGGCGACGATCGCCTCGGGAGCGACCGCGAGAACCGGCTGCACCGCTGCGGCCTTCTCCGCCAGATCTTCGACGACCGACTCGACGATGATCTCGGCCCCGGTCGCGGCGGCCACGTCCCGCGTCACCGTCAGCCGCGCCCGGGCGGCCTCGATCTCCGCATCGCCCGCAAGCGCGTGCTCGCGCGCGGTCTCGAAGCCGCGCTCGATCCGGGATTGCGCCACGTCGGGACGCCGCGCCAGAACGACCACCTCGTGGCCGCCGAGCGCATATTCACAGGCGATCTGCGCCCCCATCAGTCCGGGGCCGAGGAGGACAACCTTCACGAAACGACTCACTTCCCAATGCCATGAACTCGCGGCGCCCGTCGACACGGGCGCCGCACGACATCGACAACGACGCGGCGCGAAGCGGCTTCTCCAGCAGCGTCCTGGCGCCGTGTCATCCTGAGCGCAGCGAAGGATCTCGGCTCCCCGGGACCCCACGTCTCCCCTGAGCCGAGATGCTTCGTTCCTCAGCATGACACGAGGTCTGCACGGCGCTAGCCCGTCGCTGATGCGCGCAGAGCGTCGAGCCCTTCGCGCAGCGCCTGCTGGTAGAGGAAGATGTCGCCGGAGTAGGCGATCGCCCGGAACCCCTGCTCGAGCACCCGCTCGCCGGTCGCCACATCGCCGACCATGATGCCGGGCGTCTTGCCATGGTCGCGGCAGGCGGCCAGCACCGTCTCGACGGCGTTGAGGTACGTGGGGTGCGTGAACTGCCCGGGGATGCCGAGCGAGTTAGTCAGGTCGAAGTGCCCGATCCAGAGGCAGTCGATGCCGTCGACGGCGGCGATCGCCTTCGCGTTCTCGACGCCCGCGCGCGTTTCGATCTGGGCCATCAGGAAGACCCCGTCGTTCGCCGACTCCATCTTGGCGACGATGTCGCCGCCGCTATAGTCGTCGTGCGCGAACCCGAAGGCCGCGCCGCGCTTGCCAACGGGCGGGTATTTGGCGGAATCGACGATCGTCTGCGCCTGTCGCGCACTCTCGACCATCGGCACCATCAGCCCCATCGCCCCGATGTCGAGCGGCCGGGCGATGAGGTTGTATTCGGTCGCCGGCACCCGCACCATCGGCACGGTATCCGCGGCCCGGGTCGTCGCCATCAGCCCCCGGATCGTCTCGATGCTCCAGCCGGTGTGCTCCATGTCGTAGACGACGTACTCCGCCCCGGCCCCCGCCGCGATGCGGCCGATGCCGGGCGACGCGAACTCGAAGACCATCGTCCCGAGCGATGTTCCGCCCGCCGCCAGCTTGCGCTTGACCGGGTTCTCCCGCATCACGCCCCCCTCTCTGCCGCGTAGCGCTGCAACTTGGCCTGCATCGCGGGAGAGTCGGCCGCCTCGCGATTGACCACGTTCGCCGGCACCTTGCCGGCAGCGACCTCCTGCACCGACTGCAGGACGCTCTCCCCCATGATCCGCTCGCACTCGTCCGTCCAGCAGAGCGCGTGCGGCGTGACGATGACGTTGTCGAGCTGCAGGATCGGGTCGTTCGGGTCGACCGGCTCCTCCTCAAAGACGTCGAGCGCCGCGCCGGCGAGCCGCTTGTCGCGCAGCGCCTCGTAGAGCGCCTTCTGATCGACGAGCGGGCCGCGCGCGGTGCTGATCAGGAAGGCGGTCGGCTTCATCATCGCCAGCCGCTTAGCGTCGATCAGGTGGCGGGTCTCCGGCGTCAGCGCCGCCGCCACGACGACGAAGTCCGACTCCTGCAGGAGGGTGTCGAGGTCGACCAGCTCGACGCCGGCCTCGGCGGCCCGCGTCGGGTCGGCGTAAGGGTCGTGCGCGACGTGGCGCATGCCGAGCGGCTTGCTGATCGCGTGCGTCTCGCTGGCGATGCGGCCGAAGCCGATGGTGCCGAAGGTCTTGCCGACCAGCCCCGTGCCACGCGCATCCTGCTTGTCTGCCCAGCGCCCCTCGCGCGTCAGCCGGTCCTGCTCCAGCAGCCGGCTGGCGAGGGCGAGGAGGAAGGTGAGGTTGACCACCGCCATCGGGCGGCGCACCGCCTCCGGGGTGATCGTCAGGAAGACGCCGTTGGCCGTGCAGGCGGGAACATCGACGTTGTCGTAGCCGACACCGAAGCGAGCGACCAGCGAGAGCCGCTCGTTCCCCGCCAGCGTCGCCGGGGTGACCAGCCCGCCGAGGAGCGCCAGCGCATCGAAGCCGGCGATGTCGCGCGGCGTCAGCTCCTTGCCATGCTCCGGCAAAAACTCGACCTCGAGGCCGGGCGTCTGCTGCAGCAGGCGCATACCGACGCCGCCAAACCCCAGCTCGCCATTGGGCCGGATCAGATCACGCGAGACCCCGACGCGAAATGGTGTTGCCATCATCCCTCACCGTACCGAGAGGCCGCCATCGACAAAGAAGTGGGAGCCGGTGGCGAACTTCGACTCATCCGAGGCCAGAAACAGGGCAATCCCGACCATGTCTTCCGGGGTTCCCACGCGCCCGATCGGATGCCCGGCGACCAGCTTCGCATAGGTTTCCGGATCGTCAATGAGCGGTTTCGTCAGGGTGGTGGCGATCGTGCCGGGGACGATGCCGTTGACGCGGATGCCATAGGGCGCGTAATCGGCCGCCATGATCCGCGTCAACGCCATGACGCCCGCCTTCGAGGAGGAGTAGGCGTGCCAGCCGGCGCCGGACATGGTAAGCCCCGTCGGCGAGCCGGTGTTGATGATCGACCCGCCCTCGCCGCTCTCCATCATCAGGCGCACGCCATGCTTGCAGGTGAGGAAGACGCCGCGCAGGTTGACGTCGTGCGTCCGCTGCCAGACGTCGATGTCGAGCTCGTGGACCGGGGCATCCTCGCCGATCAACTGTACAGCGGCGCAGGTGTAGAGGACGTCGAGCCGGCCGTGCCGACGGCGGACCTCGTCGAAGGCGGCGGCGATGCTCGCCTCGTCCGTCACGTCGGTGACGAGCGGCAACGCGGCATCGCCAATCTCGCCGGCGGTTGCCGCCAGCGCCTCCGCGTTGCGGTCGATCAGGCCGACCGTCGCCCCCTCGCGCGCGAACGCCCGGGCCGCCCCCTGCCCGATGCCGCTGGCCGCGCCGGTGATGACCGCGATCTTGCCGTCGAGACGCCCCATCCTCTCCCTCCATCGTCCTCTTCTGGCCGCGCCGGAGCGGGCGCCGCAAGGCGCGAGACATGGGACCGGCGGCGAGCCGGAATCCTCGGCGGCAGCGACCGAATGACAGGTTGACTGGTTGACCAATGGGTCGATCGTAGTCAGTACACGCAATCGTGTCAAGAAGGGGACTACCGGCCCGCTTTCTCGACCCGCATTGCTTGACGCTCCGCCCGCCGCTCATTAGCATCAGCCCCGTGACGATGACGCTTTCCGCTCGCTTCCAATCATGGCGTCTTCCGGTCTGGAGGGTGATCGCAATCGCCGCGATCATGCTGCTCGCGGTCGCGATGCTGCCGGCCCGCGCCTTCGCGCAGGAAGTCCCCGAGCTCCAGATCACCTCGACGAACTACATCCTCATCGACGCCGACACGGGAGAGATCTTCGCCCAGCGCGGCGCTCACGAGCAGCGCGCGCCCGCCAGCCTGACCAAGGTCTTCACCGCGATCGAGACGATCGAGGACTCCCCGCCGAGCCGCGAGATCACCACCACCGAGTCCGACATGGTCAGCGAGTGGGCCAGCCAGGTCGGCTTCGGCCCCGGCGAGACCTTCACCGTGCAGGATCTCCTCTTCGGCATGATGCTCCCCTCGGGCAACGACGCGGCGCGCGCGCTGGCGCGGGGTCTCGGCTCGCAACCGGGCGACACCGACGAACAGGGGACGGCGCGCTTCCTGGACCGGATCAACAAGCGGATCCAGGACATGGGGCTGACCGACACGCACCTGGTCAACCCGGATGGCTGGGGCGTCCCGGGCCACTACTCGTCGGCCTACGACCTCGGCGTCTTCACCATGTACGCCCTTCACTACCCGCGCTTCGTCAGCGCCTTCTCGACCGCGGAGTACACGACATCGGACAGCGCGTACACCTTCGAGAACAACAACCGGATGCTCCGCTCCTACGACGGGATCATCGGCGGCAAGACCGGTTACGACGAGGATGCCGGCTGGTGCCTGATCAACGTCGCGCAGCGGGACGGCAACCGCATGATCGCCGTCACCCTCAACGGCGTCGCCCCCGACGACTGGTACGACGACAGCCGGGTCCTCCTCAATTACGGCTTCGAGCAGAAGGCGCTGCGCGCCCAGACCGGCGGCGGCATCACCGGCGAGATCGCCCGCTACCGCGATCCCGACGCGGCGACCATCCTGGCGATGGCCTCGGCCGACGCCGCGATCGGCGCGGCGACCCAGTTGAGCGCGCCTGTCGCGGAGCCGCAACAGGCGCGGGCGACGACGGCCGCGCCGATGCCCGCCGAACCGGCCCCGCGCGTCGCCGAACCACCGCTCGTGCTCGCCCCGCCGCTCGGCGCGGGCAACAACGGCCTGACGACCGCCATCGCCGTGGCCGCGATCCTGATCCTGCTGCGCGGGGTCTCCCTCTGGCGCTTCCTGGCCGCGAGCAGAGCTCAACCAGGGGCGTACGCGCACTTCCCATCGTCTGAATTCCTCGCGGAGCCCGCCGCCACCGCCTCCGATTGACACGCCCTTCGCGCAGTCCCTATCCTTCAAGAGAGCAAGACGCGCAGAGGCGTCGATCGGGACGAGTACCCGCGGGACCGCCGCCAGAGAGACCGGCCGAGGTTGAGAGCCCGGTTCGGCATGGCCCCGGGGAAGACCGCCCGTGAGCCGGTCACCGAACCCCACACGGGCAGTAGGCTGACCCGGTCGGCCCCGTTATCGGCCTGATCGAGCGGGCACGCGCGCAATCGCGGCGGCCCGAAATGAGGGTGGAACCACGCCGGTCCGGCGTCCCTTCCGGGGACGCGGGCCGTTTTTTTTGTGCCCGCCGCGGCGACAGGGCGCGGCAACCGGCAACGATGCTGTGCGATGGGAGAGATGACGATGGCAGACACGGCAGAAGAGATCGCGGGGATGGATATCGCCGTCGACCTCGACGACGCTCGCGACTACGAACTGGCGCGGATGCGCCACTCGACGGCGCACCTGATGGCCGAGGCGGTGCAGGAGGTCTTCCCCGACGCCCGGTTCGGCATTGGGCCAGCAATCGAGCACGGCTTCTACTACGACTTCGATCTCCCCCGGCCGCTGACGCCGGAGGATCTAGCGGAGATCGAGCGACGGATGGCCGCCAACCGGGAGAAGAACGAGCCCTTCGTGCGCGAGGTCGTCCCGCGCGAGGAGGCGCTGCGCATCTTCGCCGACAACCCCTACAAGATCGAGCTGATCGAGGGGCTCCCCGAGGACGAGATCATCACGACCTATCAGCAGGGGCACTTCCTCGATCTCTGCCGCGGCCCGCACGTGCCGAGCACGGGCGAGATCGGGCCGTTCAAGCTCCTCTCCGTCGCCGGCGCCTACTGGCGGGGCGACGAGAAGCGGCCGATGCTGCAGCGCATCTACGGCACGGCCTGGCCGACGCAAGAGGAGCTGGACGCCCATCTGCAGCGGCTGGAGGAGGCGCAACGGCGCGACCACCGACGCCTCGGCCGCGAGCTCGACCTCTACTCGGTCAACGAGGAGATCGGCCCCGGCCTCATCCTCTGGCACCCGAAGGGGGCGATGGTTCGCCATCTGGTCGAGCAGTTCGAGCAGAAGGAGCAGTTCGCGCGCGGCTACGAGCCGGTCTACACGCCGCACATCGCCTCGGAGAAGATCTACCAGACGTCCGGCCACCTCGAGACGTACCGGGAGAACATGTACTCCCCGATGAGCATCGAGGAGGTCGACTACTACCTGAAGCCGATGAATTGCCCCGGCCACATCATGATCTACAAGAGCCGGGTGCACTCGTACCGCGACCTGCCGGTCCGCCTCGCCGAGCTGGGAACGGTCTATCGCTACGAGCGCTCCGGCACGCTGCACGGCATGCTGCGGGTGCGTGGCTTCACGCAGGACGACGCGCACATTTTCTGCATGCCGGAGCAGGTCGTCGACGAGGTCGGCGGCGTCATCGACCTGGCGATGCACATGGCCGACGTCTTCGGCTACGACTTCCAGGCCTACCTGGCGACGAAGCCCGAGAAGTCGATCGGCAGCGACGAGATCTGGGAGAAGGCGACCGACGACCTGCGCCGGGCGATGGAGCAGCGCGGCCTCTCCTACAAGATCGACGAGGGGGGCGGCGCTTTCTACGGGCCGAAGATCGACATCAAGTGGGTCGATGCCCTCGGTCGGGAGTGGACCGGGCCGACGATCCAGGTCGACTTCAATCTGCCGGAGCGCTTCGACGTCAACTACGTTGGCGAGGATGGCGAGCGGCACCGGGCGGCGATGATCCACCGCACGCTGCTCGGCTCGATGGAGCGCTTCGTCGGCGGCCTGGTCGAGCACTACGCGGGGGCCTTCCCCGCCTGGCTGGCGCCGGTCCAGGTCGAGATCATCCCGATCACCGACGACCAGATCGACTACGCGCGCGAGGTGGAGCGGCAAATCGTCGCGGCCGGGCTGCGCGTCGACGTCAACGACCGGCGCGACCGGATGCAGGCGAAGATCCGGGAGGCGCAGTTGCAGAAGATCCCGTACATGCTCGTCGTCGGCAAGCGCGAGGCGGCCAATGGCATGGTCGCGGTGCGACTGCGCAACGGACGGGACCTCGGCGCGATGCCGGTGCCGCAATTCCTGGCGCTGGCGCTGCCTCGGGTCGAATCGCGCTCGCTCTACCTCGATGATGTCGAAGAGGAGGAGGCCTGGGCGGCACTACCGGCAACGGCAGGGTGATTGCACGCCGATCGGCGTATAATCGAAGATGTTCAGCCGAGTGTCACTTCAAGGCTTCGCTGATGCCATGTGCCGGCCGATGGGCGTTCTCATCCTCAACTGTCGATGGACGCGCCTGAGCGCGATCTGGATGCGCCGGCGGTTACGACCGCCCCCGGGACCAGGAAACCGCCCACCGCTTTCTCCGCATGCGAGGCCGCCATTCTGCTTGGCATCCATGAGCGCACTGTGCGGCGCGCCATCCATGATGGCCGGCTCGAGGGCATACGGCAAGGGCGCTCGTATGTTATCGCCCCCGAAGCCATCCGCGCGTATCGTCTCCTCCGCCGGCAACGGAGCAGAGTGCCGGCGACGCCCCCGGAGACGATAGACCACCAACTCGTCAATGCGGTCCCACGGCCATTGACGTCCTTCGTCGGCCGGAGGCAGGAGATCGCTGATATCGCCTCGCTAATCGCGAGCGGAAACCGCCTTGTCACCCTCATCGGTCCGGGCGGTGTCGGCAAGACCCGGCTTGCCATCGCCATCGCGATGGCGATGGGCGGCACGTTCGAGGGCGGCGCGGTGTTCGTGCCCCTGGCCGCGATCAGCAGCGTCGGACAAGTCCTCGGTGCCATCGCTCTCGAGCTCGGCATTCAGGAAACCCCCGGCCGCACCGTCGCATCCTCCCTGGCGAGAGCATTGCACGATCAGCGCATGCTTCTCATGCTGGATAACTTCGAACATGTGCTCCCCGCCGCCCCGGAGGTGGTGAGTCTTCTCGAAGCGTGCCCGGAAGTAACAATCATCGTCACCAGCCGATCATCGTTGCGGGTCAGTGGGGAACAACGTTTCCTGACGCTTCCGCTATCGCTTCCTCCCTCATACGATGCACTGACCCTCGACGAGCTCAACGCCTTCGAAGCGACCGCCCTGTTCGTCGAGCGGGCGCACGCGGTGCGACACGACTTTGCGCCCGACGCCAACGAAGTTCGATGCGTCATCGAGATCTGTCGCAGGCTCGAGGGGCTGCCGCTGGCCATTGAGCTGGCCGCGCCCTGGGTGCGTGTGTTGCCGCCGTCGGTATTGCTCGATCTGTTGGAGCCACAACTGCCACTCCTGCGCGGTGGAGGAGAGGACCAGCCCGCCCGGCTGCGCTCTATGCGTGACGCCATCTCCTGGTCGTACGGCCTTCTTTCCGATGAGGAGGCGCGGCTTTTCCGTCGTCTGGGGGTATTCCGCGACGGCTTCACCCTGGAAGCGGCGCGCCGAATCGGCGACGGCACGGAGCAGTTCTCTCTCGATACCTTGACAGAGCTGATCGACAAGAGCATGGTGCGGCCGGAACTCGCCGACACGCGCGAGTCACGTTACCACCTGCTGGAAGTGGTGCAGGAATTCGCCCTGGAGCGACTGGCGGAAGCCGGGGAGGAGGACGCCGCCGGGGCCGCGCATGCCGGCTTCATCCTGGATCTGGTCGAAGAGGCGGAGCCGGACATGCTCGGGCCGGACGAACGCCTATGGCGAGCCCGATTGGACATGGAACTCGGGAACGTGCGCATGGCGCTAGCCTGGGCACTGGAGCACAACGCCGAGGTCGCCCTTCGCATCGCCGGCGCGGCGTGGGTCTATTGGTCGTGGCAATTGATTCCCGAGGGACAGCGCTGGTTGACCCGAGCGCTCGATCGTGCGACTCGCGCACCGGCTCCTGCCCGCGCCCGGGCGTTTCTCGCCCACGCGTTTCTCGCATCGCTGACAGGCGATCTGGAGCAACTCGAGGCGTCCAGCGGCAACGCCCTGGCCTTGGCCCTCGATTCCAGAAATCCTACCTTGGAAGCGATGAGCCGATGGGTCGCAGCGTCATCCTACCTCTATTCGGGCGATGCAAACGCTGCTGCCCCAATGCTCGACCTCGCACTGGAGGTATTCGCCTCGTCAACGTCATCAGCCGCCCGCGCCCGCTGGGCGCAGGCGTGTGCACATCGGGGGCTGGTCGCCATTCAGCTCGGCCATGTCGAGCGGGCGATCACCTGGTTCGAAGAAGGCCTCGAACGCGCCGAGGAGGCCGGAAGCGTCACGACCCGGCTCTACGTGCAGGGTGAGTTCGCCCACGTGCTGATCGAACTGGGCGACACCGCGCGGGCGCGCGAGCTGGTCGAAGCGGCGTTGGTCCTGGGGGCGCCCTACGAATCATTCTGGCCGATCGTGAACCCAATGAGTGCGCTGGCGCTGCTCGAGGCGCTGGAGGGAAGCGCCATGGCCGCGGCTCGGCTGATTGGCGCTCACGAGACCTTCCTGCACCGCAAGGGTGTAGGACTACCGTGCCCGCATGCGAAGCGGATCGCACGCGCCGCGGCGGTGGCCCGGGCCTCGCTTGGCGAGGCCACGTATGCGGCGGCCTGGGAAGGTGGCCGCACGTCCCCCGATACTGCCTTCACGGAAGCCATCGCCGGCATTCAGCTTGCCGGTGATCCCGGCCCTGGCCCGGAACTAACCCAGCGCGAACGGGAGGTCCTGAAATGCGTCGCCCGCGGGTTAGCCGACAAGGAGATCGCGGCGGCGCTGGGCAGCTCCCGCGCCACCATCTCCCGCCACTGCGCCTCCATCCGCGCCAAGCTGGGCGCACCTTCCCGCAGCGCTGCCGCCGCCATCGCCGTCCGCGACGGTCTCATCTAACACGGCATGCTAATGCCAAGTCATGCTGCCGACGGACGCATCTCGACTCCGAGAAACGACGCACCCCGGAAGCCTCCCGCCAAACGGACTCCGGCAATGCAGATGGCGGACAACAGCCGCGCAATGTCCGGTTTCATGGCCATCTTCACCCTGCATCCACGACGCCGGTGAGGCTTATTGCGAATGGCAAACGCGTCGCGCCGCCGGTAGTGTGCGCCTAGCGCTACCGTGCGTTCTTCACGCGGGCTGGCGCGATCGTCTTCGCGTTCTTCCGGGACTCCTGTCTCGTCAGCCGCCAGAGGGTTGTCATGGACGGGCCGTGCTTCGACCGCTTCGCGCAACAGTTCGCGTTGGCGCTCACCCGCCGCCGGTTGGCCGCGGCCCTCCTCGGCCTCGGCCTCGCTGGCCCCACCAGGCCGCCCGTCGTCGAGGCTGGAAAGAAGCGCAAGAAGAAGCCGAAGTCGTGCAAGAAAGGCACGGTCAAGTGCGGCAAGCACTGCGTCAACACGCGGACCAATGCCAGGCACTGTGGGGGGTGCAATCGCCCCTGCGGGATCGATGTCGCCTGCGTCGACGGGGAATGCCAGGTTCACAGCGGCTGCTCCGGCGGCGAGATCCTCTGCAACGGGGGGTGCGTCGACCCGCGCGACAACGACGAGCATTGCGGCCAGTGCGACCACCCCTGCCAGGATGCCCTGACTTGCATCGACGGCAGCTGCGGCTGCGCCAGCGGCCATAAGTGCGGGACCGCCTGCGTCGACACCCAGTTCGACAACGAGCATTGTGGGGAGTGCAATCACGCGTGCGGCGGCGGCAAGCGCTGCCAAGGGGGCCAGTGCGTCGCCACCGGGTGCGCTCCCGGAGAGCGCAATTGCGGGGGTGGATTGTGCGTTCCGGACGATGACGAGCATTGCTGTACGGAGAGCGATTGCGACCAGCCTTATCCCAGCTACTCCGATCTCCAATGCAATCTCAACACGCACCGGTGCGAATGCAAACGTCCGCATGAGGGGCGCTGCGATGACTTCCGGTATCGCTGCGCGCCATGTTGCCCGGGCGGGGTGGGGTTGGGCGCGAACTGCACTCAAGGCGGTCTGGGAGAGTACGTCTGCGTCGCCCAGACGTACATGGATAGCTGCACCTGCCCACCTTCGGCGCCCTTCGGCTGCCAGGGACCGCCATATCAACGCTGTTCCAGGGACCCGAAGACGGACCCGCATCGCTGCGGGCAATATTGCGAGGACTGCGGCGCCGGGGTCTGTTGTCAAGGGCAGTGTGTCCGAGGATCCAGCCCGGGATGGTCAGGAAACCGTGGGCCGTGCGGACCCGATTGCGAACTCTGTGCCGCGGATCAAATCTGCTGCAACCAGGGCCCCGACACCGAGCCACGATGCATTCCCAACATAAGCGGATTCTGCTACACGAGCCACTGATGTAGCATCCGCGTGACTCCTGCCATCCTGCCGGGATTTCCTCACCCCTAACGACCGCCAACTCGGCGGGCGACCGGCCCAGCGCGCCGGGAGAGGGGAAGGAGATAAGGCGTGCCGGTATAGAAAAGTGCAGAGTTCAGACGAATTCGGTACGAGCCAAGGCGAACACTGATGATCCAGGTAAATCACGGAACGCGATGGGGCGAGTAGTGGGCGGTGCAGTCTCCAGGGTTGCCCCGGAAGTGACCCAGCAGCGCGCGGTTGATGGCGTCTCGCGCTCGCTGCAGTCGAACAGCGTTCAGCCGCCTCCATACCGGATAACGTAGGCCGCAACCACCCCGGCGACGAAGACCGGGTAGAAGATGTGGGAGAAGAGATCGAGGCGGCGCAACTCGCCGTAGCGGCGCTCATCGTAGAGGCGGTCGCCGACCAACCCGATGATGATGCAGATCGCCGAGAGAAGGATGAAGGCGTAGAAGCCCCACTCGATGGCGACGGTGTAGCCGACCTGCGGCAGCACGCTGGTAACGCTGGAGAGGAGGACCGCCGCCGTGAGGATGGCGCTGACCCCGAAGGCGACCCGCTCGCCGGTCTGACTGTGCGGGAAGTAGAGCGAGACGTAGGTGATCGCCGCCAGCAGCGCCAGCGGCAAGAGGTTCTTGATCAGGAAGGCCGCCAGGTCACGCGTCATGGTGATGTCGGCCGTGACCGTCGAGTACTCGATCCCGCTCGAGCCGACATTCGCGTCCGGGTCGCCCATCAGCGCGGTCGAGCCGACTGTCCCCTGATAGAGCTGCATTTCGATCGCCTGCCAGCTCGGGATGGCGTTGATCGAGACGGCGGCGTTCGAGCCGCTGGTCAATCGCTCCGCCTGGGAAGCGGCGAGAAAATCGCGGTCGATCGCGTAGACCAGTTTGGACGACGGCAGCGACTGATTCTGGAAAGTGATCACCAGGTTCTGCTGGTCGAAAGGGAAATCCTGAAACTGCAGCGGCGCCTTGAAGCGCCCGGAGACGCGGTAGAGGCGGTACGTGACGCCATCCCGCGTCACGTCGCGGACAGGGTCTCCCAGTTCGAGCGCCGGATCGACCGCATTGACGAAGTCGATGTCGGTTGCGTCGTTGCCGCCGGTGTAGTTGAACCAGAGGAAGAAGTCGGCGGAGAAGCTCGGATTGGCGGTATCGAGCTCGCCGATCTCGTTCATGTTGACGCCCGCGAAGACGATCCGCTGCCGCTCGAGCAGTTGCCCGTTGACCTCGATCACGACGCCGGAGGCGAGATCGGCGTCGATATCGGCGCTGGCCGAAGGCGCGTAGGGGCGGAACTGCTCGAAGGCCGACGAGAATTTCCCGCCTCGGGCGACCCCGAACATGGCGGCGCGGGGCGTCGTCTGCTGCGCGTCGAAATAGATCGGCCCGAGCAGGCCGGCAACCGCGCGCTCCGGGCTGTCCAGCGCCGCGAGCGCATCCCGGATCTGCTGGCGCTCGTTCCCGCGCGCCGCCGGCTCTCCGGTCACGTTCGCCTTCTGCATCGCGGTCGCGGCCGCGATCGCAGCATCGAAGGTCGCCGCCCCGCGCCACGTCGGGTCCTCGCCGTAGGCGTCGCGGTAGGCCCGGAACCAGCGCAGGCTGTCGCTTGTCAGGCTGTCCATGATCAAGGGCGAGGCCGCGTAGAGCCCGTCGGCAATGTGTCCTTCCCCTCGTCTGGTTGCTTGCGGATCGGCGAAGGTCTCCAGAAAGCGATTGGAGCCCATGGCGTCGCCGCCGAGAATCGGCGCCGTGATGCCGGCCGCCTTGACCGCCGTCACCAGCGCGGTCGCCGGCTCCGCCTGCAGCGCCACGACGATCGCGCCCGGGTTCGGTTCGGCATGCAATCCCACAACGGCCGCCTGTACCGAAGGGTCGAGCGCATCTCCCTCTGCCTCGATCGTGTACTGCCTGACGATCGTGCCCTCGTTGCCAAAGGCCTCGACAACACCAGCCGCGAGCGAGCGGCCATAGTCGTCGCTGCCGCTGACGACGCTGATCCGGTCGAGGCCGAGGACATGGCGCACGTAGGCGGCCATGAGAAAGCCCTCGGTGTGGTTGTCGAAGATGGTCCGGAAGTACCAGGGGTTCCCCTCGGTGACGTTGTCGGCGGTCGAGGTGCTTGTCACGGCCGGGATGCCCGCCGCCGCGTAGATGGGCCCCGCCACAAGCGACGTGGAGCTGACGGTATGCCCGATCACCAGGAGCGGGCGGCCATCGGCCACGATCTGCCCGGCGACCGTCTTGGCAGTGCCTGGATCGTTCTTGTCGTCGTAGACGAGCAGCTCGACCGGCCTTCCCTCGATCCCCCCGTCGGCGTTGAGGCGGTCGAAATAGAGGCGGGCACTCTGCACCATCTCCCGGCCCGAGGCGGACGCCGGCCCCGACATGCCGCCCACGACCGCGATGTAGACCGGCTTGGCGCGCCCAGCGCCACGCAGGACGACGCCAGACGCGAGCGCCAGGAGCGCGATCAACCCGAGCGCGACGAGTGCGACCGTCCGCCTTTGCGCCGGCCGCCAGCGGCTTCGCTCCGCCCTCCTCGCCGCGATGGGAGGCAGCGGCGGGGGGATCACGTCGCTGACTTCGGGCGGCGCGACTGCCGCGGCGCGCCGCAGCATGAGCAGCTCCTGGTGCGCGGGCGAGTCAGGATTGATCCTCGCGGCCTGCTCCAGCGCGAAGCGCCGCTCGCCCGGATCCTCTGCGACGTGCGCGAACCAGAGCCACGCCAACTCGTATGACGGATCAAGAGCCAGCGCCTCGGCCAGGATTAGCCGGGCATCCTCGATATCGCCATCGTCGATCCGTTCGATCGCCTGCCGCGTCAGCGATGCGGCAGTCACGCCCCGTTCACTCACTCGGAACCCACACCTCGCATGGCAGCGACTCTACGCACCTCGGGGCGCGGAGTGACTCTCTCCGTCATTGGCAACTCGCGGTGATGTCAAGGGGATTGTCGGAGATTGCCGCCGCGTGATGCAACGCGGCGATGGCCACCCCAGAAGTCCCATTTTCGACGGGATAGTCCGAGAGCACAAATCCGGGCGGGATCGCAGGCGTAACCCTCAGTACGCGGCCGGGGCGCATCTCTGCCGCATCGACGGGCCGGTAGATGATCGGCACGACCCTTGCGTCGAGGACGCGTCGCACGCTGGAGACGCGGCGCCGTTTCGCCCACGTGTGAACCCGCGCCGCTCGCGGAGAAGAACGGAGGGACATCATGCAGCACCGGATCGCTCGCCCCGCCTCACCCGATCCGAGGTCATCCGTCACCCGCCGGCAGGTTGTCGCCCTGACCGCACGGCTCGCTGGCGGCGCGGTTCTCGCCACCGCGGTTCCCACCCTACGCGGCATTCCGGGCGCCGCGGCGCAAAATCGCGACATCGTCCTGGCCGGCTCGGCATCCCGGTTGACCGCCAGCCCCGGCGCGGCCTCGGCGCAAGGCGCGGTCGCCTCAGCAGCCGCCGCGCGCGGCGCGGCCCGCGTGGAGGCCGCGGCGGCGCTGGCGCATGCCGACGATGAGAGCGCGGTCGCTCAGGGCGCCGCCGCCACAGCCGCCGCCGCGCCAGACCAGGGCGCGATCGCGCAGGGCGCCATCGCCGTCAGCACCGCCTCGAGCCAAACCGGCCGCGAGAAGAAGCCCTCCGCTGTCAAGGCTCCGGCGAAGGCGCC
>JADYYO010000121.1 GCA_020853615.1 Thermomicrobiales bacterium
GAGATCGAGCATTCGATCGTCCTGCAGGGGAGCGTCATCCGCAACGTCGAGCATCGCATCGCCGACTCCCTGATCGGGCGCGAGGTCGTCGTCGAGCGCTCGCCCCTGCGGCCGAAGGCGATTCGCCTCCTGCTCGGCGACCACTCCCGCGTCGATGTCGGGTAATCCGCCTGCGCTGCACGGGGCGCGCGTCCTCGTCACTGGCGCGGCGGGGCAGCTCGGGTGCTATCTCGTCCCGGCGCTGCGGGGCGCGGGCGCCGAGGTCGTCGCGCTCGGCTCCAGGCCAGGGAACGGTATCGATGTCGCGGTCGATCTCGCGGCGGAAGATGCGGCGCGCGCCATCGCCGCGGAGTCTCCCGACATCATCATCCACGGCGCGGCCTGCACCGATGTCGATGGCATCGAGCGGGAGCCGGCGCGGGGCGAGGCGGGGAATGTGCGGGCCACGCGGCACGTTGCCGAGGCGGCGCTGGCGTGCGGGGCCTATCTCCTGGCGGTCAGCACCGACATGGTCTTCTCGGGCCGCGGCGGCGCGCCCTACGCGGAGGACGCCGCGCCCGACCCGATCTCGGCCTATGGCCGCTCCAAGCTCGAGGCGGAGCGCGCGGTCCTCGCGGCGAGCCCGGGGTTCGGCGTGGCGCGCACGGCCTGGCTCTATGGCGGCGTCGGCAAGCACTTCCCGCGCACGGTCCTCACCGTGCTGCGCGATCGCGGCGGCATCGACGTGGTCGACGACGAGTGCGGTAGCCCGACCTTTGCCGGCGACCTCGCGGAGGCGCTCGTCGCCCTGGCGGCGGTGCGGGCGAGCGGCATCCTGCACGCGGTCAACAGCGGGCGCGCCAGCCGCTACGAGCTTGCGCGGGAGACGGCGCGGCTGGCCGGCCTCGATCCCGAGCTGGTGCGCCCCATCTCGTCGGCGGCATTCCTCGCGTGCTATCCGCTGCCGGCGAGTCGCCCGCCCGATAGCGAACTGCAGAATATCCGCGCGGCCGCGCTGGGGATTGCGCTCCGCGACTGGCGGGTCGCGCTCGGGGAGTACGCGCCGCGCCTCGCCGCCGAGATCCTGAACGACGCGGCGCCATCGTGAGCGAACGAGGGAGGGTCACATGCGCATCCTGGTGACGGGCGCGGCCGGCTTCATCGGCTCCGCCTACGTCCATCATCTCCTGCGCCAGCACCCGGACGATGAGTTGGTCGCGCTCGACCTGCTGACCTACGCCGGAAATCTGGCCAATCTGGCCGAGGTGCGCGATGACCCTCGCTTCCGCTTCGTGCAGGGGGACATCGCCGACGCCGAGCTGGTCGCGCGGATCGCGCCCCGCGTCGACGCGATCGTCAACTTCGCCGCCGAGACGCATGTCGACCGCTCGCTGCTCGACCCGGCCGCCTTCGCCCGCGCCAACGTTACAGGGGTGATGACGCTGCTGGAGGCGGCGCGGACGCATGGCCTGCGCATGCTGCAGGTGAGCACCGACGAGGTCTACGGGCACATTCCCGAAGGGGAGGCGGCCAGGGAAGAGGACCCGCTACGGCCCCGCTCGCCCTACTCGGCGGCCAAGGCCGGCGCCGAGTTGATGTGCCAGGCCTATGTGACCTCCTACGGCGCGGATGTCGTCGTCACGCGCGGCGCGAACACGATCGGGCCCCGCCAGTACCCCGAGAAGCTCGTTCCCCTCTTCGTGACGAACGCGCTGCTCGATCTCCCCCTGCCGGTCTACGGCGACGGCCGCCAGGTACGCAACTGGCTGCACGCCGAGGACCACGCGGCCGCCATCGATCTCGTGCTGCGCAACGGCGCATCTGGCGCGGCCTACAACGTCGGTGCGGACAACGAGCGGGAGAACCTCGACGTCGTCCACGCCATCCTCGATCGGCTGGGCAAGCCGCGCAGCCTCCTCCGCCATGTCGAGGACCGCCCGGGCCACGATCGACGCTACGGGATCGACACGACCCGGATTCGGGAAGAGCTCGGCTGGCGACCACGCCGGGACTGGCAGCAGACGCTCGACGCGACGATCGACTGGTATGTCTCGCACCCCGAGTGGTGGCGCGCGGTGCGCGAGCACGATCCTCGCTTCCGTGAGTTCTACGACCGGCAGTACGCGCATCGCCTCGCGGCGGCTGCGGCGGAATAGGCTGCTCGCGACGGACTTGCCGCTATCGACGCCTCAGTTCGCGCGGATTTGGACACGGCATGCCGTGTCCATTTGCCTGACGATCGCGCATGAGATTCTGTCGCGCGCCGCGAGAGACATGCTTCCAGAGACCCTGACGACAACCCTTACGCGCGGCGGTATACTCCGCCCCACGTGATATGTCCGTCCCACGCGCGGTGGGAGGCCCATGCGAGACGACCGGGCGCGCCGAGTTCGGCGCGGTTGGTGATGCTCGACAGCCATGCCTCGTCGCCGGTTTGCCGATGACGAGGCCCGTGGTTGGCAGGTGGTGGCGATCGGGACAGGGTTGCCGGGCGCCAGTGCGCGGCGGCGAGAGTGCGGAGGAGTGCGAGAACCATGGCGACGACCACAATAATGGCGCCGAGCCGGGTTGCGGTCCGGATGACGGTCAACGGCGTCGAGTACGCCGCGGAAGTCGAGCCCCGGCTGCTGTTGGTCAGCTTCCTGCGGGACAACCTCGGTCTGACTGGCACGCACGTCGGCTGCGACACCAGCCAGTGCGGCGCTTGCACCATTCACCTCAACGGGCAGCCGGTCAAGAGCTGCACACTCCTGACCGTGCAGGCTGACGGCGCCGAGTTGACGACGATCGAGGGGCTGGCGAAGGATGGCCAGTTCGACCCGATGCAGATGGGTTTCTGGGAGATGCACGGCCTGCAGTGCGGCTACTGCACGCCCGGCATGATCATGGCCTCGAACGCGCTGCTCGACCGCAACCCGAACCCGACCGAGGCCGAGATTCGCCACGCGCTGGAGGGGAACCTCTGCCGTTGCACCGGCTACCAGAACATCGTCAAGGCCGTGCAGTACGCCGCCGCGCAGCGCGGCGGCGGCGCGATGGCCACGGGCGAGGGGACCGATCTCGAGTTCCAGCCGGATAACGAGCGGCCGCACGCGCCAGAGAACATGGACGACTGGGGCGACCAGCTCGCCGGCGAGGAGAGCTAGCCGGGCATCC
>JADYYO010000122.1 GCA_020853615.1 Thermomicrobiales bacterium
ACGATACGGCCCTCGCGCCGATCGCCGCGACGTTGGGAAGCGACGTCCCCTTCTTCCTGAGAGGCGGTTGCGCGCTCGGCGAAGGACGGGGCGAGCGGCTGACTCCGCTCCCCCTCCCCGAGGGGATCTGGTTCGTCGTCGTCGCGCCCGTCATCGCCATTCCGCGCAAGACGGCGAGCCTCTACGCGCGCCTCCGCCCGGAGGACTTCGGGGATGGCTCGTCCATCGCCGCGCAGGCCACCCGCCTCCGCGCGGGCCTACCACCCGATCCAGCTCGCTTCGTCAACGCCTTCACCCGCCCTCTCTACGAGCTCGTCCCCTCACTCGCGGATCTGCCGCGGGTCATGCGCGAGGTAGGCGCGCCATCGGTCGCCCTCTCCGGCGCCGGCCCCGCCCACTACGCACTCCTCCACGATAGGGAGGAAGCGAAGCGCGTCGCCGCGCGGCTGCGACAGCTGCTGGGGAGTTCGGCCGACGTGATCGTCGCGGCGCCCTTTCCCTCCCGGCCCTCGGCTGGCCACGGGCTATGATGATCCCCGGGCGCGCAACCGGCGCGACCGCGAACGGGAACCGCCGGACATCACGAAGGCCATGACGCGGACACAGGCGATCATCAACGGGCGCTATCGAGTCGGCCGTCGCCTCGGCCAGGGCGGGATGGCCCTCGTCTACGCCGGGCACGATCTCCTCCTCGGGCGCGACGTGGCGATCAAGACGCTGCGGCCCGAGTTCGCCTCCGATCCCGCCTTTCGCGCCCGCTTCGAGCGGGAGGCGCGCGCCGCCGCGGCCCTCTCTCACCCCAACATCATCGACATCTTCGACGTCGGCGAGGAGGGGGGGCAGCCCTTCATCGTCATGGAGCTGGTGCGGGGCAAGTCGCTGCGGGAGATCATCGCGGCCGAGGCCCCGTTCCACCCGAACGACGTCGCCGAGCTGCTGGAGCAGGTCGGCTCGGCGCTCGACTACGCGCACGCCCGCGGGTATGTCCACCGCGACATCAAGCCGGGCAACATTCTCGTCGACGAGCATGGCCGGGCGCGGGTCGTCGATTTCGGCATCGCCAAAGGGCTCGCCGACGCCGATCTCACCGAGACGGGCGGCGGCTTCGGCACGGTCGGCTACCTCTCTCCCGAGCAGGCCGAGGGGCTGATGGCCACTCCCGCCTCCGATCTCTACTCCATGGGCGTCGTCGCCTACGAGATGCTCACCGGCACGCTCCCCTTCCCCGCCGAGACGCCGATCGGCGTGGCCATGCGCCACGTCAACGATCCCGCCCCGCCCCCGTCTCGCGCGCGGCCGGCGATTCCGGCCCAGGTCGACGCGGTGGTGCTGCGCGCGCTGGAGAAAGACCCGACTCGCCGCTGGCCCTCGGCAGGTGCCTTCGCCACGGCGCTGCGCAACTGGCGCTCCGCCAGCCCGCCGGCGCAACCGCCGCCGATGAGAGTTGCCCCGACCCCGCCGTCGCGCGGCAGCCGGGTGCCCCCGCTCCTCGCCCCGCTCGTCGTGCTCGTGGCGCTCGCCGCACTCCTCTGGGCCGGCTTCCAGGGATTGCCGAGTAACGGCAATGACCTCCCCGCGACGACGATCGCGCCGCCGACCCCGGCGATTACCGGCGCGATCCCCGAGGAGGACGTGCTGATCATCGAGGCGCAACCCTCGATCGCGCCGGACGTCGCGAGCGAACCAACCCCGATGCCGACAGCCACCGCGCCCGCCATCGCACCCGCGCCGACAATCGCGCCCGTCGCCGCGTCAAACGTGGCCGTCCCGGACCTGCGAGGGCAGAGCATGGCGGATGCGACCCGCGCGCTCCTTCCGCTCGGATTGCGCATCGCGCTCGGGCAGACCGAATTCTCCGATTCGGCGCCACTCAACACCGTCGTCTCGCAGGACCCGCCGCCCGACGCGCTCGTCCCCCCCGATACGGTCGTGCGCGTCTCCCTGAGCCGGGGACCGTCGCCCTTCGGCGGGAGATCGGGGCCATGAGCGACCCGCACGAACCGTCCTGGCAAACGACGCTCCTGACCGTCGCGCTCGTCTTCGTCATCGCCCTTGCTGGAACGGCCGCCGCCTTCGTCATCTGGCTGCAGGATCTGAATGCGCCGCAGGTCGCCTTCCTCGGCTCCGGCAAACAGTTGTCGCTCCTGGTCACGGATGGGCCAGCTCGTCTCCTGCTGGCGACCGGAGACGACAGGATCGAGTTCGGCAACGCGCTGGCGCAGCTCCGGCCCGTCTTCGCCCGCCGCATCGATCTGCTGCTGCTGGCCGGCAGCGGTGCATCGCTGCGGGCGCCGCTCGCCATGAGCCACGATCCGCACGCGCGCGTCGTGGCGACCCTAGGGGCGTTGCCGCCCTCGGCGGAAGCGGCAGAGCTCGCCGCGATCGCGCCCTTCCCCATGCCCCGGCACATCCAGC
The DNA here is from genome assembly GCA_020853615.1 of Thermomicrobiales bacterium. Classification (GTDB taxonomy): domain Bacteria; phylum Chloroflexota; class Chloroflexia; order Thermomicrobiales; family UBA6265; genus JACCXM01. The sequence goes on from JADYYO010000122.1 coordinate 2,416, forward strand.
TCGGGCCATCGATCGGCGTAACGCTCGAGACCGCGCTTCCCGATAGCACAACGTCTGGATCGAACCCGCTCTCGTGGCGAGCGACGATCGAACGCGGCGAGACGCGCATCGTGGTCCTCTCCGATGGCGCGGCGGTAGATCGCTTCGACCCCGGCCCGCCGGCATCGGTCCTCGCCGTCTCCGGGAAGGATCCACTGACTGCCTGGAACCTGGAGCCGGCGGTCGTGCTGGTGGCCAGCGCCGACGCGATCGACGGGCAAGAGCAGCGCGACGCGCCCCCGGCGCGGGCAGACGCCCCGAGCTGGGGCTATCGCGTCCACCCCGGCGAGGCGTTGCGGCTGCGCTTCGTCGCGGGCGGGATTGCGCTGCCGTCGGAGGCCGCCAACGCGATGACCGGCACGCCGATCACCGGCGCGCTTTCACCCCAACCACCCCCGGCCGAATCGCTCAGGCGGCGCGAGCGGCCTTGGCGCGCGCGAACTCGTCCTTGACGTCCGCCAGCAACTCCGGCTCGGCGATCAGGTCGATCCCGGTTAGTGCCATCGCCCGGGCGACGGCGAGGGTATTGGCGAACCCGAGCGGCGACACCGACGCCTCGACCACATCCCGCGAGTGCCAGGTGCAAATCCGGTCGAGGATCGGGTAAGAGGTCTCGACCGACGGCACCACGTAGCTGACGTTGCCCCAGTCGGTCGAGCCGGAGCCCGGCTCCGGCTTCGCCTCCGGCAGCGCCAGGCCTGAGCTCGCGATGTGCTGGCTCAGCCGGGTGGCGAGGGTGTAGTTGGTGATCATGTCGGAGTTCGCCTCCTCCGGCATCTCCAGCTCGAGCCGCGCCCCCGTCATCAGCGCCGCCCCCTCGGCGATGCGTCGCACCTGCTCGACCAGGCTGTTCATCCCCGCCAGCGTGGCGGCGCGGACAAAGAACTCGGCCTGCGCGAAGTGGGGCACAACATTCGGCACGTCGCCGCCGTGGGTGATAATGCCGTGGATGCGCGCGTCCGGCTTGATGTGCTGGCGCAGCGCGTTGATCCCGTTGAAGACCTCGATCACGGCGTTGAGGGCGTTGACCCCGTTGAAGGGATCGGCGGCGGCGTGGGCCGCCTGCCCGTGGAAGCTGATCCGCATCAGCACGCAGGCCAGCGCCTGCCCGCTCCCCTCAACGGTCGGGCAGACCGCGTCCGAGGCGCCGGGGTGCGCGCCAAGCGCGGCGTCAACCCCGTCGAAGATGCCGGCGTTCGCCATGATCACCTTGCCGCCGACCGCCTCTTCCGCCGGCGTGCCGTAGACGTTGACCTGTCCCGCGCCGCCGAGAGAGGGGAGCGCCGCCGCCAGCCCGATCCCGGCCCCGATGCCGGCGATGGCGATCAGGTTGTGCCCGCAGCCGTGACCGAGCCCGGGCAGGGCATCGTACTCGGAGAGGTAGGCGATGCGGGGCGCGCCAGTACCCACGGTCGCCGCGAACGCGGTCGGCAACCCGGCCACGCCGCGCTCCACCTCGAACCCCCGCGCGGCGAGGAAGTCGGCGCAGGCGGCGCTGGCTCGCACCTCCTCCAGCGCGATCTCGGGGTTATCGTGAATGAACGTCGACAACGCGATCAGATCGTTCGCCGCCTCGTCGATCGCGCGCGATACCGCCTCTCGCGCCCGCGCAACATCGATCTCTCGCGCCGTCGTCGCCATCGCAACCTCCTCATGCACGAACATGCGATCCCTGCCGCGACGCACGGGGTCCCGTCGCCGCGGCAGGCCGATCGTTCAGCAGCCGTCTCGAATTCTAGAGGGTGGCCCCGCATTCGGGGCAGAAGACATCGCGCGGGCCGACCCGGGCCCGGCAGACGGCGCACCGCTCGTCGTCCGTGACCCCGGAGGAGGAGGTGACCGGCCACTGGTTCGCCGGCTCCGGCCTGGCGAAGGGGTTGTCGGCCGCCGGCGCACTCCAGGCCGACCAGACCGTCTCGTCCCCGGCCGCGGCAGCGCCCCGGGAGTGGCCGTTGCTCACCTGCACGGTCTGCTCCCCCTCCCGCCACGGCTCCCGCGCGGCCAGCGCCGTCCCGGTCGCCAGTGGAGAGGTGGCGTCGAGCCCCTGCCCGAAGCGGCCCGACGGCGCGCCCGGCTCGAGGCCCGGCTCGTACTTGCCGGCATCAGCCGCCGGCGAGACGCGAACCGGACGCTGCCGCGGCAGGGGACCGCCGAGTCCGCTGTCGACATCCCGCGGCTGCCGGCGCGACCGGATCGCGCCGACGATCCAGCCAAGGACGGTCAGGGCCAGCAGGACGCCGGCCGCCGCCAGGAGGAGGAGATCGGTCCGCCGCAGGAGCGCGTTGCCGATGATCCCGTCGTCGACGACCGAGCCCTGGTTGAGGTAGCGGTCGATCCAGGTCAGCAGATAGGAGAGGAGCAGCGCGGCATTGAAGGCAGCCAGCAGGCCGCCAGTGAGCCGCGACAGGGTGCCGGGACGCACGGCGCCCAACGCGGCGCCAGCGCCATAGCCGAGGAGGAAGGTGCCCGCGAAGAGGAGGAGGGCCGAGGTGGCGAAGATGGCCGCGCCCCGCTCCAGGGCGAACCGGGAGGCCACCTGCGTGGCCCACTGCTCGGCAAAGCGCTCCGCGAGGGTCGCGCCGAGGAAGATGCCCGCCGAAACCATCGCCTCCTTCGCCACCCCCCGGCGAATGCCGAAGGGGACGAAGAGGAGGATGACCAGCCCCAGCAGGATATCGAGCAACAAGGGAGTATCGATCTCTGGCACAGTCTCCGCCCCGTATCCCTAATCGTGCGTCGCCGGCAACCGGATCGATCGCGCGGGCCGCCGTGAGCACGAACCCTTTCCTGATGTACGGCGCAAGTGGGCGCGTGGTTTCCGCGACAGGCGGGGCGACTCCGGCCCGGCACGCCCCGACGAAGGACCGTCCCGGCGAGATGGGCGCGGGCTCACTTGAGTCTAGCACGCCGCTTCGTCCGTACCGCCGTTGTCTTCTTGTCAATAATGGCGTTCGCTATGGTATTATTCTGCATGGTGGGGCGGCATGCGGCTCTTTCCGATCTGATGACTCCGCGCCGCCATTCCACTGAAAGGAGATGTTCTATTCCACCTGTATCCAGGCGCCGCACCAGCGCGCCCAATCCAACGTTACCGAAGCCGGCCAAACAAGCGGGGGGCGCTTCATCCCGAGGCGCTGACGGCACGGCTCTCGGACCGGACGCGATCACGCATGCGCCCGACCGCACCTGGCGGCGCATCGATCTCCACGTCCACACCCCAGCGTCGGTCGACTACCAGCAGCAGGGGATCGGCATCCTCGACATCCTGAAGCGCGCTGAAGAGCGCGGGCTCGATGCCATCGCCCTGACCGACCACAACTCCGTTCGCGGCTACGCCGACCTCTGGCGCGAGATCGAGGATCTGGAGCTGCTCGAATACCTTGGCCGCCTGCAACCGGACGAGGCCGAGCGGCTGGCCGAGTTCCGCCGCCGCCTCGCCCGCATACTGGTTCTGCCCGGGTTCGAGTTCACGGCGCAGTTCGGGTTCCACATCCTGGCCATCTTCCCCGAGGGGACGAGCGTCCGGCTGATGGAGCACCTGCTCCTCCTGCTCGGCGTGCCGGAGGACCGCTTCGGCAGCGGCGAAGTCGGCGCGACGACCGACGTGCTGCGCGCCTACGAGATCCTGGCCGACCACGGTGCCCTCGTCATCGGCGCGCACGTCAACTCGGCCCACGGCATCGCGATGCAGGGACTCCGCTTCGGCGGCCAGACCAAGATCGCCTACACGCAGGACCCGAATCTGCATGCGATGGAGGTTACCGACCTCCTCCCGGCCTCGAACCGGCGCTCGACCGCCCGCTTCTTCAGCGGCATCAAGTCGGAGTATCCGCGGCGCATGCACTGCATCCAGGGCTCGGATGCGCACCGCCTCGAGCAGGATCCGGCCCGCGCGAGCAATCTCGGCATCGGCGACCGCCCGACCGAGGTCCTGCTGCCCGAGATGTCGTTCCGGGCGCTGAAGGAACTGCTGACGAGCGACCGCTTCGACGACACGCGGCCCTTCACGCCCCCGCCGAGCGACCCGATCAAGGCGGCCAGACTCGAGGGGAACACCGCGCTGCAGGCGTTCCACGAGAGCGCGGCGACCAAGCGGAACCAGAGCGCGATCCTGCGCGATGTGGTCGGCTTCGCCAATGCCGGCGGCGGGCGGATCTACCTCGGCCTCTCTGCCGCCGAAAAGCGCCCCATCCCGGGCGTCGATGGCGCCGCCGCCATTATCGAGGAGCTGCAGGCGGCGCTCGCCGAGCAGGTCACGCCGGCGGTCGACGTCGATTTCGAGGAAGCCTTGACCGATGGCAAGCCGATCGTCATCCTGACCGTCGCCGAGGGACCGCACAAGCCGCACGCCATCGCCCCGGCCGGGATCTACATCCGCCGCGATGCCGAATCAGCGCAGGCGACGCGGGACGAGATCGTCCACATGATCACCGGCGCGGCCGTGAGGGCCGCCGCGGCATTGCCCGCGCCGGCCCAACCGGCAACGAGCAACGGGCGCTCGAAGCCGAAGGAGAGCGAGCGGGTCGAGCCCGCTCGCCCCGCCAAGGAGCCAGCGCCGGCCAAGAGCGAACGCGTGGCCAGCCGGGCGCCCGCCGTAGAGGTCGAGCCAACCGAGCACGTGGCTTCGGCTAACGGCAAGAGCGCGGCTGCTGACGCCGTCGCGGCTCCGGAACCGGCCGAGGGGCTGGAAATCACCGAGGAGGCAGTCTCCCCGGATCCGATCGCGCCGACGACCGGCATCGAGGTCCTCTCCGCGTTCGAGCAGGACGGCGTCCGCTACTACACCCTGCGTGATCTCCGCTACCACAAGCTGATCCACAACGTGACGAAGTCGACCGACCGGAAGCTCTGGCGGTCGGCCATCGGCCAGCGCGAGAAGGGCGAGCTCGACGAATCGCAGGTGCGCTGGGACGGCGACTACGGGCTGTGGCGGTCCTACCGGCAGCGCTCCGGCGAGCGCCGCTACGATCTCGTCTATCGCGGCGATGGCGACGACCGGATCTTCTACGGCGTCAGCGAAGCGGGGATGGACGGGCGCTGGAAGGATCTCCTCGCCAGCGCGAAGGCGACCGCATGAGCGTCGCGCCCGCCGCCGAGAGCGCGAGCGGGCGCGATCCCCTGCCCGGGGAGATCCGGATCGGCATCAGCTCGTGGGGGAGTCTCCCCGGCTTCTACCCCTCGGGCATGCGGCCGGCCGAAAAGTTGAACTGGTACGCGCGCTTCTTCTCGATCGTCGAGGTCAACGTCTCGTTCTACCGGATCGTGCCGCCGCGGACGTATGTGCAGTGGATGGAGACGACCCCGCCTGACTTCACCTTCGACATCAAGGCGTTCAACGAGCTGACTCACTTCCGTGATGCTCCGCCGGAGGCGACCTTCGCCGCGTTTCGCGACTCCTACGCGGTGGTCAGGGACGCCGGACGGTTCGGCGCCGCGCTCTTCCAGTTCCCGCCCCGCTTCACGAACACGTCGGCGAACCGCGCTTATCTGCGGCGGGTGGCGCGGGAGATGCGCGGCGATGTCGCGGTCATCGAGTTCCGGCACCACTCCTGGCTCGCGCCGGAGTCGGCGCCGGAGACGCTGGACCTCCTCGCGCAGGTCGGGCTCGCCTACGCCGTCGTCGACGAGCCGAAGATCGCCAACGACACCGTGCCGCTCCTCCCGGCCATCACCAACCCCGCCCTCGCCTATCTCCGCCTGCACGGGAGAAATGCGGCGGCCTGGTATCGCGGCGGCAGCGGCGGCACGCGCTACGACTACGACTACTCTCCGGCGGAGCTGGAGGAGCTGGCGGCCATCGCCACCGGCCTGGCGAGCCGGGCGGCTCGGGTCCACGTCCTCTTCAACAACAACGCGCGCGGCGCTGGCACGCTCAACGCGATGGCCCTCGGCCGCCTGCTCGGCGTCGCCCCCGAAGAACCGCCAGCCCTCCCGCTAACCCAGCCGCGCCTCTTCGACGACGCCGAATAATTCGGCTTCCGGGTATTGGCTTCGGCTCTGTCGTGAAATCTCGCCGCATGCTCCCCTCTCCCGGCTTGACAGGAGAGGGGTTGGGGGTGAGGGTCGTTCGCGCCCGGTCAGTGGGGCGCGACGATCACGTCCTTGTCGAAGAGGATCGGCAGCCGCCCGGTCCAGGGGCCTTGCCTGGTCCCCTGCAGCCACGGCTTCTGCACGAACATCGGCACCCAGTTCGCGATGGGCACGTAGACCGCGTTGTCGAGCACCAGCGTCTCGCCCTGGCGGTAGAGATCGTTCCGCTTGCCCGCGTCGAGCTCGACATCCGCCTGCTTCATGAGATCGGCAAACTCCGCCGCCGCCGCGCCCGGATCGCCTCCGATCGCCTCGAGGTCGGGCGCCCAGTTGAAGACCCCCTTCATGTAGGGAGACTCGGGCCGGAAGACGTCGCTCAGCAGGAAGGGCGTGTCGGTGACGGTCTGCCACCACATGATGCCGAACTGCAGTCCGCCGTTGTCAGCGATGAGCTGGTTGATCTGCTCCTGCGTGCGCGAGTTGTCGAGCGTGATCGTCACGCCGAGGTTGTCCTGGAAGATCTGCAATACCTGCTGGATTCGCTGCAGCTCCTCGTCGCTGTCGCCGGAGGGCTGGTAGAAGACGATCTCCGACAGCCCCTCGCCGTTCGGGTAGCCAGCCTCGGCCAGGAGCGATTGCGCCTGCGCGACGTCGAACGGGAAGCCTTCCGGCGGCTGGTAGCCGCTCAGCTCGTTGACGACCGGCGGGGTGAAGACGGACGCCGGCGTCCACGTCCCGGCGTAAATCTGCGAGTAGCGGTCGCGATCGAACGCCAGGCCGAAGGCGCGGCGAACCCGGACGTCGTCGAACGGCGCCTGCCGGAAGTCCATGGCGAGCGAGCGGATCGTCGCCTGCGCCTGGTTGAGCTGATGCAGCTCTGCCTTGAGCGTCGCATCTCCCTGCACATCGGCGAGGAGCGAGAGCGGGACATCAGCCGAGACGGCATCCTCGTTCTGGTAGAGATCGAGCGCCGAGCGGGCCGCGTCGGGTCCGTTGAAGACCGGCCAGGTGATCTTGGCGAGCGAGGGGGACAGCGCGTCGTAGTAGTTCGGATTCGGCTCCATCACGAACTGGGTGTTCTGCTGGTACTCCGTGAACTGCCACGGCCCCGTGCCCGCCCCATTCAGGACAAAGTTCGTCTCGCCATAGTCAGCCAGCGCCTGGGGATCGACGACCGCCCAAACGAATGAGGCGAGGAATGAGGGGAAGTAGGTCGACGGCTCGTCGAGCTCGATGACGACCGTACGGTCGTCCTCGGTGCTGAAACCGAGCTGGACATTGGCGTTGCCGCCGATCCAGTCGTTGAAGCCGCGCACCGGCTCCATGAAGGCGACCATCGGCGAGAGGTTGGCCGGGTCGAGCGCCCGCATCCACGACTTGACGAAGTGATCGGCCACCACCGGGTCGCCGCTGGCGTACTTGGCGCCCTCGCGAATCGTCAGCGTGTAGCGCAGGCCATCCTGCGAGCGGACGACCTTCTCGGCCAGGTCGAGGGCGATCCGCCCCATCTCGTCGTAGCGGAGAAACCCGCCCCAGACATTCGGATACATCACCCAGAACCCGCCATAATCGGACGAGCGGTGCGGATCGAGCGTGATCTCCTGCCCGAAGGCGTCGAAGGGGACGACGATCTCGGCGCCTTCGACGTGCTGCGCATCCTGGCGCTGAGGCGCGCGCGCCGGCGCCGCGTCAACGATGCCATGGCGCGCGGTGGCAACCGCACCGGCGGCAATCGCCGACCAGCGCAGAATGTCGCGCCGGGTCGGTCGCGGCGTGGTGGCGCCAAGGGCGCGCCAGAGACGATGCAGCTCTTCGCGCTCGCGTGGCGCCAGGCCCTGCTCCAACCGGGGATCCATCATCGAGTCGTTCTCCTCCTGGCGGGTCGCGCAAAAGGATAGCCGCGACGACGCGGACGCGGCGACCTTCATTCTTACGCGCTCAACAACGACCGGGGAGCCATGCCGGTTACCCGGCCGCGACACGACAACGGAGGCGCGTGCGTGCACGCGCCTCCGTTCTCCTCTGCTCTGCGGTTCAGGCGCCCGGTTCGGCAATGTAGAGGATGCCGCTCATCCTCGCCTTACCATCCTGTTCATAGGTGACCGCGCCGAGGGCGCGGAAGTTCTGCAGGGTCGCCTGCTGGGCAACCGGGGTGGCGCCAGACATGGCGAACGCATCCTCGCACGCCTGCCCGTTGCCATTCTGGTCGAGCTGGGCGTTGGCCACCGGGCTCGCTTCCAGCGCGGTCTGCGCGGCCGCCTGGTTGGGATACTCGGAACAGGCGAGGTTGGCGTCGCGCTCGGCGCCCATGCTGCCCGTCATCACCATCGCGAGTCCCATAACCCGCGAGAGGTCCACATACGCGATCTGCGAGAACTCGCCAGGCAGCGTCGCCATCACCTGCTGGAACTGCGCGTTGTCGGCGAGGGACGTCGACGGCGCCGACTGCAGCTCGGCGATCCCGTTGCCGATGCCGATCATGGCGCGGTTGCCCACGACGCCCATCTCGAGCGCGGGGCCGCCGCTCATGTTCGGGTCCCGGATGACGTAGATGGTATCGCTGCCGACCTGGCGCACGGAGATGTCGATATCGGGAACGGTGCGGTCGAGCCACGCGGCAAACTTCCGCGCCGTGACGGCGAGGGCGGCGGGATCGGTCGTGTTGATAGCTGCCACGGCGTTCAGGTCGATGCCGCCGGAGCCGAAGCTGGGGAAGTTGGTGAAGGCGATGAATTCATCGCCGAGCAGATCGAAGAGGTCGGCCCGGGGATCGAACTCGAGCGTCGCAGCGGCCCTCTCGATCTCCGCCTGCATCTCCGCGACTGAGGGGAACGCGTTTTGCGCCTGCATCTGCGCTTCGGGGCCGGCGGTCACGGCGTTGACCAACTGCGAAAATGCGAACGGGAGACCGGCGAACGCGCTCTTCACGAGCTTGCCGGCCTCGAACGCGAAGGTGTCCGCCGGCGCCTGCCGCGCGGCCTGGGCGACCGCCGGATCGTTCGGGGCGATGGCGCCCGCGAGCGTGCCGCCCGGCGCGGGAATCGTCACCGACTCGAACCGGAACCCCGGCTGGTCGGCGCTCAGCGTCATCCCGCTCGCCCCGCCCAGCGACTCCATGGTCATCCCGGCGGGCAGGAACGCCTCGATCGAGCCGATGGCGCGCGTGCCGAGCGCGCCGATGATCGCCTGGCTATCGACATAGGTGAACGCCAGCGCATCGGCAGGAAGCGAGGCGACGACCTCCTGCGCGCTTGCGCTGTTGGCAAGCGAGTCGCCCGTGCCATCGATCACGTCGACGATTGCGCCGACATCGGCAGGGGTCTTCCCGGCGACGATGAAGTCGCCAGCATGCGCGATGGCCAGCTCCCCGTGCCCATCGTGGCCGAGCCAGACGTCGTAGGGATCCTCCATCGCGTCATGGGCCTCGCCGGAGCGATTGCCAGCGGTGATCGCGAGAATCTCTACCGACCCGTGCGTCTCCTTCATCACCTCGACGCCCCGCTTCGATGCGAAGGCGTCAATCTGCCGCTGGGCGTACCTCCACGCGGCGTCGGCATTGCTCGGCAGGAGCACGACCGCGACGCCCTGCCCCATCTCGCCTGGGGCGGCCACCGGCGTCGCCATGCCGGCCGCCGGCGTGCCCATGCCCTGGCGATTCGCTGCCACCATCTGCTCGTTGACGAGCCGCTCGAATGCCGCGGGGCTGACGATGACCGCCATCTCGCCACCGAGGAGAGCGTCGAGATCAGCGGCGGTGAAATCGCCCCGCCGCTCGCCCTTCTTCAGCATCTGCTCGCGCCAGAGATCGAGGGCATTGGGAACCCCGACGCGCGCCAGCAGCGCCTGCGCCTGCTGCCACTGCGCGCCGCTCGTTTCGAGGTTCACTTCGGCAAACAGCGCGGTCGAGGCGGGCGCCGCGCTCGCCGTGCGCGGCAGAGTCGATTGCGCGCGAGCCGTCCCGGCGAGCCACGCCGGAACGGTCAGGCTCAGGACGAGAAGCAGGGCGACGAGTGGTCTCCACACCCCCGTAGAACGCTGCCGAACAGTGATCATGTTGGCTCCTCCTGTCGTGACTATGCTGCCTCTCCGGTTGCTAGCAATGAGCGCGCCACGGGTACGCATTCCCCGGTATCGGGACGGACGGCTCTCGGCTGGGAAAGAACGAGGGCGCCCGCGAGCCGGGCGCCCTCGTTGCGTCCCGGCGCGCTGGCCGGGGTAGTGCGTGCTACTCGGCGATGGCGAGGATCGACGACGAGCGCTGCATGCCGTTGTCGTTGTAGGTCACGAGACCGTAGGCCTCGATGCCGGAGAGGTCGACATTGGCGAACGGATTCTCGCCGTCGCCATGCTCGTCGCCCGCGCCGAGCGCCATCGGCGTCGACTCATCGGCGGCGAAGTAGCCCTCGCAGGCGATCCCGTTGAAGTTCTGGTCAAGGTCGAACGTGTCGGGCTCGCCCGCATCGTAGGCCGCCTGCGCCTCCTCCTGCGTCGCGTAGTTCGCGCAGCTTTCGCTGGCGTCGGTCATGTCGCTCGAGCCCATCATGCCGCCGAAGTCGTCCGCCTCCTCCGAGGCGGCCTCCAGGAGCGGGATGGCCTGCGTCATATCAACATACGCGATGCCGTTGTACTCGGCCGGCAGCTCGCTCATCACCTTCGTGAACCGCGGGTTGTTGACCAGCGACGGGCCGTTCGCACTTTCGAGACGATCGATGGCGTCGCCGCTGCCGAGCACGAACTGATCGCCGACGACGCCGAACTCGAGCGAGCCGCCCGCCTCGTCGCCGAGGTTGAGCACGTAGACCTGCCCGCCCGCGACCTCGCGGGTCGAGAGGAGCGATTCGGACCCGCCGGCGCCCTGGATCAGGTAGGAGATCTGCATCAACGCGTTGGCGACCGTCTCGGGATTCTCGGTCTTCGAGGCGAAGAGCCCCGAGACGTGCTCGGTCGCCATGTCGGCCGTCACCCAGCCGCCATACTCGCCAACGAGCTGGTGGAAGAGCTCCGTCTGCAGGTTCACCCCGAGCAACCCCGCGGCATCCGCAAACTGCTTGGCGATCATCGCCTCCGGGTCGTTGCCGGCCATGGGGGTCGCCTCGCCGCCCATCATGCTGGCGTCGCCCATGCCAAAGGCGAGGCCGAGGATGGTGGCGCCCAGGACGTCGAGCACGCGGGTCTTGCCCAGGTCGGCCGCGCTGACGAAGAGGAGCGTATTCTCGGGCGCCGCGTTCACGAGATTCGACTGGTAGTGCTCGGCCATGTTCGGCAGCGTCGTGCCCGCGGCCGGGATCGTGACCGTCTCCATCCGGAAGCCCGGCTGGTCGGCGGCGATCGTCATCGCCGAGAACGACTCCGTGGCCAGGGAGCTCGCCATCGGCGCCAACGGGCCGAGATCCGCATTCAGCGCCGGGATGTTGTTGATGAAGCCGAACGCGAGGAAATCGGCGGGCAGCGCGTCGCGCGCCGCGGTGAACTCCGGAATGGTGGTGATGTCGGCGTTGCGGCCGTCGAGAGTATCGATCAGGGGATAGAGATCGGCGGGAACCATCGAGATCAGGATCAGGTCATCGACCTTCGCGGCCGCCATCCCCTCCTCATCGTCGCCGGAGGGGGGCGCGTAGAGAATCGTGGTCCCCTGATACTCCTGCTGCTCGCTCGACTTCTCGGTGACCGCCTGGCGGATGCCCGCCCACGCGGTGTCAGGCGCGGTCGCGTCGAGGGCGACAGCAACGCCCTGCGCCGCCGGCTCGCCCGCCGCCTCCGGCGTGGCGACGCCGAGCGAGCCCAGCATTTCATCGAGATCCGCGGAGCCCATCGACTCCGCGGCGGCATGCTCGAGCGCGGTCTCGTTCACGACCAGCGCCACCTCGCCGCCCATGAAGGCGTCGAGCGGCAGGTTCTCCCCGGACTGCTCGTCCTTCATCTCCTCCGAAACGGCTTCGTTGAGGGCCTCCCCGACGCCCGCACGGTCGAGGAGCATATTCGCGAGTTGCCACTGCTCCGATTTGTCGTCCAGGGTCGCGACGAAGTAGGTCACGCTGTCGGCCGGGGCCGCTTTCGCCGTACTGAACGACACGCTGGTCGTTTGCGCCTTGGCAGGCGCCGCGTGGCCGAAGGTCGGGGCCACGATTCCCAGGGCAAAGACCGCGGTCAGCGCCACACGACCGGCCGCGCGGCCAAATCGCGTCCGCCCAGTCGACGGCGGTCGGCTGGTTACCGGGAACATCAGTCCACCTCCTTCTCCACGCTGCTGACAATCAGCTAGATGGTCCGCGGCCACGATCGGGTGGCGCGGACCCTGGGACTGTAGAGGCGACCATGCGTGCCCGTCAACGCGGGGCGGGCGAAGAGTACTCCCGGCTACCGGCGAAAGATGAGATTCAGGACGATCGTGAGAAGGATGCTGAGGAGGATCGAGGAGACGATCGGTACGAAGACCGTCACCGGTCCCCGCTCAATCGTGATGTCGCCGGGGAGATGACCGAAGCGGTCGAGCCCGGGGATGCGCGGCGCAACGAGGAGCAGCGCGCCAACCAGCGCCAGGACGACGCCCGCGACGATCAGCAGTCGGCCAATACCGCCGAGATCGCCCATCGCCTCGCCGGCCCTACTCCTGGATCCGCTCGTCGATCCCCGTCGCGATGCCGAAGATGATCATGAACAGGGCCGCGAGCACCATCATGATGACGATCAGCGCCACGACGGTCAGACCGGTTTGTATGATCCCCTGCACCCACTCGGGCACGCCCATGACCTTCCGCTTGCCACACCGACGATCCCTGCGGGAGTATAGCCCGGCAGCTCCACGGCACTGCCAGACTCGTGTCATTCCGCGTACTGTGACAAAGCGGCGGATCTCGGCTTCCCCGGAACATCGCTTCCCCTGCGCCGAGATGCTTCGTTCCTCGGCATGACACATGAGACCCGACGGTATCGTGGCCGGAAGGAACAGCGCCGCGAGGGATCTTCCGATCCCTCGCGGCGCTGCCGCTGGCAAAATGTGTTGTCTCTCTGTTCGCCCCCGCTACGCGACGGCGGCCGCCTCGACGCCCGAGGTGCGGAAATGGAGACCAGTCGGGTCCGCGTCGACGATGATCGTGTCTCCGTCGCGCGCCTCGCCGCTCAGCACCATCTGCGCGATCCGGTCGAGCACCTCGCGCTGGATCAGCCGCTTCAGCGGGCGCGCCCCGAAGACCGGGTCGTAGCCGCGCTCGGCGATCCAGGCCATCGCGGCCGGCGTCACCTCCAGGTGCATCTGCCGGTCCGCCAGGCGGTCGCTGACCTGCCGAAGCTGGATGCGGACGATCTCGGCGAGCTGCTCCCGCGAGAGCGGCTTGAAGATGATGATCTCGTCGATCCGGTTCAGGAACTCCGGCCGGAAGTGACCGCGCAGGGCGTTCATCACCGCCTCGCGCATCTCCTCTTCCTGCTCCGGCCCGAGCGACATGATGTACGACGAGCCGAGGTTCGAAGTCATGATGATGACCGTGTTCTTGAAGTCGACCGTCCGCCCCTGGCCATCGGTCGCCCGGCCGTCATCGAGGATCTGCAACAGGACGTTGAAGACGTCCGGGTGCGCCTTCTCGATCTCGTCGAGGAGGATCACACTGTACGGCCGCCGCCGCACCGCCTCGGTGAGCTGGCCCCCCTCTTCGTAGCCGACGTAGCCCGGAGGCGCGCCGATCAGGCGGCTGACCGAGTGCGGCTCCATATACTCCGACATGTCGATGCGGACCATCGCCTGGTCGTCGTCGAAGAGATACTCCGCGAGCGCCCG
>JADYYO010000123.1 GCA_020853615.1 Thermomicrobiales bacterium
ATCCCCGGGCGTGCCCCGACAACGGTCGTATCTCCGGGTTGCCCTTGCAACAGACGTACCCCCGGGTGGCCCCGGCAACAGACGTATCCACGGGTAGGGGCACGGCATGCCGTGCCCAATGGTCGTGAGACGCCGCGCCTCGGCGGGCCGCGCTTGACAGCCTGACAGGGGGCCGTAGAATGCCCAGAACCGGACGGCAGACAACCAACGGATGCGTTGGCGGCGCGCGAGCGCGGCGGCGTAGTCACATCAACGGAGGGTCAGGTCGATGCAGACCTCTCGGCATGCGGTTCGCCTTCGGATCGTGGTGCTTTTCGCGCTGCTCGTGCCGCTCCTCATGGTCGATCGCTCGGGCGCCCAGGAGGGGAATCTGGTCGTCGCGACCTGGGGCGGCGCGTACTCGGACGCCTTCCGCGAGGCGTTCGGCGATCCCTTCTCGCAAGCGACGGGGACCACCGTCCAGTTCGTCGATGCGCCCGGCGGCTTCAACGCGATGCTCGAGGCACAGGCCGCCGCCGACAATGTCACCTGGGACGTCGTCGACCTCGGCGAAGAGGACGCGGTTGCGCTGATCGACGCCGGCCTCCTGCAGCCGCTCCCCGATGATCTCAAGGCGGAGCTGATCGAGGCCGTCGGCACGGAGAACGTCACCGACTACGGCATCTCCTTCGCCGCCTACGGCTCGGTTATCGCCTGCAACGCGGCCGTGGCCGACGCTTGCCCGACGACCCCGGCCGAGTTCTGGGACGTCGAGAATTTCCCCGGTCGGCGCACGATGTATGGCGACGGCTGGAGCGACGCCCTCATCTACGCCCTCCTCGCCGACGGCGTGGCGAAGGAGGACCTCTTCCCGCTCGACGTCGACCGCGCCTTCGCCAAGCTCGACGAGATCAAGCCGCACATCGACGTCTGGTGGACGACGGGCGACCAGTCGCAGCAGATCTTCCGCGACGAAGAGGTCGTGATGGGCATCCTCTGGGATGGCCGCGCCTCCGGCCTGCGCGAGCAGGGCGTCGATGTCCAGCTCTCCTTCGAGGGGAGCCCGATCTCGCGCGACCTGCTGGTCGTCCCGGCCGACGCGCCGAACCCCGAGGCGGCCTTCGACTTCCTGCGCTGGTACGCCACGCATCCTGACGGCGGCGCGAAGTGGATCGAGGCGATTGGCTACGGCGTCGCCAATCCCGAGGCCTATGCCGGCGTCCCGGCCGAGATCACGGCCGACATGGGCGCCTCGCCCGAGAATGTCGCCAAGGGCGTGCTGCTCGACGTCGAGTGGTCGCGGGAGCACCGCGATGAAGTCCTGCCGCGCTGGACGGAATGGCTCGCGTCGTAGCATGACCGCGCTTGACCCGGGCGTCGCCGCTCTGCCCGTCGGGGGCAGGGCGCGCGCCTGGCGGACCGAACCCTCGGCGCTCGTCGGCCTGCTGCTGCTCGCGCCCGCGCTGCTGCTGCTCGCGCTCTTTTTCGTGGTGCCAATTGTGCGCATCATCTGGGTCGCGCTCGCCCAGCCCGATTTCGGCTTCTCCCGCTTCGCCGACTTCTTCCAGAGCCCGGCGGCGATGCGCTCGCTCCTGACCACGCTCCGAGTGAGCGCGATCGTCACGCTGCTCGGCACCCTGATCGGCCTCGTCATCGCCTGGGATCTTCGCACAACCGGCTCGCGCTGGAAGCGGGCGGCCCTCTGGGCGGCGACCCTCTTCCCCCTCTGGACGAGCGTCGTCGTGCGGAACTACGCCTTCACCATCCTCCTGCAGCGGAAGGGGATCGTGAACACGGCGCTCGTTTCGACCGGCATCATCCCCGAGCCGCTCGGCATCCTCTACACCGACACCGCCGTCATTCTCGGCATGCTCTACACGATGCTCCCGTACGCGATCCTGCCGATCTACGCCAGCCTCGTCAACGTCGACATCACCCTCGTCAGCGCCGCCGAGAGCCTCGGCGCCAGCCGGGCGAGGGCCATCGCCGGCATCATCCTGCCGCTGATCGCCCCCAGCGTCTTCGCGGCGGCGGCCATCACCTTCGTCGTCTCCGTCGGCTTCTACATCACGCCGATCCTCCTCGGCGGGCCGGACGCCCCCTTCCTGGCGACCTTCATCGACCGCCAGCTCTTCAGCCTCTACGACTTCCCGGGTGCGGCGGCCACCGCCAGCATCCTCTTCGTGACGGCGGCGCTGGTCGTCGGCGTCGCCTGGCGGATCGTCGGCTTCGACCAGTTGCGGCGGGCGCTGGCATGAGCGCCGGGTGGCTGCTGCGGCTGGCCGGGCGCGCGGCGCACGAGCTGCTGATCGCGCTCGTCGTCGTCTTCATGGTGACGCCGACGATCATCGTCGTCCTTCTCTCCTTCTCAAACGACAAGTTCATCCGCTTTCCGCCGCACGGCTGGGGAATGCGGCAGTACGCAACCCTCGCCACCAGCGACAAGTGGCTCGAGCCGCTCGGTCGCTCGCTGGCGCTCGGCGTCGCCGCCGCGCTGGTCGCCGTTCTCGTCGGGATGCCGGCCGTCCTCGCGCTCTACCGCACGGCGGCGCCCGGGCGCGATCTGGCGCAATTCCTCGGGCTCGGCCCGCTGCTGGCCCCGAGCGTCGCCTACGCCGTCGCGCTCTACGGCCTCTTCGCTGACCTACGCCTGCTCGGCCGCTTCGGCGGGCTGCTCGTGGTGCATGTCACCCTGGCGCTCCCCTTCGTCCTCCTCATCACCGGCGCCGCGATCGCCCGGGTGCCGCGTGACCTGGAGCTGGCGGCGCTGAGCCTCGGCGCCAGCCGCACCCGCGCCTGGTGGGACATCACCTTTCGGCTCCTGACCCCGGCGATGGTCGCCTCGTTCATTTTCGCCTTCGTCGTCTCCTTCGACGAGGCGATCGTCACCAGCTTCCTGAGCGGGATCGGCTTTGTGACGCTGCCGGTCGCCATCTTCAGCTCGGTCCGCTTCGGCGTCGACCCGGTCATCACCGCCATTGCCACCCTCCTGACCGGGGCGACGGCGCTGCTCCTGCTCCTCTACGGTCTGTTACGGAGGCGGGTGTGATCGCGACGAGTGCGACAAGGGATGCGGCTCCGGTCGCGGCCGAGGCGATGCCGGCGCTGCGCCTGCGCGGCCTGCGCAAGCGCTTCGGCGGCGTCGAGGCGGTCGCCGGCGTCGATCTCGCCCTGCGGCGCGGCGAGTTCCTGACCCTGCTCGGCCCCAGCGGCTCCGGCAAGACGACGATCCTGAAGATGATCGCCGGTTTCGAGCGGCCATCCTCCGGCACGATCGAGCTGACCGGGCGCGATGTTTCCACCCTCTCGCCCGCCGAACGGGGGATCGGGGTCGTCTTCCAGCAGTATGCCCTCTTCCCGCACATGAGCGTGGCGGAGAACATCGCCTATCCGCTCAAGCTGCGGCGCTGGACCCCGGCCGACCGCCAGCGGCGCGTCGCGGAGATGCTGGAGCTGGTCAAGCTCGGCGGCTATGGCGACCGTTACCCCCGCCAGCTCTCGGGCGGACAGCAGCAGCGGGTCGCCGTCGCGCGCGCTCTCGCCTTTCAGCCGGCTCTGCTGCTGATGGACGAGCCGCTCGGCGCGCTTGACCGCGCCCTGCGCGTCGGCATGCAGGAGGAGATCCGGCGCATCCACCGTGAATCAGGCGCGACGGTCCTCTACGTCACGCACGACCAGGAAGAGGCGCTGACGATGTCGGACCGGGTTGCCATTC
>JADYYO010000124.1 GCA_020853615.1 Thermomicrobiales bacterium
GCGGCAGACCCATCAGCGCGGCGGCGAGTCGCGTCCGAAGCGGAAATCGCGCTGGCCCGGGCGGGCGGCGCATTTCGCCTCGGCGTCTCGCCGCGCCTCGCCCAGCTCAACTGCCTGGTCCTCGATGGCGCCTGGGAGGAGGCGCGCGAGATCTTGCGCAACTTGCCAGACCCGGGAAATGCCTTCCTGCGCCGGGAGATCACCAGCGCGTCGGCGCAGCTCGCCCGCCATCAGGGTGATGCGGAGGCGGCGTGGGCGCAGATTCACGTACGATTCCCTCGTGGGCCGGAGGCCGTGCCTGGCGACCATATCCATCAGGAAGGCCTCTTCCTGCAGCGCCTCGCCGCCGATCTCTGCCTGGACGCGGGCGCGCTTTCGGACGCGTACGCCTGGCTGACGGCGCATGACGCCTGGCTCGCCTGGAGCGGAAGCGCGCTCGGGCGGGCCGCAGGCCGCGTCGCCTGGGCGCGCTACCATCTCCTCGCGGGTGATGCCGCACGGGCACGGCGCGCTGCAGCGGCAGCGATGGCGCTCGCCAGCGACCCCGATCAGCCGCTCGTGCGCCTGGTCGCGCAGCGTCTCCTCGGTGAGATCGCGATGGCGCGAGGCGACCTGCCGGCTGCCGCGTCGCATCTGGCGGTTGCGCTGGAACTCGCGAGCATTTGCGAGGCACCGTTCGAACGGGCATTGACGATTCTCCTGGTTGCCCAGTTCCATGCCCGGGGGGCCAACGACAAGGCAACTGCCGCGCTCGAGGAGGTCGACCGCCTCTGCCGGCCCCTGGGAGCGAAACCCGCGCTGGCGCGCGCTGGCGCGCTGCGGACGCAGCTGCAGTCGAGCCCCAGGCAAACCGCCTATCCCGCCGGGCTCACGCGACGCGAGGTCGAGGTCCTCCGCCTGCTGGCGCAACGACAGACCGACAAGGAGATCGCCGAGGCCCTCTGCCTGGGGCCGCGCACGGTGCAATCCCACGTCGGCCACATCCTCGGCAAACTCGCCGTGGCGAATCGACGCGAGGCCGCCGAAGCCGCCACCCGGCTCGGCCTGCTCTGAGGCCGCCTTCGCGCCAACGGTTGCGGAGCGGATGTCTCGCGCCATCGAGGGAATTCCGTAGTTCCTACGGATGCCAATTCCGAGGGGCTGGGGCATCCTGCGCGCAGCCCCGGCGCGCGCCAGGGCTCTCCGTGTCCCGTAGGAGGAGCATCATGGCACTCTCCACAAGCCCCAGCGCCCCTCACCTCGACGAAGCTGCCATTCAGGCATTGAGCGCGGCGCTGCGCGGCCCGATCATCCAGCGCGGCGACCCCGCCTACGACCTCGCCCGCGCGGTCTACAACGCGATGATCGACAAGCACCCGGCCCTGATCGCGCAGTGCGTCGACGTCGCCGATGTCATCGCCGCGGTCAACTTTGCCCGCGAGCAGGCGCTGCCGCTAGCGATCCGCTCCGGTGGCCACAACGGGCCGGGGCTGGGGACGGTCGACGACGGGTTGGTGATCGATCTGGCCCTGATGAACGGCGTGCGCGTCGACCCGGTCGCGCGGACGGCAAGAGTCGAAGCCGGGGCGAAACTCGGGGACCTCCACCACGCCACGCACGCCTTCGGCCTGGGCACCCCGAGCGGCATCATCTCGACCACCGGCGTCGGCGGCATCACGTTGGGCGGCGGCATCGGCCACCTCAGCCGGCAGTTTGGCCTGGCGATCGACAATCTGCTGGAAGCGGATGTGGTTCTGGCCGACGGGTCGTTCGTGACCGCCAGCGAGACGGAACACCCCGACCTCTTCTGGGCGCTGCGCGGTGGCGGCGGCAACTTCGGCGTGGTCACCTCGTTCCTCTTCCGGCTGCATCCGCTGCCCAACCTCACCGCCGGGCCGATGCTCTGGCCGCTGGAGCGGTCGGCGGAGGTCCTGCGCTGGTATCGCGACTTCATCCCCCAGGCGCCGGACGAGCTCAACGGCTTCTTCGCCTTCCTCACCGTTCCCCCCACCGCCCCGTTCCCCGAGGAGCTGTGGGGGAAGAAGGTGTGCGGCGTCGTCTGGGCATACACCGGCGAGGATGCGGAAGCGGCCTTCGCCCCTATTCGCGCCCAGTTCGGGCCGCCGGCGCTCGACTGGGTCGGCCCCATCACGCATCCGGGGCTCAACAGCATGTTCGACGGCTTCTACCCGGCGGGCCACCAGTGGTACTGGAAAGCGGACTTCGTCGCGGAGATTCCGGACGAGGCCGTCGATATTCACGTCAGGTACGGCGAGACGCTGCCGACGCCCCTCTCGACGATGCACCTCTATCCGATCGACGGCGTGGCCGGACGCGTGCCGAAGGACGCGACCGCCTGGAACTACCGTGACGCGAACTGGGGGATGGTCATGGTCGGGGTCAGCCCCGATCCGGCCGACAATGCCCACATGATCGAGTGGACGCGCAACTACTGGAGCGACCTGCACCCCTATTCGGCGGGCGGCGCGTACATCAACATGATGATGGAGGAGGGCGAGGATCGAGTGCGCGCCTCCTACGGCGACCACTACGACCGCCTGGCCCAGATCAAGGCGAAGTACGACCCGGAAAACCTCTTCCACGTCAACCAGAACATCAAGCCGGCTCACTGATA
>JADYYO010000125.1 GCA_020853615.1 Thermomicrobiales bacterium
GGAGAGCCGGTTGACGAGCGCGCAGCCGGCTGAACCGGCCCCGACCACCACGACGTCGAACGCGCGTGTGCCTGCCATCCGCCTACGCCCCCCGACCAGGCTCGAAATGCCAGATCTCGCGCAGCTCGCGCGATTCGATGACCCCGTCGTCGCGGTAGTGCATCAGCGGGTCCATCAACTCGCCCCACCGCTTGTGGATGTCGGAGCTCCAGAGCCGCTCCCAGGCGTCGGGATCCTCGACCCGCGAGACGAGAACGATCATGTCGTCGAGATTGAAGAGGGTGATCTCGGCGATCCCCTGCCGCGCGATCTCCTCCTGCAGCCCCGGCCAGATGTTGTCGTGCCAGTGGATGTACTGCTCGAGCGCATTCGGCTTGAGCTTCAACAGAAACGCCTTCCGCACCAGATCGGCCATCTCCTTGCTCCCTCTCGTCAAAATGGCAGCGCCCCGGGCCGGCCCGGGGCACTGCCGTCGCACGCGTGTCGTCGGTTACGACTTGAGGGCTGCGGCCGCCTCCTTCACGTTGTCCTTGTTGTAGATGCTGAACGGGCCCATCAGGATCCGCAGCGCATCGACGTCGGGCCGGGTCGGGTCCTTGGTGATCGTGTACTCGCCCATGCGGCCGGCGGTGAAGGTCTGGCCATCCTTGGCCTCGATCTGGCCGGTCACCAGCAGATACGAGGCGTAGTAGGTCAGGTAGCCGAGGTCGACGAAGCTCCAGAGCGCGAACTCCGGCGCGCAACCGTTGAGGGTGTACGCCTCCATCTCGTCCGGCGCGCCGAGCCCGGAGACCTTGATGTCGTCGCAGAGCCCCTCGTCCTGCACCGCCTTCGCCGCCGAGACGATGCCGACCGAGGTCGGGGCCATGATCAGCTTCATGTCCGGGTACTTGGAGATGAGCGCCTGCGCCTGGGTGTAGCTCTTCTCCGACTCGTCGTCGCCGTAGACGATCTCGAGCAGTTTGAGGTTGGCGTACTTCGGATCCTTCAGCGCCTCCTGCATCGCCGCGATCCAGGCGTTCTGGTTCGCCGCGTCGGGCGAGGCGGAGAGAATGGCGAACTCGCCGCCCTGCTCGCCGAGGATGTTGAGGGCCATGTCGGCCATCACCTTCCCCGTCTCGTTGAAGTCGACCTGCGCCACGAAGAAGCTCTCGCCCTTCGCGTCGGGAATCGGCGAGTCCCAGGTGACCACCTTCGTGCCGGCCGCCTGCGCCGCCTCTGCCGCCGGCGCGATCTGCTCACCGGCGTTGTTGGAGAGCATCACGACCTGGTAGCCGCCGGTCGGGGCGTTGGTCATGAACTCGATCTGGCCCGCCACGCTGTTCTCGGCGGTCGGGCCGACGAAGTCGGGCGGCTGACTCCCCAGCTCCTTCGCCGCCTCCTGCGCGCCCTTGTTCGCCTGATCGAAGACCGAGATGCCGAGGAACTTGGGGAGCAACATCGCCTTGACGCTCTCCCCCGTCTTCACGCCCGCGACCGGGCTCGCCTCCGGCGTCTGCGCCAGCGCGGCAAACCCCATGTTCCCGGCCAGCAGCCCGGCACAGACGATGCCGGCCACGAAGTTCCGTCGCTTCATGCGATCCTCCTCTTCGTCGTCGAAGAACTACCCGCCACCATCATCTCACGCCCGCGAGCGTTCCGCGCGAACCCACGGCGACGCAATCCGCCGATCCTCTCCTCCTCTCCCGACCATACGCCTCAGGGGGTGGCGGCTGCGCCGCAGGGGGAGACGGCCTCAGGGGGTGAAGGGGGAAAGAAGATAGGGGGAATGACCTACTCACCCCCTTCACCCCCTGAGGCCGTGAGGCCGTCTCTCCCTGCGGCGCAGCCGCCACCCCCTATCCCGACGCCGCCTGTGATCGCGTCGGCTCGACCACCGGCTCCGCTGGCGCCCGCGCGTTGGCGTCAGCCTGGCGCCGCCTCCACCACTCGCGCGCCTGGTTGGCCAGGTTCGGCACCAACACCGAGAGGATCAGCAGCAGACCGATGATCCCCGTCTGCGTGTTGCCCGTCACCCCCGCGATCACGAGACCGTTGCGCAGATTGAGCACGAGGTAAGTCGAGAGGAGCACCCCGATCATCGAGCCGACGCCGCCGAAGATGCTCACGCCGCCGAGGAGCACGACGGTGATGATGTCCAGTTCGAACCCCTCGGCGGTGCTGGCCCGGACCGCGCCGAGCCGGGCCGCCATCAGCACCCCGGCCAGCGCCGAGATGAAGCCGCTCATCGTGAAGATGATCAGCCGCGTGCGGACGACCGAGACGCCTGAATAACGGGCCACGGCGGCGCTGTTGCCGATCACATAGGTGAGCCGCCCCAGCCCGCTGAAATGGAGCACGATCGTGCCGATGATGGCCAAGATGAAGAAGAGCAGGATCGAGAGGGTCAGCGGGCCGACCAGCCCTTTCTGCCCGAGATCGGTGAACCACTCGGGGAAGCCGCCGACCGAGTTGTCCTGCACCAGCAGCCGCGCCAGCCCCCGAAAGCCGACGTACCCCGCCAGCGTCACCGCCAGCGAGCTCAGCCCGACGACGGCGACGAAGTAGCCGTTGATCAGCCCGAATCCGGCCCCGACCGCGAGCGCAACGAGGATGGCGACGACCATCGGCACGCCCGACTGGAAGAGGTAGGCCGCCGTCGCCGCCGAGAGCCCCATCATCGAGGCGACCGAGAGATCGATCTCGCCGCTGATGATGACGAAGGTCATCACCAGCACGACGATCGCCTTTTCGATGCCGAGCTGGAAGAGATTGACCTGATTGGTGACGGTCAGAAAATTCGGCACTCGCGCGATGTTGTAGGCGAGCACCACCAGCAGCAGGACGAAGAGGAGCCCCTCCCAGCTTCGCAGCCGCCGCAGCAGCTCACGCGCCATGCGCCAGCCCTCCCTCGTCGGTCATCGTCGCCTCGTGCGCCCGCGCCTGATCGCGCCGCCGCACCCGCACCCACATCTCGCGCAGCCGCCCAAGAATGACCGTGTCGGCCGTGACCGCGACCAGAATCAGCAGCCCGAGAATGGCGTCCTTGACGAACTCGCTCATCCCCGCCCAGCGCAGCAGGCTCTGCTGCAGAACCTCGATCAGCAGCACCCCCAGCAGCGCGCCGACCATCGAGCCGGAGCCGCCGAAGATGTTGACGCCGCCGACCACCACCGCCGCCACCACCTGCAGCTCCAGCCCCTGCGCCGCCGTGACGGTGATGTTGCCGAAGCGGACCAGAAACATGAAGCCGGCGAGCCCGGAGAGGGTGCCGCAGATCACGAATGCGGTGAAGACGTCCCGCTTCGCCGGCAGCCCCGCCATCCGCGCCGCGTCCGGGTTCGAGCCGATGGCATAGAGCCGCCGCCCGAACGGCAGGTAGCGCAGCGTGAGCTGGCCCAGAATCGCCACCACCAGCGCGATCGCCACCGTCAGCCGCAGATCGTAAT
Source organism: Thermomicrobiales bacterium (assembly GCA_020853615.1). Classification (GTDB taxonomy): domain Bacteria; phylum Chloroflexota; class Chloroflexia; order Thermomicrobiales; family UBA6265; genus JACCXM01. The sequence continues at coordinate 3,429 of JADYYO010000125.1, forward strand.
TCGCGAAGGAGGCGACGGTCGCGCTCGGCACGTCGTTCAGCCACGCCGGCAGATCGGCCGTCGTCACCGTCCGCGCGCCGGAGAACTCGACCAGCGCCACCCGGTAGAGCGCCAGCGTGCCGAGGGTGGCGATGATCGCCGGCACGCCGCCGTAGGCGACGATCAGCCCGTTGATGACGCCGAGCACCAGCCCGATCGCCATGGCGGCCAGCGCCGCCACGATCGGCGGGATCCCCGTGTCGCGCGTCAGCATCGTGCCGACCATGTAGGCCGATAGCCCGACGATGGAGGAGACCGACAGGTCGATATTCCGCGTCAGGACGACGAGCACCTGCCCCACCGCCACCACGAGCGGAATCGCGAGCCCGGTCGTGAGTCGGTTGACGCTGCGGGCGTTGAAATAGTCCGGAATCTGCGTGGCGAAGAAGGCGAGCAGCCCGATCGTCACGATCAGCAGGATCACCTCCCGAAACTGCTCGGGACGGATCCGGCGCAGAATCGCGTCGCTCACGAGGTTGCCTCCGTCATGGCCGCCGTCTCCGGGAAGAGGTCCGCCGCCTGCCCCATCGCCGCGGAGAGGATTCGCTCCTGCGTCGCCTCGTCCCGGTCGAAGATCGCCATCTGCCGCCCCTCGCGCATCACCAGCACCCGGTCGCTCATGGCCAGCACCTCCGGCAGGTCGGAGCTGATCAGGATGATCGCCATCCCCTTCTCCGCCAGAGCGTCGACCAGTTGGTGCACCTCCACCTTCGCGCCGACGTCGATGCCCCGGGTCGGCTCATCGAGGATCAGCACCTTCGGATTCGTCTCCAGCCACTTGCTGATGACGACCTTCTGTTGATTCCCGCCGGAGAGCGCCCCGGTCGGCATGTCGACCGATGGGGCGCGGATGCTCAGCCGCTGCCGGAACGTCTCGGCGGTCGCCCGCTCCTCCGCCCGGCGCACCAGCCCCGAGGGAGAGAGGTAGCGCGGCAGCGAGGGGAGCGAAATATTCGAGGCAATGGAGAGCGGGAGCACCAACCCGAGCTGTCGCCGGTCCTCCGTGCTGTAGGCGATCCCCTTGCTCATCGCCTCCCGCGGGGAGCGAATGGTCACCGGCGCGCCATCGAGAAGAATCTCCCCCCCATCGGCCGGCTCGATCCCGAAGAGCGCGAGCCCGACGTTCGTGCGATGCGCCCCAACGAGCCCCGCGAAGCCGAGCACCTCCCCCGCGCGCAGCTCGAAGCTGATCCCCTCGAAGATCCCCTCCCGACGCAGATCGCGCACCGCCAACCGCACCGCTCCCGGCTGCCGCCGCTCGCGGTGGAACAGCTCCTGCACCTCGCGCCCGACCATCTGCCGGATCGCCGCGACCGGCGTCAACTCGGCGCGCGGCGTCGTCGAGATCCAGCGGCCGTCGCGCAGAATCGTCACCCGGTCGGCGATCTCGAAAACCTCTTCCATTCGGTGCGAGATGAAGAGAACCGCCACCCCCTGCTCGCGCAGGGTGGTCACGATGCGGAAGAGGCGCTCCACCTCGTGCGCCGAGAGGGAGGCGGTCGGCTCGTCCATGATCAGCACGCGCACATCGAGCGAGATCGCCTTGGCGATCTCGACCGTCTGCTGCTCGGCTAGCGTCAGGCCCCGCGCCGGCTCCCCGACGTCGAGCTGCACCCCGAGGCGGCCCAGCACCTCCGTCGCCTCCCGCTCCATCCGGCGGCGGTCGACGATCTTCCCCCGGTTGCGGTGGCCGATGAAGATGTTCTCCGCGACCGAAAGATCGGGGAAGATCATCGGCTCCTGATAGATGGCGGCCACGCCGAGGCGCTGCGCGTCCTGCGACGACGCCACCCGCACCGGCTCGCCATCGATGCGGATCTCACCGCTGTCCTGCTGCTGGATCCCGGTCATGATCTTGATCAGGGTCGATTTTCCGGCCCCGTTCTCGCCTAGCAGCGCGTGAATCTCGCCCGTGCGCAGCGTCAGGGAGACATCGTCCAGCGCCTGCGTCCCCCCGAAGCTCTTGGAGATGGCGCGCATCTCCAGCACCGGCCGCGCGCCATCTGGCGCCGCCGCCTCACGCTCGAATGACCGCACCTCGGCGGATCCAACCATCCCGCTCGCGCCTCTCGCGCCGGGCGGCGGCGCCGTCCCGGCTCAGAACATCCCGCTCCTGCTTCCATTTCAGAAAGGTGCTGCATGTAAGCACACCGCGAGACTGCCTGCAACCAGATCGGCGGCCTCCAGTCGACACCATGTTGTAGGGGCACGCCATGGCGTGCCCAGCCGCCCGATACTCGGCCCCGAGGAAGCCACGAACACGTGGAACCGCGCTGGCACGCACCCGACACTCAGCGCCATTGGTTGATACTCTGCCGCGTGTTCCGTCCATTCAGGCATGGGAACGAGCGAGGGAAGCGTGTGGCCACCGACAAGGAAACCGTCGCCTATATCCTCGACCAGTTGGCGCCCCTCCCCGTGCGGGCGCGGGCCATGTTCGGCGAGTACTGCCTCTACTGCGACGAGAAGGTCGTCGCGCTCATCTGCGACGACACGCTCTTCCTCAAGCCGACGCCAGTCGCGAGCGCGGCGTTGCAGGGGGCCGCGCTCGCGCCCCCCTATCCCGGCGCGAAGGATCACTACGTGGTCCCCGGCGACCGGCTCGAAGAGCGGGAGTGGCTGCAGGAGCTCGTCGCGAGGATGGCCGAGGCCCTCCCGCCGCCTCGCAAACGGCCGCGCAAGCGCTCCGCCTGACGCACGATTGCACGGGGACGGCTTCCTGCCGCTGGATCACCTCGCACGCGCCGTGTCATCCTGAACGAAGCGAAGGACCTCGGCTCTCGGCGAGACCGCGTTTCAGCTCAGTTGTCGGAAGGGAAGCAGATGCAGGAAATCGGCGCCATCGCCCGGTTGCAGATTCAGCGCTCGAGCCTCAAGCTCGGCGACCCTCCCCGGCAGCGCTACGACCCGGCTCCCCTCTGGCCGGTCGCGGCGGCGCGGCTCTCCCCGGAAGGCGTGGCCGGCGTCGACAGCGACGCCCCGCTGATCGACGTCCACAATAGCCTGCACCCGAAGACCAAGCACAAGGATGGCAAGAACGGCATCTCGCTCGGCTTCACCGCCCACTACGCGGCGATGCGCGGCCAGTTCGGCGATCACCTGACCGACGGCATCGCCGGTGAGAACCTGCTCATCGCCACCTCCCGGCGCTTCAGGATCGATGACCTGTCCGAGGGCGTCGTCATCGAGACCGGTGACGGCGATCTGCTCGAGTTGCGGAATATCCTCGTCGCCGCGCCCTGCGTCGAATTCACCCGCTACGCGCTCCGCTTCCCGGACGACGCCACCCCCGACGCCTCGGTCACGAGCGGCCTGCAATTCCTGCATCACGGCATGCGTGGCTTCTACGCCGCCTACGCCGGCGAACCAGCCACCGTCCGCGTCGGCGACCGGGTCTTCATCACCGCCACGGGATAGGCGCGTCAGGGCCCCCCAACCGACCACCGCGCCGGGCGATGACGATCGCCCGAAACGACTATTGACAGCCGTTCGGGAGACCCGTAGGCTCACGCTGCCGAAGGGCAGCAGATCGCATGCTTCCACACGATCGACGCCGCAATGCCGCGGCGCGTCAGGGTCGCGCATATTGCAGCCCTGCTCTGGATCCGGTGCGGGGAGAGCGCCAAAGCAGGCGACCGGTTCGGCCAGATCGGCGCGGCAGTTTCGCGACAAGGGAGGCAACGGCTCGTGGCAGAAGTTCCGGCAACCACCAGGTCAAGTCGCCGCGGCTTTTTCGGCGCTAGCGCGGCGTTCGCCGGCGCGGCAGCGGCGATCGGCATGCAGCCGGGGCGCATCTTCGCGCAGGAGGAGGCGACCGGCCGCCTCAAGACGGTCCTCGATCGCGGCCACGTCCTCGTCGGGACGGGGAGCGCCACCCCGCCGTGGCATTTCGAGGACGAGCAGGGCCAACTGACCGGCATGGACATCGAGGTCGGCCATCTGGTGGCGAACGCCCTCTTCGGCGACCCGGCGAAGGTCGAATTCGTCGTCCAGGCCGCCGACGCCCGGGTGCCCAACCTGCTGGCCAACAAGGCCGACATCGTCATCCAGTTCATGAGCATCACCGCCGAGCGGCTGCAGCTCGTCGACTTCACCATCCCCTACTACCGCGAGGCCGTCACCGTCCTCCTCCTCAAGGACTCGCCCTACAACACCCTCGCCGACATGCAGGGGAAGGGGATCACCGTCGCCGCCCTGCAGAACCCGCACATCGAGACGGTCGCCCACGAGGGGATCCCCGACGCGGTCATCGACCAGTACGACTCGGTGGCGAATACCGCGCTCGCGCTGGATGCCGGCCGGGTCGACGCCATGCTCGCCGACTACTCGACCGCGCAGTGGCTCACTGCCCAGAACCCCGACAAGTACAAGTACCCGCCGGAGACCTGGGCCACCCACAACTACGGCGCCGCTGTGGCGCCCGGCGACGAGCGCTGGCTCAACGTCTGCAACCAGATCTTCCAGGACATGATGACCGGCTTCCAATTCGCCGGCTACCACGACGCCTTCCTGAAGTACTTCGGCATCGACCTCAAGAAGCCATCCGCCGGCGCCCCTCTCATCCTCGAGGCCGCCAACCCACCAGCCTGAGTTTCGGGGGTTCTCCCTCACCCCCTACCCCCTCTCCCACTCCGGTGGGAGAGGGGAACGTCCAGCGAGACGCTGAATGTTCCCCATGGTTTGCCGTCAAGCGAACAATTACCCTGCTTATGTCACTCCGCATCGACGTCAGCACGCCCTCTCCCACTGCGGTGGGCCGGGGACCCTCTGGGTAGCGCCAGGGTGAGGGCAAACGCCGCCAACAAGCCTGCTGCTCCCTGGATACGCTCCAGCCCTTGCACAACTCTCAATGCCCCCCGCCAAGCACCTCCCGCAGCCGCCCCAAGACCACCGGCACCTCGTCATCCTGCAGCTCCATCGGGTTGACGCCGATGACGCCGTTCCAGGCCCGCTCCTCGTTCAGGAAGATGCGCGGTTCCCCCTCCTGCAACTGCTCCAGCACGGCGAAGGCGCTCTGCCCGAGACATTCCTCATCGAGCCGGATCACCGCCATCGGCACCGCTCCCGCCTTCGAGAACCCGCCGACGATCTCCGCCTCGACCCCTGGCAGGCCGGCGAGCCCGGACACGATCCCCTCGACCCGCGCTCGCCACATCGCCTGCTCGGCCGCCTCGTCCCGCGCCAGGTAGCGCCGCAGCGCCACCAGCAGGCCGACGATCTCTTCCTTGCCGACCTTCATCTGCCGGCCGATCCCGTGATGGGGCGGCCCGAGCACCTCCCCCTCCGCGATCATCTGCCGGTAGGTCCACGTCTCAGGGTGGACATCCATATCCTGGTGATGGAAGCCGATCGCCCGGATCAGGTCGGCCCGACCGCAGACGATCCCGGATGCCTGTGGCCCCCGGAACGCCTTCCCGCCGCTGAAGACGACGAGATCGGCTCCCCGCGCGATGAACGCGCGCAGATTTTCGACCGGCGGCACCTCCAGCGCCGCATCGACGATCACCGGCACCTGAAAGCCGTGCGCGATCGCGACGACCGTCTCCAGCGGCAGCGCCGGCCGGTTCGGCGTCGGAAAATAGGCGACCGCCGCTGTCTCCGGCGTAATCGCCTGCTCCAGCTCGTAGGGATGAATCGCATCGGGGAAGCCGATCTCGACCAGCGTCGAGCCGACCGAGCGGATCGCGTGGTCGTAGTCGTAGCGATGCGTGCGGTGGATGATCACCTCGTGCTTCATCCCCCGCGGGTCAGGCAACTGGTTGATCTTCACCGGATCGACGCCGGTCATGCACGCTGCCGTCGCCAGCGCCAGCCCGGCCGCCGCGCCGCACGTCACATACCCCGACTCCGCACCCGTGATTTCAGCGATAAAACGGCCGGCGGCGTCCTGCAGCTCGTCGATCTTGACATACGACTTCGCCGCGCTGGCCATCGCCGCCAGCACCTCGTCGTCCATCACCGTCCCGCCGAGGCGCGTCGCCGGGCCGACCCCGTTGATCACCGGCCGCACCCCGAACTCGCGGTAGATCGACACATCCCCTCCCTCGACGGCCTCTGCAGCCGCAACTCCCGTCGCGATCATGACAGATGTCCCTGCCCGCGCGGCCGCTTCGGCTCGGAGAAGACGAGCGCCCGGCTCGGGTTCTCGACCATCAGCGCGTGGACGTCGTCATCCGTCGCGCCGAGCTGTTTCAGCAGCGGGATGAAGGTCAGCATCAGGTAGTCGAACCCCTTGCCGCCGTACCAGTGCAGGTCGTTCAGCGTGCAGTTGTCCATCGAGAGGAGGATCTGATCGCGATAGCCCGCCTGCATCAGCTCGATCACGTTCCGCGCGCGCCGCTCCTCCTTCTGGTAGTCGACGTAGCCGATGTTGTCGATGCCGAGGAACGCCCCCGTCTCGGCGATGGGGAGGAAGAAGTCGATGCTGCGCCGGTCGCCCAGGTGCGAGATGATGACGTGGCGCGGATCGACTCCCTCTTCGCCGAGGAGCTCCAGTTGCTCCAGCGCCAACTCGCCCCAGTGTGTCGTGTGCGTCGAGATCGGCGCGCCCGTCTGCAGGTGCGCGCGCGCCGAGGCGCGAAAGACGCGCTCCTGCGCCGGGGTGATGAAACCACGCTCGGTCCCGATCTCACCGATGATGCCGGCGCGGATCCCGGTGCCGTCGACCCCCTCCTCGATCTCGCGCACCATCAGTGCCGCCAGCTCGTTCGCGCTCATCTCCTGGATGTAGCTTGGGTAGGCGCGCTCCCGGTACCAGCCGGTGCCCATGACGAGATTGAGCCCGGTCGCGCACGAGATCTGGCGCAGCGCCTTCGGGTCGCGGCCGAGCCCGATGTTGGTGACGTCGACGATGCTGTTGCCACCGGCATCCCGAAAGCGCTGCACCTCCTCCGTGATGAGGTCGACGTCGTCGACGATCAGGGAGTAGTTCGGCACCTGCCACATCGCCCAGGAATCGACGATCAGGTGCTCGTGGACCATGCAGACGCCGAGCTGCTCCGGCGCGATCGGCCCCTGCACCGTCAGGATCCTGCCCACTATCGACGACTCGCTCACCCAACTCCCCTTCTTCTCTTCCGCCCGCCCGGGCAGTCACCCACTCGCGGCAGCCGCGAGCCAACAGACTGGCACACGACATACGAGATCCCGCCGGAATCGCCCCGCGAGCCCTCGGCTCGCCCTCGCGGTCCGCTCGTTGCCTCGTCGCGTCGTGTTGGCCGCGCGCACATCTAACCACAGGAATGACCGACTCGCTGCACGCCGTGGCAGCCGGAAACGCGTCGGCGCGCCCCCGTTGGACACGGCATGCCGTGCCCCTACCAGCGACGCGCCCTTTGTCCGGGCACGCCAGGGCGTGCCCAGCCCCGCGAAACCCGATTCGAGGAACGCCGGGCCTGTGTCAAATGGAGCTCGCGCGACACATCGCGAACACTTTACAGCCTCGTGTCCGGTTCGTAGACTCAACGACACGGCTCGCGTTCATGGAGGTTGAAACACCATGTCACCGGCTCGTCAGCGCACCCTCTCCCGGCGGACCTTCGTCGGCGCTGCCTCGGCTGCCGCCGCACCCCTCCTCCTCGGCTCGTCCCCCCGCCGTGCCGTGGCCCGGCAGGCGAAGACGCAGATCACCTGGCTCACCAACTCCGACTGGCCGCTGGAGAAGTTCCTCGCCGGCTTCCACGAGGCGAACCCCGATATCGAGGTCGTCCCCGAGCAACTCGGGTTCGACGCACTGCAGCAGCAGATCCAGGTCCGCCTCGGCGCCAAGAGCGAGACGCCCGACGTCATCAGCGTCGACGTCCCGAACACGCCGAACTTCGGCTACAACGGCTGGCTCGCCCCGCTCGACGACGTCTTCACCGCCGACGAGAAGGCCGACATGCTCGAGTCGTCAATCCATGCTGGCAGCTACGACGACAAGCTTCTCTCCGCGCCAGTCAACACCTCGACGCAGCTCCTTTACTACAACAAGAACCTCTGGGATCAGGCCGGCATCACCCCGCCGGGCATCGACGAGCGGTGGACCTGGGAGCAGCTCGTCGACGCGGCGCAGAAGCTGACCCTCACCGGCGACGATGGCACGGTCAAGGTCTGGGGCTACGTCCCGGAGCAGATCAACCGCATCTACCAGCTCGGCGTCCTCCCCGCCTCCCTCGGCGGCAAGCAGATCGGCGACGACGGCCTGACCGTCAAGGGGATCATCGACGGCGACATCTGGGTCGAAGCCTTCACCTTCTACTGGAAGCTCTTCAACGACTGGAAGGTCGGCCCGCAGGGGGACATCTTCTGGCCGCCCGACGTCTTCGAGACGGGCGGGCTCGCCAGCTTCGTCGGCGGGCCGTGGGATATCCGCCGCTTCGCCGAGTCAAAGGCCATCGACTTCGATTGGGGCGTCTCGCGCCACCCCTACTTCGAGGCGGGCGTCCCCGCGACGCCGACCGGCGGCTGGCACATCGGCATCAACGCCTATTCGCAGCAGCAGGAGGCGGCGCAGAAGTTCGTCCACTACATGGCGACCACCGATGGCAACGAGCTCTGGTGGCGGACCGGCAGCGGCGACATGCCGGCGCTCAAGTCAGTCCTCGCCAAATTCGAGACTGAGCCAGAGTTTGCCGAGCCGCCCCTCGCCTACCTCAAGACCGCGGCCAACGAGGCGACGGTCAATCCGGTGCCGCGGGCGAACACCGTCTGCTTCCTCTCCTATGAGTCGATCCTGGCCAACACCTTCCAGGACATCCGTAACGGGAGCGACCCGACTCAGGCGCTGACCCAGGCGGCCGACCGCATCCAGCGGGAGTGCGACAGGTACAGGCGGTAGGATGGCCCATCAGGGGCCGGTTCCCCTGCCAGGGCAGCACGGCAGGCGGTGGCGGGAGGCGTGGGTCCCCTACGCCTTCCTCCTCCCCGCCCTCGTGCTGCTGCTCGCCTTTCGCCTCATTCCGGCCATCAGCGGCTTCAGGGAAGCGTTCTACACGAGCGGCCCGATCCCCGGCACGACCGAGTTCGTCGGGCTCGAGAACTTCGACTACCTCGCGCGCGATCCGAGCTTCTGGAACTCGCTGCGGGTCACGCTCGTCTTCAACCTCGTCACCAACCCCCTGCAGGTCGTCCTCGCCATCGGGCTCGCCCTCCTCGCCAACCTCCGCTGGCGCGGCATCGGCCTCTTTCGCGGCATCTACCTCCTGCCGGTCGCCATCTCCTTCAACGTCGCCGCCGCCGTCTGGGCGCTGATGCTCGACACCAACTCCGGGCTGGTCAACGGGCTCCTCATCCGTCTCGGCGTGCCGCCGCAGCCCTTCCTCACCTCGTCGTCGCTTGCCCTCTGGTCGGTGGTGGCGGTCGTGACCTGGAAAGCCGTCCCCTTCTGGATGCTCTTCTTCCTGGCCGGCCTGCAGCGCATCCCCGCCTCCGTGACCGAGGCGGCCGCCGTCGATGGCGCCAATGCGCTGCAGACCTTCCGTGACGTTACGCTGCCGATGCTGCGCCGCATGATCCTCTTCGTCCTCGTCGCCGACACGGTCGGCAACTTCCTCCTCTTCACGCCGATCTTCCTCCTCACGCAGGGCGGCCCCGCCGAATCGACCTCCGTCCTGATGTGGGAGACCTACCGGCGCGGCCTCCTCTGGGGCGACCTCGGCACCGCCGCCGCGATGGCCTGCATCCTCCTCGTCATCGTCGGGCTCGTCGTCCTGCTCCAGTCGCTCCTGCTGCGCGAGAGGTAAGCGTCGATGAGCGCATTCGGGGCCTCCAGGGAGATCGAAACGGAGCGCCAGCCTGGCACTGCCCGCCCCTGGCAGCGGCTGGTCGGCTACGCCCTCCTCATCCTGACGGCGGCGATCGCCATCCTCCCCCTTCTCTGGGCGGTCGCCGCCTCCTTCACGCCGCTGGAGAAGGTGACCGAATACACCTTCCCCCTCAGTTGGAAGGCGTTCATCCCGGTCGACTTCACCCTCGAGGCCTATCGCGGCCTCCTCTTCGGGAATCAGCGCGAGGGGTTGAGCGAGGCGTCGGGGCTAGTCGGCGGCGGCTTTGCGCGTGCCCTCTGGAACTCGCTCGTTCTCAGCCTCGCCACCGTCCTCATCAGCGGGCTGGCGAGCGCGCTGGCCGGCTTCGCCTTCGCCCGCTTCCGCTTCCGGGGTCAGGGGCTCCTCTTCGCGGTCGTTGTCATCTCGATCATGATTCCGACCGAGGTGATCGTCATCCCCCTCTACATCTCGGTCCGCGATCTGGGGCTGATCAACACCTGGCCCGGCGTCCTGCTGCCGATGCTCGCCAACGGCGTCGCCATCTTCCTCTTCCGCCAGGCCTTCGCCGAGTTGCCGCAGGACCTGATCGACGCCGCCCGCGTCGACGGCGCCTCCTGGGCGCGCATCTTCGCCCAGATCGCGCTGCCGCTGACCGCGCCAGTTCTCGTCAGCGCCGCCCTCTTCCTCTTCCTCGAGACCTGGAACGCCTTCTTCTGGCCCCTGCTGGCCGCGCCGCAGGCTGACATGCGTGTCGTCCAGGTCGCCGTCTCGCTCGCCAAGCAGGAGCGCCGCGTCATCTGGAACCAGCTCATGGCCGGCTCCCTCCTCGCGGCGATCGTCCCCATCCTCCTCATGATCCCCCTGCAGCGCTACTACGTTCGCGGCCTCGTCGATACCGGCCTGCGTGAGTAGCGGCAGCGCCGTGCGTCTAGCGCTTCTTCACCTTCGCCATGATCTTCAGCTCGACGCTGCCGATCGCCCCGCCCGTGTCAAATCCATCTGACATGACGTACAGCGACCAGCGCCCGTTCGGGTTGCTCCCGTTGAAGGTGGAGAGGAGTCGGTTGCCGGTGATCGAATCGATGATCAGGTACGGGAACGAATCGTCATGGCCGCCAACGCCATAATTGGTCGTCTGAAACGCGCCCGACGCGAGCGGCCCCGAATCGGGCAAGAACTGGCTCGCCTGGTCGCTGAAGGTGATCGTCACGGTCTTCGGCGGGTGCGCGCCGCCGGCATCGCTCATCAGCATCGCGTCACGGCCGTTCGGCGCAAAGAGCAGGATATCCAGATTATCCGGGAGCGGGTGGTAGAGCCCGACCAGCGTGACATCGACGTCGACGATCTTCGCCTTCTTGAATCCTTTGACCTTGATCGGCAACGGATAGGGAGACGGCATCGGCTTCGTGCCTGGTCCCGCATTGGCAGAATCCGGAATTGTCACGCCCCCTTCCGAGCGGAACGTCCGCGTCACCGTCGTCGTCGTCGTCTTCCGCTTCTTCGCCTCGGCCGGCGAGGTTCCCACCGGCGCCACAAACACCAGCGAGCATGCCATCATGACCAGGAGCAGCCGCGCGACCATCGGGACCTCCGCGAAATGAGAGCCGGAGAACGGCCGATTCAGGCTCTCATGATGCGAAGCACAGCCTGCGCGCGCATCGGTAAAACTACGGATTTGTGCGCGGGAACGTCGGCGGTGTGTGAAACCGCCCTCGCTGCCCCGCTCGTTCTAGCCAGCAGAGATCGACCACGCCGGAAGTAGGAGGGATTTCCTTGCCACGCCTCTTCGCGCTCGCCATCACCCTGGCGACGCTCGTCATCAGCGTCGCGATCGGGGCCGCCCCGCTCCTCGCGCAGAACGCGGAAGCGCCGTCACCCATCCCCGCCGGCGCCTCGGTCGTCGCGCAGGGCGTCGCCGTCATTCCCACGAACGACCTCGCCTGGCGCATCACGCGCGCGACCATGCCGCCGACCGGCAACGTGCCGGCACGCGCCACGACCGGCTTCCTGCTCGCCGACCAGGGCGAACTGCTCCTCAACAACCGCAAGACCGAGTCGCAGCTCCGGCTCGGTCCGGGCGAGGCCGCCTTCGCGCCCGCGGGCAACCGGATCGAGGAGGTTTCCCTCGCCGATCCCCTCTCGTACTACCGGATCGACCTCGTTCCCGCCGCCGACGCCGCAAACGCCGGCAACGACGAGATCGTCTTCATTGGCGAGCCCTTCGCCTCCCCGGGCGGCAACCGCGACATCGACCTCGCCCGCGACGTGCTCGGCCCCGGCGAAACCCTCGATCTCCCGCTCGACTCGCCCGTCGCCCCGGTCCTCTTCCTCGTCACCTCGGGCACGGTCGGGCTCGTGCCGGCCAGCAACCCTTCCGCCGCGCCCGTCGAGCTCCCGGCTGGCCAGGCAGCCGCCCTGCGCGGCGGCGTCAACGCCACCGCGGCCGACGAGGGCGCAACCGTCGCCTTGGCGGTAATCGGGCCAGAGGTGCCGGCCCTTCGCGCCCAGGCGGCCACGCCGACCCCGACGCCGGAGACCGCCAATCTCACCCTGCAGGTGCTCGCCTGCCCCGCCGGCTACACGGGCGAGCAGTACGCGGCCGACTGCGTCGAGCCGCTGGCCGACATCCCCTTCGCCCTCTCCTCGGGCGAGACCGGCTTCACCGCCAACGGCGCGACCGGGCCGGACGGCGCTGCCACCTTCGCCGACCTCGAACCGGGCAACTACGCGATCGCCGGCAGCGTGCCGGAGACCTACACCACGCCGGTCATCACCTGCGGCGCCGATACCGGCAATCTCTCCGCCACAGCGACCGAGGGGGAGTCCGCCGGCGCCAACATCACCCTCGACGCCGACATGAACGCCACCTGCACCTGGTACGCCCTGCCGAAGAGCGAGCGCGGCGAAAACGAAGGAACCGTCTCCCTCGCCGTCCACCTCTGCCCGGCTGCCGCCGGCCAGAACGCCAATTGCACCCCCGGCGACGCCACCGGCGTCGTCATCAGCGGCCCCGCCACCCTGGCGACCGACACCTCGAATACCGTCCCGGCGACGATCGACGGCGGCGGCATCACGTGGGGTGCGACCGGCGGTCTCCCATTCGGCACGTATACCCTCCAGCCCGGCGACATCGCCGTCCCGGAGGGATACCAGCTCGCGGAGGTGCGCGGCGCGAGTGGCAATCCATCCACCGGCTGGAGCTTCACCGTCGACGCCGCGAACCCCGAGGTCGCCCTCGACCTCATCTACGTCCAGGCGGCCCAGGCAGAGCCAACCGCCGCGCCCAACGCCGATACGGATGGCGACGGGCTCACCGACGCCGATGAGGCCCAGCTCGGCACCGATCCCACCCTCGCCGACACCGACGGCGATGGGATCGGCGATGGGGAGGAGGTCGCAGCCGGCACCGACCCGCTCACGCCGAACAGCGCCCCTGCAGCCCCGACCGCCGCGGCCCCGACCACGGCAGCACCCTCCGACATCGACGCCGACGGCGACAACCTCACCGATGCCGCCGAGGCCCAGCTTGGCACCGATCCGCACAACCCGGACACCGACGGCGACGGCCTCTCCGACTTCGACGAGGTCGGCTTCGACCCGACGACGGCCACCGGCACCAGCCCGACCAACTGGGACACCGACGGCGACGGCGTCGGCGACGGCGACGAGATCGCCAACGGCACCGATCCGACCGACCCGGCGAGCCACTGACCCAGTCCAACGCCGCGGCCACACGATGGTGGCCGCGGCGCTTGCCCGCCCCGGCAGCTTCCGGCAGAATGCGCCGCGGACGATGTGGCGCGAGACTGACGGAGGCGTTCCCCATGACCGATTCGCGCGATCTGATTCAGGCGATCGACCAGCCGCCGATGCCCGGCCCCGGCGAGAAGCGGCGCGGCATCCTTCGCTTCTCGCACCCGTCCCTTGCCGGCTGGGAGTGGCCCTTCGTCATCGCCCGCGGCCTGCAGGATGGCCCGGCCATTGCCATGACCTCGGGCGTCCACGCCGGTGAGTACCCGCCGATGCGGGCCAACATCCGCTTCATGCGCGACCTCGATCCGAAGGCGCTGCGTGGCAGCATCGTCTCCATCCCGCTCGTCGACCCGCCCGCCTTCTACGCCCGCAGCGCCTTCGTCTGCCCGATCGACGGCAAGAATCCGAACCGTTGCTTCCCCGGTACGCCGACCGGAACCTTCTCCGACGTCCTCGCCTACAGCATCTTCAGCAATATCATCGACCTCTCCACCCACCTGATCGATCTCCACTGCGGCGACATCTTCGAGCACCTCGCCCCCTTCACCATCTGCCGCGGCTCCGGCGATGCCCAGGTTGACGAGGTCGCGCTGGGAATGGCGACCAGCTTCGGCCTCCCTTTCGTCGTCGCCACCGAACCGACCGGCGCGCCCCTCTCCGGCACCACCAGCGCCGCCGCGGCCGGCGCCGGCATCCCCGCCATCACCACCGAGGCGGGTGGCCGCGGCCTCCTGACCGAGCCGGAGACGCAGATGCAACTGCGCGGCATTCGCAACGTCCTCCGCTACCTCGGTGCACTGGAGGGGGAGCCGGAGCCGACAGAGAACCAGCGGATCTTCACCTCGTCCAACGGCTTCAACTCGCCGGAGGAGGGGATGTGGCTGCCCGAGGTCGACCTGACCGACGAGATCGAGGCGGGCCAGCGGATCGGCCGCATCGAGAACCTCTTCGGCGACGAGATCGCCGAGATCCAGGCGCCCCTCTCCGGCATGATCCTCTACATCACCAGCAGTCCCGCCGTCCGCAAGGGTGGACTTCTGGGATCCATTGGGGTGGCATAGGGTTCTGCTCAGACCTGCCTGGACCACATGCGCCGCATGGCTTCTGTCCGCGGCCATTTGGCCACGCTCACGCTACGCTCGGCGCTGGGAGCGCCCGAACCCGTGCGAAGGGGAATGAATGGGAACGCAGGAGATGGGGAAACGAATCGCGCTGCCTGCTGGCGTCCTCGTCGCGCTCCTGGCCCTGGGATTGGCCGGAACTCTGGCGAAAGGCGGCCCTTCGCCAGCCGATGCCACCCCGGGCCAAACTGGCATCGGCGGCGCGGTGCTCGGCGCCGTCGCGCCAGTAGCAGCGCCCGGCTACCGATTGCAGATGACGGAGCTGGTCTGGGCGCCCGGCGCGTACGCGACCAGCCACAGCCATCCCCTCGCCCAGATCGCCTGCGTGCAGTCGGGCGCGCTCGGCATGACGATCCAGCAGGGAGCCACGACGGTGCTGCGCGGTGGCGCCGGGCC
>JADYYO010000126.1 GCA_020853615.1 Thermomicrobiales bacterium
GCAAGACGGCGAGCCGGCAAGACGAGCGTCGTGAGTCGGAAGTCGGAAGCCAGCAGCCAAGAGCCGACAGCTGATAGCCGACAGCTGATAGCTCGTTACCTCCCCGCCACCGCGTTCCAGATCAGGCGCAGAATGCCGATGCCGATGGTGAAGAGGCCGAGGGCGGCGGCGCAGATGGCGAGCATGACGAGCGTGCCGGTCCAGTCGAGCTGGCCGACCGCGAGCAGGATGACCGCCAGCAGGAGCAGGAGCAGGCCGCCGACGATGACGACGCGGGGCCGTGCGCTGAGGAGCCAGAGACTGCTCTCCTCCCTGGCGGGCGGGGCGGAAGTCGCCGCGATGCTGGCGGCCGGAGCGAGCGCGGACGTCTCATTCGCTGGAGGGGGGAGGGCGCCATCCAATCGGTCCAGCGGCGTCTCTCGCGGCGCTGATTCGGGCAGGGGGGCGCCGCACTGCGCGCAGAAGCGGTCGCCGGCGGCGTAGGGCGTTTCGCACGCCGCGCAGGCGAGGGCCACGCGCTCCCGGCTCCGATCGTTCGGTTCGATTCCGGTCACGTGCCTCTCCTCGCTTCCCCTCGCTCTGCCGTGCCCCGGCCCCCGAGCATCCCCGAGGATGTCCGCGGCGTCAAGCCAAGGCAAGGGCATGGTATTCCTATGGGAGCGTGCGGGCCACGTCGCGTCGGGCGGCGCTCCGCGATGATCGGTATGCAGGATGGGCGACCAGGTGGACGAACCGGGCGACAACCAGGAGGCGGGCGCGGCCGGCGGATGGGACCGGGGCACCGGCGCCGGCGGCTCGACATTGATCTATTGCGGCCTCTGCGGCGCGCTCAACCCCGCCTCGAACCACTTCTGCGCGGCCTGCGGCACGACGCTGGTCGACGCCTTCCACGCGACGGAGGGGCTGCGCGTCTTCGAGCGGCCCGATCCGGCCGCGCGCGTGATCGAGATCCTCCCCTCGGGGAGCGAGTTGGAGATCGTCGAGGACGCCAACGCGCCGGCCGACTGGGTGCGCATGCGGCTTCCCTACGGCCGTCTGGGCTACGTGCGTGCCTCCGATGCCGAGGTGGCGAGCGGCCCGACGGCCGGAGCCGGCGTCCGCGTGCCCGATATCAATACGAACGCCCGCGGCTGCGTCAGCACGACGGCGACCCTCTGGGCGCTGGCGCTGCTGGTGGTGACGGCCCTCTTCGGCGTGGTGATCGTGGCCCGGGCGCGGGCGCAGGATGCGGGGCTGCTGGGAGTCATCTTCTGCGTCACCCTCGGCCCGCTCATCCTGCTGACGATCGGCGCCTACGTCGCCGCCCGGACGCGGGAGGATCGGCTGGCCGAGGAGGAGGCCGAGTTGGCGGCGCTCCTCTCGAGCGAGGGAGGCGACGAGCGGAGCTGAGCCGGCGGGCTGCGCGCAAAGGGCGCGATTTCCGCGCGGACGGGCGGTATGGCAGGCTCTGCGCATCCGTGGCACACTGCGGCGCGACCAGGTGCGCAATCGGCTCGCCCGTGCGCCATGCGCGATGCCGGCCTTCGTGCCTGAAACGAACGGGCCGGGAGTGGCGAGCCGCGCACAGGAGGGACCTGGCGTCATCGGGGCCGCGGTGGATGTGCCGCCGCGGCGCGTGTGGGGACGAGTGATGATCGGGAAGGGGGGAGACGTGCGAGGGGTGCGGCAGTGGGGTATGTGGCTGGCGGCGATCGCGGTCGTCGCCGGCGGGTTGAGCGCGTGCGGCGGGGAGCAGCCGAGCGCCCCGGCAACGACCGCGCCCGCGCCGACAACGGCGGTGGAAGCGACCGTGGCGATCTCGCCCGAGGCGACCGAAGCGCCGACTGAGGAGGCCACGGCCGAGACCGGAGCCGTGTCGTCGGCCGCGACGCCCGCCGTCGCCACGCCGGTCGAGGGGGTGGCGGGCATCGCCACGCCGGTCATGTCCGCCGCGGAGGCGACGCCGGTAGCGGCCACGCCAGTCGGCGCGACGCCGGTCGGGGCGACACCGGTTGGGGCGACGCCGGTCGGCGGCGCGTAGGAGCCGGAGCCCTTTTGGCCGCTCCATCGTGAGCGGCAGCGCATGAAATGACGGCGCCGGAGGCGGCGATGCCCGCCTCCGGCGCGGAGTGGCGAGCGCACGGGCCGGCCGCGATCGCTCGCCAGCAGGAGGAGGCGCCATGGCCTCCCACGGCGAAGCGCCGCGCCCGGCGGTCATCTGCCAGCAGCTTCTGCAGGCGATGAGCGCGACCGAGGGGCGGCGGCGGCGGCGCAAGCGCAACACGACGCCGGATGCGCTGGGGATGGAGATCAAGCAGGGCCTGCTGGAAGCAGTGGTCGCTGATGACCCCGACCCCGACGCGTTCGACGAGTGGCTCTATACCCAGGTGCAGGCCGCCGGCGGCAACGCCGGGCCGACGCGGGC
The DNA here is from genome assembly GCA_020853615.1 of Thermomicrobiales bacterium. Taxonomy (GTDB): domain Bacteria; phylum Chloroflexota; class Chloroflexia; order Thermomicrobiales; family UBA6265; genus JACCXM01. Next base: position 2,405 of record JADYYO010000126.1, read on the forward strand.
GATGGCGCGGCAGGTGCGCGAGGAGTGGGCCTTCGCGGTCGCCTCGGCCGGCTTTCGCCACTGGCTCGAGGCCGGCGCCCCGAGCGACGATGCGCGATAGGGGATGGGGGTTGGGTGAAGGTGATGGGTGTTGGGGTGATGGGAAGAACGGACGACGAGTTGGTCGTTCCCGACATCTGCCATCTGCCATCCAACACCTAACACCCATCACCCACGTTTCCCGAACGTCGTCGTCCAGTACCAGCCGTACTTCGATTTCTTGCCGTGGGCGCGGCCAATGCCGATCTCGTCGAAGTCCTTGCTGAGCATGTTCCGGTTGTGGTCGCGGCTCTTCTTCCAGGCGGCCATCGCCTTGCTCGCGCTTTTGTCCCCGGCGAAGATGTTCTCGCCGACGAAGCGGTAGTTGGTGTAGCCGAAGCGGCGGATGTTCTGCTCCGCCGAGTCGCCGTTGGCCAGCTTGTGGCTGAAGTAGTTCTTCTTCGCCATGTCGCGGGAGTGATGCTTCGCGGCGGCCCCGAGCTTGTCGTTGAGCGAAAGCTGACCGACGCCATTCTTCCGGCGGTAGTCGTTGATCAGGTCGAGAAAGGCGCGCTCCTCGCCGTCGGGTGAGTAGCCGCCGCCCTTCCCTTTCTTGCCGCGCTTCTTCCCCTTCTTGCCCTGCTTCTTCGCGGCAGCGTCCGACTCGGCGAGGAAGCCGAGGCCGAGCGCGGCCGGCAGCGCGCCGAGGAGCGTCAGCAGGCGGCGGCGCGTCGTGGGCGCGGCCTCGGCGGCGCGGCGCATCGATTCCGTGGTGTCGTTCGGGTTCACGTGGTGCCTTCCCTGCCTGGGCCGCCGGAGCCGGGAGCGGGGAACCCCAGCGGCGTCTTGTAGGTCAGGAACGCTCGGGCGCTAGGAGAGGTTGCGGGCCGAAGATGACGTTCCCGACGCGGGCGATGCTGCTGGCGTACTGGGGATCGGTGGCCCAACTCCCGGCGAGGTCGGCGATGTGCCGCGCGCTCCCGCCGCGCCCGGCGTCGCGGGCGGCGTCGTAGCGGGGGTCGAGGGTGACGTAGGGCGCCAGGGGGTGATCGAGCGGGATCGGCCCGCTGGCGTAGAGCGCGAGGTGGACGATCTGCGCCCGGGCGGCATCAGTCCCGCTGGCCCACGTCGGGGAGTCAACGTCCGCTCCCGTGATGTCGATGCCGGCGGGGTTGAGGTGCTCGACCCACGCGGGTGACTGCCACCACCCGGTCTCCAGCGCCGATTGCGCCACGACGACCGCCGGATCGAGCCCGGCCAGTGGCGCCAGCCGGTAGACCTCGTCCACGTAGGCCCAGAGTTCGTCCATCCGCCCGGCGCCGGCGGCGAGCGCGGCGCCGAGGGCTTGCGGCGCGGAGCCGCGGGCTGGCGCGAGGAGCGGATCTTCAGGACGCATCGCCGGGCCGCGCCAGCCGCCGCGCCGGTCGCTGGGCGCGATCGGGGCGAGATGGCGCGAGCGGAGCCAGACGTCGACGCCGTCCGCGACCGCCGCGGCGATCGCCTGCCGCCGCGCGCCGGAGGGGTCGGCGAGCCGCGCGGCCTCGTCCGGATTGGAGAGGAAGACCGGCTCGACCATCACGGCCGGCATGCGCGCGGTGAGGAGGCCGCCATTCTCCAACTGATCGAGCCCGGAATCGCCGAGCCCGGTCCCCGGCCGCAGGTGGCTGACGAGCGCGGCCTGCATGGCGGCGGCGAAGGCGGCATCCTTCGCCTCGACGCCCCAGAGGGTGAGCGCGTAGTTCGGGTCGGGCTCGCCGAAGCTGTTGAGGTGGATCGAGACGTAGGCGAATGCGCCGCAGTCGTTGGCGATGACCCCGCGCGGGGTGTTGGCGTAGCCGGTGGCGTTGTCGTTCCGGGTCAGCGCGACGGCGTACCCGTCGTCTTCGAGCATGGTCGCCGCGCGGCGCGCGATATCGAGGGTGAGATCCCGCTCGACCAGCCCGGCGGCCTCGTTGATCGCGCCCGGGTCTTCGCCGCCGTGGCCCGGGTCGAGGACAACCCAGGCACGGGGAAGCGGGCACTGTAGTCCGGATTTCGGCAGCAGGGAGACGAGCCCGCCCAGCACCACGATCGCGATGAGTGCGACGAGGGTGGCGAGGCCCAGCGCGAGGGCGCGAAGGGTCAGGATGCGATCCGCCCCGACGTATCCGCCCGGCGTTCGCCCTCGGCGCCATTTGCCGCCTGCAGATCGCGGGCGACGCGCTGCACCAGATCGTCATCCATGGCGATCGGCGTCTCGCAATCGCCCTGCAGGGACGACAAGGCGAGATCGTGGATCGATTCGAGCCCATCGTCGCTTGCCCAGCGCCGCAGTGCGTTCCACGCATCACGTTCCGTGACGAACGAGGTGATGATGTTGCCGCTGACAAGATCGTAAAGGAGGAATGCCGAGTTCACGGGCCTAGTCTCCAGGCACGCCGGGAATCCCCACGGCGACATCGTCAGCATACGGCAGGATCTGCTCGGGCGTCCCGTACATCGTGTAGTGATGCGGCGCGAAGGTCTGCCTGAACTCGACGCTCCCGTCATCGGGGAGAACGATTCTCAGAATATACGCGCCGTGGCGAAAGCGGTGCTTGCGGGCCATCTCGCACGCATGCTCGAAGTCGTCGTAGACCGAAATGCCCTCCTCGAACTCCCGACGATGCTCAGGGAACCTGAGCGGTCTCCCGGTTGCCCCTACCGGTCGAAAATCCGCAGGATCCGGCCGGCTGTTACGGACGATGCGAAAGAATTCGCGCCCCACCCCAGATCACGCCCTGATCGTATGGCCGCCCGACTCACGGGCAGGGCCGCCTCGACGCCGAACCGAGTTCGATGCCTCGTCGTCTACGACACCGTCACCGGGGTGCCGACGGGCGCCCAACCGTAGAGGAAGGCGGCGACGGGGAGGGGCAGGTTGATGCAGCCGTGGCTCATCTTCTGGCCGAAGTTGTTGTGCCAGTAGGCGCCGTGCAGCGCCTCCGCGTCGAGGTTGACATACATGACGTTCGGCACGTCGGGCACGCCGTAGGGGATGCTCCCGGCGGGCGCGCTGCCGCCGTCGCCGACGACCCAGACGACATTCCCCGCCGCGTCGGTGGCGCCGCGCATGTCCTCGGTCGGCACCTTGTAGCGGATGCGGAAGCGGCCGGTCTCGGTGTGATTCGGGTCGAGCCCGGTGCTGACCGGTGTCTCCAGGACGAGCGTATCGCCGTCGTAGGCCCAGAGGCGCTGCTCGGCGATGCTGACGATGATCCGCTTGGGTCCGTGGCCGCTGCCGGTGCCGACCGGTTCCGGGTTCGGCGCCGTGATGAAGAGCGATTCGTCGTAGTCGGGCGCGCCGTTGGCGGAGACACGCGCGGTGCTCACCCCGAAGCGCGCCGCGAGGCGATCGCCCAGCGGCGCGAGCTGGACACCGTCCGCCGTCTCGACGAGGAGCCCGCCGTCGAACCACTGCGCCCGCGCCCCGTCCTCGATCACGACCTCGGAGAGGGGGGAGCCAAGATAGAAGTCCCCCTCGTGCGTCTCATACCAGTCGAGGAAGGCGCCGGAGATGGTGTGGCCGGAGTCGCTGTCGTAGATGCCGCCTTGCTCCAGCGCGGCCTGCACGGCCGGGTCGTCGGGGGCGAGGAAGCGCATGCCGGTGGCGCGGCTGCCGGTGGCGAGCCGCTTGCCCCCGGCGTGCGTCGCCAGCCCGCCGGCCCGCTCGCCGATGAGGAGGCGGCCGACCGGCATCGGCCGCACGAACGGCTCGACCGTCCAGACCTTGGCGGGCAGATACTGCAGCACGCCCCGCTCGAAGACCTGCGAATAGAGGCCATCGCTGCTGGCGAACGGCTCGGAGATCGGGTTGCCGAACATGGCAGTTTCGCCGGTGGCCCGCCAGTAGTCGAGGAAGATGCCGCTCAGCGTGTGGCCGGTCGCCTCGATGTAGACGGAGAAGTCGGCCTGGCCGACGTTCGGCGGCATCTCGGCGTTGTCGAGATAGGCGATAGAGGCGTACTCCATCTGCGTCGGGTCGCCCTTGGCGAGGGCATCGTCCTGCGCCAGAGCCGACTGCGCGGGGCCAAGGCCCACGACGGGCGCGCCCATCAGCAGCGCCGCCAGGGCCAGCCCGGCGACCTGCCGCAAACGCTGACGCCGATGATGAGGGAAGTCCTCCCGGCAGTTGATCCGCCCCGTCACACCCGTCATCTCCCACCCCAGCACTCGCGCCGGCATGCGACTGCCGGCCCGCGTGTCCTTCCCCAAGGATCCCAATTTCCCAGAATCAGGATAGCAACGACTGTTCCACTCGGGAACCCCCGGCTACCAGGATGCGCTACAGCCTGGCGCCGAAGGGGCCGTAGGAGGCGAGCGCCCAGAGCGCGGCGGCGACCAGACCAATGACGAGGAGGAGCAGGAGGAGGGTCTGCCAGACCTCGCGCGGCCGGCGCTCCTCGCGGAGCGGCGCTGGCGCCGCGACGAGCGGTGGCGCGGGCGCGGCGATGACCGCTGGCTCGGGGGTCGGCGATGGGCCGCGCAGGTTGGCCGGGCGGGTAACAGCCGAGTTATGCGCGATGGCCGTGGGCAGCGGGGGCGTCAGCCCTGGCCGCCAATCGGGCCAGGCAGCGCCGTCGTGTCGTTTCACCCCCCGGGCGCCGCGCCGCGGCTCGCCCGCCCGGCTTGCCTCGCGCGCGGCGAGATCGCGCAGCCAGCGCGGGAAATCGTCGTCGGTAAGGAAGGTGCGCGGGTCGGAGCCGTCGCCAGGCGACGCAAGGGGGAGGCCCGAGGATGGCGCGGCTGCCGCCACATCGACGGCCACGGTTGGGGCTTGGCGTGGCGGGGGCGGCGGCTCCGGGGGCGGCAGCGGCGCCTCGCGCAGCCAGGCGGGCATGGTCGCCGCCAGCCCGCCGTCCGGCAACGGCGGCAGGGGCGGCAGCTCCGCGGCCGGCTCCCATTCGTCGGTTTCGGCAAGGGGGGTGCCGCACAGCACGCAGAGCGTGCGGCTGGTGTCGTTCCAGGCCCCGCAGCCCTGGCACTCGGTCACCGATCGACCTCCGGGAGGCGCCTTCCAGGCTCGCTCGCTTCGTCATGCGAGTATAGCGGCGGCTTCCGCCGATAATGGCGTTGGATCCGCACCCGGCGCCCCGGCACACGACCACCGATGGAGGAGAGAGCGGCAGTGGACGGCGCGAGCCCGGAGCCTTCCTATAGTGAATGGATGCGCGAGGAGATGCGGCGGCACGAGTGGCGGCAGGCCGATTTCGCCCGCGCGGTCGGGATCGACGTCTCGATGATCTCCCGCTGGTTGCACGGTCGCCGCCCCGACCCCGCCTCGCTGGAGCGGGTGGCGGCCGCGCTCGGCGCCGATCTCGACTCGCTCCTGACGCTGGCCGGGCATCGCCCGCGGTCGCCGCGGGACGACGACCCGCGGGTCGCCGCGCTGGTGGCGAAGGTGCGGCAGGTGCGCTGGACGCCGGAGCGCTTTCTGATCGTCGACGCCCTGCTCGACGATCTCCGGCAGCGCTCCTCGCGCATCCCGATCGAGCAGGCGCCCCTGCCGGGCATGCCGGCGGAGCGCGAGGGTGATGGGTGAGGGGGCTGCTGGCTATCGGCTATCAGCTATCAGCTTCCGACTTCCGACTCACGACGCTCGTCTTGCCGGCTTGCCGACTTACTCCTCGACTTCTCGACTTCTCGACCCCTCGACTCGCAAGACGCTGGCGGCGCCGAAGAGGGGGCCGACGTCGATGCCGAGCCGGGCGTAGACCTCGGGGGGAACGCCGATGTCGGCGACGGCGAGCTGCCCGACGACGGAGCGGGCATCAGGCGCCAGGAGCCCCGTCTTGGGCAGGGCGAGGGTGAGCGTCGAGGCGGCGCGAATACAGGGGTTATAGGGCTCGCCCGAGCGCGCATCGAGGCCGGAGGGGAGGTCGATCGCCAGGATCGGCGCGGGCTGATCGTTGGCGGCGGCGATGAGGCGGGCGGCGGCGCCGGCCGGCGGGCCGCTCAGCCCGAAGCCGAGCAGGCCGTCGAGAACCAGATCGGTGGCCGGGAGGCGAACCGGCGCGTCTTCAGGCGCGGGCGGAACGACCGGCAGGCCGAGCGCCGCGAGCGACCGCGCCTGATGGGCTGCCGCGCCGCGCAGCGCGGCCGGGTCGTGGCTGAGCCAGACGGCGACCTCGGCACCCCAGGCGTGCAGCAGGCGCGCGGCGACCATGGCGTCGCCGCCGTTGCCGCCGCTCCCCGCCAGCGCCAGCACACGCGTCCCCCGCGTATCGCCGCCGAGGTGATGGCCGCGCGCCCAGGCGGCGACGGCCTGACCCGCCAACTCCATCAACTGCAGCACATCGACCCCCAGATCTGCCGTCATGATGCGATCGACCCGTGACATCTGGTCGGGGGTGAGCGAGGGAAGCGGCAGCGACACGGCCAGTCATCTCCTTTCGTCGCGGCGGTGTTGGCGGCGTCCGCCATGCGAGAAACGCGTCGCGCCTGCCGGACGTTTGATAGACTAAGCGCGCTCAAGCGCCGATCGTTTCGGTGTCCGAGTGTCATGCGTCGTTCTCGTGGTTGACACCGGGGAGAACGAATGATAGCGTGACGCTCGGGGACGCCCGAGGCATCGCCGTCCGGGTGCAGTCTGGATGGCGATCCATGCCGCGGCCGCCAGAGGCGGCCTGGGGCGTAGCAGGGAGGGGATGTTGAGGACTCCACATCAACGAGAAGCAGGAATGGTTCGCCGCGCGAAACGCTTCCTGCCCGTCGGGGTGGCGGTCGTTGGCCTGTCCATTGCCGCGGTCGGGATCGCGCCGGCTGAGTCCGCGCTCGCTCAGCAGAGCCAGGGCAGCTCGATCAATCTCGGTGGGAGCATCGCCGGCGCCGTGACGGGCGCGGTTTCGGGCATCGCGACGAACAGTGGCGGCAGTGCCCACGGCGGCGTTCGCGTCGAGCACAACGAGATGCACCTCGGCGACCAGGAGGGGCTGGCCATCTCTGACGCCAGCGGCGGCAACTACAACGTGTCGGCCAAAGGCTAGGCCGGGCAGGCATTGAGCCCCTGCGCGTCGTGCACGGCGTCCGGCCGAAGGGGAACTACGGGAAGGCGCTGACGGCCGTCGCGTGGATGGCGATGGTCGAAGCGGAGGTTTCCGGGCTGGGCGTAGACGAACGCCGCGGCGAACGCGTCCCGCGGTCCGGGATGGAAAAGGGAGGGAGCGAAAACCATGAATTCTCGTCGCATCGCGGGGTTGTTCGGCGGCGCGGCCGCCGCCGGGTTGGCGATTGGGGCCGAGGTTGCGCAGGCACAGGAGAACTCTGGCGCCTCGATCAACCTGGGCGGCAACATCGCCAACACCGTGACCAACGCCGTCTCGGGCATTTCCACCAATAGCAGCGGTGGCGGCACGATCAGCGGCGGCGTCCAGGTCGAGCACAACGAGATGCACCTGGGCGACCAGGAGGGTGTCGCTATCTCCGACGCCAGCGGCGGCAACCACAACGTGTCGTTCGTCAGCTAGGGCTGATACACTTCGGGGAAACCCGCTACGGGTTTGCGGTTCACGCTTCGGGGTCGCGCGAGACAGGAGGATCTCTCTCCACCGTTCGTCACGAGACGTAGGCCACCGTTGGCAGGCAATCCGACGGGAGGCGATCGCAATCGAGCCCTCCGCCCGGAGATGCAAGGCGGTGCGCGGGGGCGATGGGGCGGTTGGCTCTGCATTGTCACGGCGGCAGGCGCATGGCGGACGGGCACGCAAGCTCTGACTGGGTCGCGGCGATCGCGAGCGAAACCGGGATCGGGTCCGCGAGGGCCTGACTCACAACGGAAGGGCTCCGCGGGGAGCCATAGGGAGGGATCAGCACATGCAGTACACGAATACCGCTTCCGCGGGTAACGGCGGCGTCGCGACCGCTTCCGCCAATGGCGGCGCGGTGTCGATCGGCGATGTCAACAGCGGCGGCAACGCCGGCAGCGCCATCGGCGTTGGCGACACCGTCGGCAACGTGGGCGTCGATGGCGGCACGATGGCGAACAGCACGACGCTGGGCGTCACCGCCAACGGCGGCACCGCGATCGCGGATGCCTCCGGCGGCAGCTACAACCTCGCCTTCGTCAGCTAGACAGCTCTTCGGGTTCGCCCGAATCGTTGGCAGACGACGACAGTCGGGGGGAGCGGATTCCGCTCCCCCCGACTGTTTGTGTTTGTGAGTCGAGCAGTCGAGGAGTCGAGAAGTCGAGAAGCAGTCGTGAATCGTGAGTCGGAAGTCGGAAGCTGATAGCCGATAGCCAGCTGCCAACAGCCCATCCCCCATTGACCCGCCGCCTACACAGGAGTAGGATGCCCACATGACGGACCAGGATACGCATGTTGTTCAGACGACGAACGGCAGGGCGCGGAGTGGCGACGGCCGGGCAAACGGCGATGTTGTGCAGTCGGTCGATCGCGCGCTGGCGATCGTCGAGCTGCTGCTGCGTAGCGAGCAGCCGTTGAGCGTGCGCGAGGTGGCGCAGGAGACGGGAATCAACCGCACCACGGCCCATCGCCTGCTGGCCTCGCTTCATCATCGAGGCTGGGTCGAGCGGGCGCATGGGGACGGCGGATACCGTCCCGGCCTGCGCTACCTGGCGCTGGTCCGCTCCGCCCTCGGCCGGCGTGACTTCGTCGACGAGGTGCGCGCGACGATGGAGCGCCTCTCCCGCTTTTCGCGGGAGACGGTGCACCTCGGCGTGCTCGACCACCATGATGTCCTGCACATCGAGAAGGTCGATAGCCCGGAGGTGGTCGGCGTCTCCTCGCGGGTCGGCACCCGCGCCGTGCCGCACGTGACCGGGTTGGGCAAGGCGCTCCTGGCTGCCGGGCCGGACGAAGCGCTGGAGGCGTACATCGCCCAGGCGCGGCAGCGAGGCGAGGCCCCGGCGCCATTCGATGCGGGCGCGTTGCGCACCGAGATCGCGCGGGCGCGCGAGCAGGGATACAGCATCGACGACGGAGAATCGTCGGCGGGCATCCGCTGCCTCGCGGTGGCGGTGCGCGGCGTCGATGGCCAGCCGCTCTTCGCGCTCAGTCTGACTGGCCCCTCCGGCCGCTTCACGGCCGAGCGGGTCGAGGCGTGCGTGCCGGAGATGTTGGCGGCGGCGCGGCAGTTGACCGCGCAATTCGGCGGCGACATCGCGCCCGAAATATCCGATGGAATGTCATGAGGATCGTGGGAGAGGGGAGGCAGCAGTCGTGATCGAGCAGGTCGTTCCCGATACCGCGCGGGTGATGGTCGATTTCACGCAAATGAAATCGTTCGGCCAGGATCCGCTCATTCTCGAGAGCGGCGAGGGAATCCGGGTCACCGACGTCTTCGGCAAGACCTACATCGACGGCCTCTCCGGCGTCTTCACGGTCAATCTCGGCCATGGCGTGCAGGAGATCATCGACGTCGCGGCCGAGCAGGCGCGCAAGATCGCCTTCACCGCGCCGACGATGGCCACCAACCCGGCCGCGCTCCGCTTCGCCGACTTCCTGATCGGGATCACGCCAGAGCAGTACTCGACCGTGAAGTTTTTCAGCGGCGGCTCCGAGGCGAACGAGGCGGCGATCAAGCTGGCCCGCCAGTACTGGATGCAGGCCGGCCACCCGCGCAAGTACAAGGTGATCTCGCGCTACCGCTCCTATCACGGCGGGACGGGGCACGCCATGGCCGCCTCGGCGCAGACCGCCTGGAAGTGGAAGTTCGAGCCGTATGCCCCGGGCTTCATCCATGTCACGCCGCCGGCCCGTCCGGCCTGCGCTGCCTGCCGCTCCGCGGCGGGGTGCACCCTCGCCTGCGTCGACCTGATCGAGCAGGCGATCGTGGAGGAGCACGAGGAGACGGTCGCCGCGGTGATCGCCGAGCCGGTGATGCTCTCGGCCGGGGTGCATGTGCCCCATCCGGACTACTTCCCGCGCCTGCGCGAGATCTGCGACCGGCACAACGTGCTGCTGATCTACGACGAGATCATCACCGGGTTCGGCCGCACCGGGCGCCTCTTCGGCGCGGAGCGGGTTGGCGCCTGGCCGGATATCCTGAGCTGCGGCAAGGGGATCAGCGGCGGTTACGCGCCCCTCTCCGCCATCCTGATCGCCGACCGCGTGAGCGAGGCGTTCTGGGGCGAGCCGGAGGCGGGCGTCCAATTCTGGGCTGGCCACACCTTCGGCGGGAACCCGGTCGCCTGCGCCGTCGGCGAAGCCGCCGTGCGCCGCCTGCTCGACCACGACCTGATCGGGAACGCCGACCGCGTCGGCGACTACATGGCGGAGCGGATCGCCGATGCCGCGACCCGGCAGCCGGCGATCGCCGAGGTGCGCGGCCTCGGCATGCTGCGTGGCGTCGCCTTCACGGGGCCGATCGGCCATCAGGTGTATGATGCTGCCCGCCGGCGGGGGTTGCTCACCCGGCCCGGCGCCGACTGGCTCGCCCTGGCGCCGCCGCTCTGCACCACCCGGGACGAGGTGGATGAAATCGTGGCGATTCTGGAGGCGGCGGTCGGCGAAGTCGAGCCGGCAAGCCGGCACGCCGGCCAGACGGTAAGCAACGAGTCGTACGCCGGAAGTCGGAAGTCGTGAGATGGAGGTCGGGGGCGCGGGGGTGCGCTCGCTAGAGGGCTGAACGGACACCAGGAGTCGAACGAGAGACCCGCGGACAGGGGCGTCACGCGGGAGGCACCGCGGCGCCGCGGGCGCCCGGTTAGCGAAGGAACCCAGCGATGTTCGACGCCATCCTTTCCCGCCGCAAGGCGCTTCAGGTCGGTGCGGCCGCGGCCGGCCTGACCCTGCTCCCCGCGCGGCGAGTCTACGCCCAGAGCAAGACCGTCACCTTCTGGAACATCCAGGGGATCTACGACGTCGAGGACCCGAACGACAAGACGAAGAAGCCCGAAGACTTCTACATCTCCCAGGCGATCGACCGCTACCAGAAGGCGAACCCCGGCATCACGATCGAGATGGAATCGCTGCCGGGGGATACCAGCTCCTTTACCAAGTACCGCACGGCGAGCGTGGCGAAGAACGGACCCGACATCATGGGGGTCTGGTCCGGGTCCTACATGCTGGCGCTGAAGGACTTCCTCGAGCCGACCCGGCCCTACTTCACCGACGAGGAGCGCAAGCGGATCCTCGGCTGGGATGCCGTCTCGACCGATTTCAACGCGGCGACGGGGGAGCTTCTCGGCGTGCCGGCCAGCTCCGATGGGACGACCTGCGTCTTCTATAACAAGGAGTTGCTCGACAAGGCCGGCGTCGACCCGGAGGGGGAGTGGCGGAACAGTTTCGAGGACTTCGTCGCCGCCCTCGACACGATCAAGGCGACCGGGACGACGCCCCTGGTCCTCGACCAGTATGGGATCGTCTTCCAGGTCCTGGCCTGGTGGCAGGCGCAGATGCTGGGCGGCGCCTCGGCTGTCGGCGAGCTGGTCTCCGGGAAGCGGAACTTCAGCGACCCGCCGCTGCCGGAGATCGTGCAGCAGTGGCAGAAGTTGAAGGACTACACCGTGCCTGGCGCGGAGACGATGCCCGGCGACTCCGCGTTCCGCCAGATGCTGCCGGGCGACGTGGCGGCGACGACCGGCGGGTTCTGGGTCATCACCCCGCTGCAGGAGGGGCTGGGCGACAAGCTGGGCATGGTCAAGATGCCGAACTTCAGCCCGAAAGCGCCGCTGCAGAATGGCGGCATCGGCGGCGTCGGCAACGCCTTCGTCGTCTCCAACTACTCCCAGGTCAAGGACGAGGCGATCGCCTTCATCAAGTTCCTCATGAGCAAGGAGGAGCAGGAGCTGAAGGCGAAATCGGGCGAGGGGCGGCTAATCAACGTCACCGACGTCGACACTGCCAAGTACTACTCGCCGATGAAGCAGACGCAGCAGGAGTGGGGGTTGGAGCCGAGCACCGTCTTCTGGCTCGACAACCTCTTCCCCGTCGACCTGACGACCGAGATCGCGGCGCAGTCGCAACTCGCCTGGACGGGGCAGATCAGCGCCGAGGATTTCCTGGCCAAGCTCGACGCCAAGCGCAACGAGTTGCTGGGGTCGTAGGGTGGCCAGCGCCCGGGTCGGGACGGCGGTACGGGGCGCAATCGATCCGGGGGGAGCGCGGCCGGGCACAGCCGGGCGGAGCTCCCGCCGGCTCACGCTGCGGCGGCGGGAGGCGCTGGTCGCCTACGCCTCGCTGCTGCCGGCGTTCCTGCTCGTCGCGGTCATCATCTGGTACCCCGTCACCCACTCCCTCTACTACAGCTTCACCGCCTGGAACGGGGCGACCGCGCCCTGGGTCGGCTGGGAGAATTACCAGCGCATCGTCACCAATGGCGAGCTCTGGCTGCTGCTGCGCAACAACTTCATCTTCGTTGCCGCCGTGCCGGGGATCCTCCTCATCTCGCTGGTGGTGACGGTCCTCCTCTTCGAGGAGGTGCCGGGCTGGCGCTTCTTCCGCTCGGTCTACTATCTGCCGACAATCCTCTCGGCGGCGGTGGTCGGCACGCTGATGCGCATCATCTTCTCGGCGCAGGGGGCGGCAAACGACGTCCTCGGCCGCGCCGGGCTGGAGCGGCTGCAGCACGACTGGCTCGGCTCGGTGCCGACCGCCTTCATGGTCCTGATCTTCGCCTTCTACTGGCAGACGCTCGGGCAGGGAGTGCTCATCTTCCTGGCGGGAATGGCCGCGATTCCGACCGATCTCTTCGATGCCGCCCGGCTCGATGGCGCCGGCTGGTGGAACCGGCTCACCCGGATCATCGTCCCCCTTCTCGTGCCGACGATCGCCTACTTCGTGCTGACGAACGTGATCTGGATCTTCGTCGGCCTCTTCGCGCTGGTCTTCACTGTGACCAAAGGCGGGCCCGGCTACGCGACGACGCCCTTCGACCTGATGATCTACCGCAAGGCATTCGAGGCGGGCGAGATGGGCTATGCCTCGGCCCTCTCGGTGATCCTCTTCGTCATCGTGCTCGCCATCTCCGCAGTGCAGTTGCGCACCTTCGACCGGCTGACGACCGATGTCTGAGCCGCTGGCCGCCACCTTTGCCGTGCCGGAGGGAGCGCGAGGGCGACGGCTCCGCGGCGGCATCACGCGGGGGGCGATCTTCGTCGTCCTGTCGCTGATCGCGGCGATCGCCATCTATCCGATCGCGTTCATGGGACTGAGCAGCTTCAAGACCTCGTTCGAGTATCTGGCCGACCCGATCGGCTGGCCGCACGGCTTCTCGTACGTCGACAACTTCGTGGCGGTCTACTACCGCTTCGATCTGCCGCGCCTCTTCGCCAATACCGTCTGGTACATCCTGCTGGCGGGACTGCTCACCCTCGGCGTCTCGATTCCCGCGTCGTTCACCTTCGCCAAGGCGCGCTTCCCGGCGCGGGACGGCCTGCGCGCGGCGATGATCGCCACGCTGATCATACCGCCGGTCACCTTTCTGGTGCCGAGCTACGTGATGATGGCGAACCTGGGGCTGATCGACACCTCGCTGCCGATCGTCCTCCTCTGGGCGGCGACGGGCACGCCCGGCAGCATCTTCCTGCTCAGCGCGCTGATGCGCGGCATCCCGAGCGAGATTCTGGAGGCGGCGCGCCTCGATGGGGCGGGTTACTTCGAGACGCTGCGGCGGATCGCCCTGCCGCTCAGCGTGCCGGGGATCGTAACGGTGATGATCTTCAACGTCACGACCTGGTGGAACGACCTGCTGATCCCGCTGGTCTTCATCGGGAAGGAGGAGCAGACGACATTGACGGCAGCGGCGGCGACGATGGGCAACAAGTTCAACATGGACTACCCCCTCGTCATCACCGGGCTCTTTCTCGCCTCGGTGCCGCCGATCGTCGCCTACATCGTCCTGCAGCGGTACATCCGGCGCGGTCTGGTGATGGGGGCGGTGAAGTGA
>JADYYO010000127.1 GCA_020853615.1 Thermomicrobiales bacterium
CTCGAACGTGGGAACGATGCCAACCTGCTCGCCCTGCTCGTCGATGAGCCGGACCTCGCGGATCCGGATACGCTCGTTGACGCGGGTCTGGACGGGTCTGGAAATAATCTGCCTCCATTGTGCTCAACCGGGCTTCTGTCAACACAGGAACGCGCCGGGATGAATACGCCGGCGCGGTCGCCCAAAAATAACGGATTCCTAGTTTACCACTGCCATAATCGGCCGGTCAATTCGCGCACGCGTTGCGCGTTTCGCCCGAACGCGTGCGGTGCTTGAGCCGCGTCGGCAACCGGTCAGACATTCGTCAGTCGTGGCAGGACACGGCGTGCCGTGTCCCTACATGCGTCGTCCGGTAGGACATGCGCCGCCCGGTAGGGGCACGCCATGGCGTGCCCGGTTCCCGAATGCGCCGCCACCTGATATCCGGGATGTCTCGAGCCGACCGTCCCGCGCCGCGCAAGAGGCTGCACCAGGCAACCTCGATCAGGTGATTGCCACCTCACGTCGGGTTGTATTCCAGGATGTACAACCCCGCGTTGTAGTCGGTCACATACAGCAGGCCGTTGCGGTCGACGAAGACGTCGCACGTCTGGATGATCTGGGGACGGTTCGGGCGGGTGTCGACCATCGTCTCGGGGTCGGGCGGTACGTAGTGGGCGATCTCCGCCGGCTGGAACGGGTTCGTGACGTCGAAGACGCGCACGCCCGCGTTCTGGTAGGTGGTGAAGATCGTCTCCGAGCTCTGGAACGAGCCCGGTCGGTTCTCGTGCAGGTTGTGTGGCCCGAAGTGGCTCCCCTTGGCGCAGAAGTCGACCTCGTTCGGCGTCGGGAAGGTCGAGATCGTGACCGGGTTGGTTGGCTCGCGCACGTCGACGACCCAGGTGTACTTGATGCCGTCGGCGCAGTTGTCGGCGATCCCCTCGTCCTCGACGATCGCGAGCTGCCGGTCGGGCAGGGGGAGCGACGAGTGGGTGCCACCGCCGAACGGCGGGCACCAGTTGCGGTGCGCGAGCAGCGTCGGCTGCGCCGGGTCGTGGACATCGAGGAGCGTCAGCCCGCCGTCGCGCCAGGAGCCGTAGGCGATGCCATCGGCGACGATGGCGTGGTGGAGCGCGTAGCGGTACTTGCTCGTATCCCATGTTGGCGTCTCGCCGCCCGCCTCCCACATCCCGGGCAGCCACCAGCGGCTGACCTCGTGCGGGTGATCCGGGTCGGAGACATCGACGATCATGAAGATGTAGTCGGTGTACCCCTCAAGCTGCGCCGAGACGTAGGCGTAGGGGCCGCCGACGTACCAGATGCGGTGCAGGCCGAGCCCGCTGACCGGCATGAAGCTCCGCTCGCGTGGGTTGGCCGGGTCGGAGATGTCGAAGATGCGCAGCCCGGCGCTGAAGTTGCGCCCCTCGCCCGAGAAGGCGTGCGTGATCGAGCCGCCATAGTACGACTTCTCGTCGGTGACCGCCGCGAAGAGGTTGGCGGCGTTGATCACCAGGAGCAGATCATCGGCGGTCTGCAGGTGGATGTTCCAGGTATTGGGCGGCGCCGGGAGGAAGTTGACCGGTTTCGGATGCTTCGGGTCACGGACGTCCATCACGGTCACGCCGTTGCTGAACATGTGCCCGATGTAGGCGTGGTCGTTGTAGACCATGATCTGCACGCCGTCGCCGCGCCCGCCCTGGTCGGAGTGGCTGACGAAGTCGATGTTCCGCCGGGAGACGGCGGGGTCGGTGGTCATGCTCGTGGCTCTCTCTCGTTTTCGGCGCCTGCCGCCGCCCATGTGTCCCGCGTGAATGCTCCTGGCGCGGGTCGGGGGGAACGCGGCGCGCCTCCCGGACAGGTGGCGCGCCGCGTCGCCAAGCTAGCTGACGCCCCAGATCTTCCGGTACTCGTCCCGGTAGTTGTTGTCCGGGTCGAAGACGTTCTGCGGGCCGCCGTCGAACTCGATGTTCTCCTTCGTCACGAGGTGGACCGGCGTCACGTAGCCGCTCGGAGCTTCGCCCGCGAAGGCGCGGTTCAGCTCGTCGACCGTCTGCCAGCCGTGCAGGTTGAGCGGCTCGGGGATGGTCGCGGCCTGATACTGGCCGGCGCGCACTCGCTCGTAGGCCGAAGTGCTGCCGTCGCCGGCAGAGACGAACTGCGGCGGGCCGCTCGGCGGGATGCCGGCCGAGCTGAGGGCCGGTGCCGCGAAGTCGAAGTAGAGGTCGTTGATGCCGAGGATCCAGGTCAGCTTGTCGCCGAACCGCTGCAGATAGGAGGTCGTCAGCGGTGCCATGCGGGTCGAGACGTCGGCCAGCGGCGTATCGTCATACGAGAGGACGGCGCAGCCGGGGCAGCGCTCGATCTCGTCGCGCATGTTCGACGATTTCTTGACGGCGATTTCGTACTGCGAATCGGTGAGGATGGCGACCTGCGCCGTGCCGTCGCTCTGCGCGATCACGTAGTCGGCGGTGATGACGGCCGTCTCGACCGGGTCCGACTGAATGTTCGTGAAGAGGTGTAGATCCGGCTGCGGGCCGGGATTGGCCGCCGCGTGCCAGCCGACGATGGTGATCCCCTGGTCGGCCGCCTGCTGCACCAGCGTCTTCATCGCCGTGGCATCGACGCCGCCGAGGATGATGCCGTCCGGCTTGAGGGCGATCGCCTGGCTGAGCACCGAGCTCTGGCCGGTCACCGTCCCCTGGCCGTCCATGACGGTCACCTTCCAGC
>JADYYO010000128.1 GCA_020853615.1 Thermomicrobiales bacterium
CCCCGGTCCAGGTATCGCCGGCCCGGCTCGCCAGCCACGCGATCTGGTCGAGGCGGTCCCACCCGGGATGTTGCACCATCCTCCCGATCACCGGATCCCACCACGGCGCCGCGCTTCCCGCAACGAGGATCCCCAGGAGAACCCCGCACAGGAGGAGCGTCAGCCCGGCGGCCATGAGCACCCGCGAGCGAGTCACCTCCCCGGGGCGCGGTTCACCGGGGCCGCCAACGCAACCGGTCCGGTCAGCCGAAACTCTTGACAAATCTCATCAACCCTCGTATTGTCGACCCTGTCCTCATGGGGACACTGTATGGGTCGTGCGCTTGATTGGGAATAGTCGCGCAATGACGGCGCTTCCGGTCGCGAACCTCCGTACCCGTATCTGCCGAACGGGCGTACCCCGTTCGGCCTGACGGCGACCACCCCAACCGGGGTGCGTCTGGTTCGCGTTTCTCTGACGACCGGGAGAGATGACAGTGTTCTCACAAGGCCCCGCGCCGACAATCGCCGTATTGGCTTACTCCGGCGCACACGATCCATCGGCACGCCTCTCCCGGCGGCACGGGAAAGCTCTGGTTCGGGTCACTGGCAACGCTTCCGGTGACGTGACGTTCGTTGGTATCGTGTTCGATCAGCGCGTCGGGGTGCAGCGCGGCCTCCGGCTCTTGGTAGACGTAGTGGAGGTCGTGCGATGAGCTACACCGCCTGGAGCATGGGGGAGGGAACCTCCCGCTCTCCGCTGCGGCGGCCGGCGCGTCGGTCCCGTCCGACGCGCTGACGGCCGCCAACACGCGGATCGATCAGCGCGATTCAGCGCACAACCGCATAGCCATGCCGTAGCCATCCGGCCGGAGCTCTCCGGTGGATGGTCCCCCGCGATGATGGGGAGGAGTACAGGCGACGGCCGCGCGAGCGATTCAGGGATGGTGGGAGCCTGGAGCACGCGGACCCGCCTGGAACGCGCCCCGGAGCGGCTGGCCGAAGAACGTCGCTCCCAGTGGCAAGTAGGCCCAGGTGGGTGGTTCCCACGGAAGCAACAACCGAGAGATGCGCGCCCCTGGTTCGTTCCGGGTTTGTGCAAGAAGGGTGGTACCGCGGGAGCCGACGCTTCTCGCCCCTTCGGGCCGGTTCAGGCGAATCGATCGCCGGCCGGCGCCGAGCGTCACCGTGACGTCCGGAACCGAAAGGAGGCCATCATGCACGAGGCGAGCGCCGCATCCAATCCGTCCTGGCAGGAGACGCGCACCCCGCCGAATCTGACCCGAGTCGAGCCGCGGTCGGACCCGTTCACCGACGCTCTGGCGCCGCGTGCCATCTCGCTCGGCGGCCCAGGCGGCGGCAACCTGCCGACCTTCACCATCAGCGCGCGCATGCAGGGGCGCAGCGTCCTCACCGATACCGACCTGACGCGCGACGAGATCTACGAGCTTCTCGACACCGCCGTCCGCCTGAAGAAGATGCGGCAGGCCGGGCAGCCGCATGGCTATCTGGCCGGCAAGTCACTCGGCATGATCTTCCAGCACCCGAGCACGCGCACCCGCGTCTCATTCGAGGCGGGGATGGCCCAGCTCGGCGGGCAGGCGATCTTCCTCGGCGTCCACGACCTGCAGATCAAGCGGGGCGAGTCGCTCGCCGACACCGCCCAGGTCCTCAGCCGCTACGTCGATGGCATCGTGGCGCGCGTCGGCTCGCACGATGACCTGGAGGAGATCGCCGGCTCCTCGTCGGTGCCGGTCCTCAACGGGCTGACCGACCGCTGCCATCCGATGCAGGCGCTGAGCGACCTGCTCACGATGCAGGAGGCGTTCTCCGGGCTCGCCGGGCGCAAGCTCGCCTACCTCGGCGACGGCAACAACATGGCCCACTCCCTCCTCCTCACCTGCGCGGCGATGGGGATGAGCGTCGCCGTGGCGGCGCCGGAGCGGTTCCAGCCCGACCCCGAGGTCGTCAATCAGGCCAAATGGCTGGCCGCGACGAGCGGCTCCGCCGCCGACATCGTCATCACCGACGATCCAACGGCTGCCGTGCAGGGCGCGGACGCCATCTACACCGATGTCCACGTCAGCATGGGGCAGACCGACGCCGCGGCCCGGGCGGTCGCGCTGGCGCCTTACAAGGTGACGCGGGGCATCATGAGCCAGGCGAAGCCCGCGGCGGTCTTCCTCCACTGCCTGCCGATGCACCGGGATCAGGAGGTGGAAGCGGCGGTCGCCGACGGCCCCGGCTCGCTCATCTTCGATCAGGCGGAGAACCGCCTCCACATGCAGAAGGCGGTGCTGTTGCACACGCTGAGCGGGACGGGCCTCTAGATGAGTTGGGCAGCGATGCAGACCGGCGTTGCCGGCCACGAGACGGGGTGGGGCGGCGGCCAGGTCTACTCCTGGATCGACGATCCCGCCGCGCGCGCGGCCGCGCCCGGCCTTTCCCGACGCAGCGTCCTCTCGGATCTCGACCTCTCGCGCGCCGAGGTCGAGGCGCTGGTCGAGACCGCGCTCTGGCTGAAGCAGCAGCGGGAGCGGGGCGAGCCGCACCCCTACCTCGCCGGCAAGACGCTCGGCATGCTCTTCCAGCACCCGAGCACCCGCACGCGCAACGCCTTTCAGGCGGGGATGCTGCAGTTGGGCGGGCACGCGACCTTCCTCGGCACGCACGAGCTGCAGCTCACCCGGGGCGAGACGCTCCCCGACACGGCGACGATCATGAGCCGCTACGTCGATGGCATCGCCGCCCGCTTCGCCGCCCACGACGACCTGATCGCCTTCATGGGGGGCGCCAGCGTGCCGGTCTTCAACGGGCTGAGCGAGCGCTTCCACCCGATCGAGGCGCTCGCCGATCTGCTGACGCTGCACGACCACTACGGCGGGCTGAAGGGGCTGAAGCTCGCCTACGTCGGCGACGGGAACAATGTCTGCCACTCGCTGATGCTGAGCGGCGCCGCCTCCGGCATGCACATCGCCGTCGCCTCACCCCCCCGCTTCGCGCCCGACCCGGCGCTGGTCGAGCGGGCGCGCGAACTGGCGGCGCAGGCGGGCGGCTCGCTGCAGATGACCGACGATCCGCTGCAGGCCGTTGCCGGCGCAGATGCCGTCTACACCGACGTCCATGAGAGCATGGGGCAGCCGAGCGACGGCGGGAAACGGGCCGCGCTAGCCCCCTACAAGGTAACCACGACATTGATGGACGAAGCCCGGCCGGAGGCGGTCTTCATGCACTGCCTGCCGATGCGCCGGGACGAGGAAGTCGAGGCCGCGGTCGCGGACGGTCCGCGATCAATCGTCTTCGAGCAGGCGGCCAACCGCCTGCACATGCACAAGGCGGTACTCCTGCTCTCGCTGGGGTAGCGCGCGAATTTGCTGGCTTACGGGGCGTGGGCCCCACCAGACGACGAACGTCGACGAGGAGGAATCATGAACGCAACGTGTCCGGAGTGCGGCGCCGAGTGGGAGCTGAGCGGGGTCGAGCAGGGGGAGATCGTGGTCTGCCCCGACTGCGGCGTCGAGCTCGAGGTCCTCTCGATCGCGCCGGTCTCGCTCGGCCTGGCCCCGGAAGAGGGCGAGGACTGGGGCGAGTAGCGACGGTCGCGGCGACCGGGAGCGGCAGGTAGCAGGAAGGAACGGCAATGGCAACGGTGGGCGTGCTCTGCGCGCGCGGTCGAGTCGAAGAGAAGGCGCTCATGGCGGCGCTGGCGGAAGCCGGCATCGTCTCCGCGCTCTTCCCTCCGGCGGACGAGCCCTTGCCGGTCGGCCCGCTGCCGGTCTGGCCAGATGGCCGGCCGTTCCCGGTGCCGCAGCTCGTCGTCGACCGGCACCCGAACCGGCAGATCGCGCGGGCGGTCCTCTCGTCCTGCCGCGCGCTCGGGGTGCCCGCGCTCAGCGCCGGCACGGCTGGGACGGGCGACCGGCTCGACGTCGCCTCCGCCCTCGCCGCCGCCGGGCTGCCCCGGCCGGTGACCGCCCTCTGCACCTCGGAGGCGGCGGCGCTGGAGGCGGTCAAGGTGCTCGGCTTGCCGGCGACGCTCCTGCCGCTCGATCTGCACGCGACGGGCATCGCCCTGGTCGACGTCGACACCGCCGAGGCGGTGCTCGAGCACCGGGCGGTCCTCGGCGGGGCAGAGCGCTCGCTCGGTCTGCTACAGGCTGGCGCGCCCGCGCCCGGCCACCTGCTGACGGCGCTGGTGGTCGACGGCCGCGCCGTCGCGGTCAACAAGGAGGCCGACGGTCGCATCGACGCCGGCAATCTTCTCCTGGCGGAGGAGGCGGCGCGGGCGCTCGGCGCCGACCTCGTCGCCGTCTCGATCGTGACCGGCAGCGCGCCGATGGTCTGGGATGTCCAGCCGGTGCCCGAGTACCGGCACATGGCCGCGCTCGGTGGCGTCAGCGTCGGGCACGAGATCGCGCGCGCGGTCGAGCAGCGGCTCGCTGTCGCGCCGGCGACGCGGCGCCCGGGGCAGGCGAACGGCTGGCTGACGATGCCGGTCGAGCTGGAAAGGATGCGAGGTGGCGTTGTCGTCAGCGCCTGAGGCGCGTCCAACCGAAATCGCGCTCGCGGCCGAGGATGTCGAACTGCTGCGGCGGCTGGTCGAAATCCCGAGCCTCTCGGATGAGGAGGGGCCGGCGGTCCGCGCCCTCTGCGAGATGATGGCCGCGCGCGGCTTCCGCACCCGGATCGACGAGGCGGGCAGCGCCATCGGCGAGATCGGCTCGGGGCCGCGGCGGGTGGTCCTCCTCGGGCACATCGATACGGTGCCGGGGCAGATCCCCGTCCGCATCGAGAAGGGCGAGCTCTGGGGGCGCGGCGCGGTCGACGCCAAGGGGCCGCTCTGCACCTTCGTCGCCGCCGCGAGCGCCGCGGCCGACGCATTGCAGGCGACCGTGACCGTCGTCGGCGCGGTCGGCGAGGAGCGCCTCGGCTCGCCCGGTGCCCGCGCGGTTGCAGCGTGGCCCGCGCCCGACTTCTGCGTCATCGGCGAGCCGAGCGGCTGGGATGCCATCTGCCTCGGCTACCGGGGCACGCTCGGCTTCCTGTATCGATTGTCGCAACCCTCCCGGCACACCGCTGGTCCGGGGGAATCAGCGGGCGAGCAGGCGATCGCCTTCTGGAATGCGATGGCCGCCGAGCTCGACGCGCTGAACGCGGAGCGGGGCGCGACGAGCACCTACACCACCATCACCCCTACGCTGCGGGCGATGGAGACGGGGAGCGATGGCCTGGCCGACGCGGCAACGATGTCGATCGGGTTGCGCCTGCCGCCGGGGGTCGACACCGCGCGGCTGGAGGCGCGGCTGCGTGAGCTGGCCGCTCCCGCCGAGATCGAGATCACCGGGGTGCAGGAAGGGTATCGTTCGCCAAAGCAGACGCCCCTCGTCCCCCCCTTCCTGCGCGCGATCCGGGGCATGGGCGGGACGCCCCGCTTCACGGTCAAGCTCGGCACCTCCGACATGACGATCGTCGGCCCGGCCTGGCAATGTCCGATCGTGACCTACGGCCCCGGCGACGCCTCCCTCGACCACACGCCGGAGGAGCGGATCGACCTTCACGAGTATGGGCGCGCCATCCAGGTGCTGCGCGACGTTCTGGTGACGCTGTGATGGCGCTTTCGTCCAACGGGCACGCGATGCCGGCCTCCGCTCCGGCGATTCGGCTCGGCGTGCTCGTCTCGCACCTCCGCACCGAGGAGAAGGCGATCCTGGCCGCCGCCCGGCAGCGTGGCGTCGCGGTGACGCCCCTCTTCGACCGCGAGCTGATGCTCGACCTCGCGGCGGCGGACGCCGCCGGGAGCCGGCTCGACTACGATGTCGTCCTCGACCGCTGCGTGGCCCACTCCCGCTCCGGCTACACGCTGCGCGCGCTGCAGCGCTGGGGCATCCCGACGCTGAACAGCGCGGAGGCGGTCCGCCTCTGCGATGACAAGGCGGAGAACAGCCTGGTGCTGGAGGCGGCCGGGGTCCCGACGCCCCGCACCCTCCTCGCCTTCGACATCGAATCGGCCATTCGCGCCTGCGAGACGGTCGGCTATCCGGCCGTCCTGAAGCCGGTCACCGGCTCCTGGGGGCGGCTCCTGGCGCGGGTGAACGGCCCCGAGCAGGCGCGCGCCATCCTGGAGCAGAAGCGCGACCTCGGCTCGTTCCACCATGCCATCTTTTATGTACAGGAGTACATCGCCAAGCCGGACCGCGACATCCGCGCCTACGTCGTCGGCGACCGTGTCCTCGCCGCCTCCTACCGCACGGCGAAGCACTGGGTGACGAACGCGGCCCGGGGCGCGCAGTCGATGCCCTGCCCGATCACTCCCGACATCGAGGAGCTGGCCCTGCGCGCCTGCCGCGCGGTCGGCGCCCGACTGGCCGGGGTCGACCTGATCGAGACGGAGGACGGCCTCGAGGTGATCGAGGTCAACACCGGCGGCGAGTTCAAGGGGCTGATGTCGACGACCGACGTCGATATTGCCGGCGCGATCGTCGACGAGGCGTTGCAGACCGCCAGGGCTGGCGTGGCATGATGCACGACACGATCTCGAATATCGCCTACCTTCGTTCTGGTTCCGGGCCTGCTCCAGGGAACAGTGTCATCCTGAGCGCAGCGAAGGATCTCGCCTCCCCAACACTGTCGCTCCGTGTGCCGAGATGTTTCGCTTCGCTCAACATGACACGATTCGCCGCGGCCGGCCTCGAAACACGCGCTGGTTTGACCGTTGATCACGGGAGAAAAGAATGACTGACCCGCTCGTCGTCGGCGTGCTCCTCTCGCGCGTGCGCGTCGAGGAGAAGCTCCTCCTGGCCGAGCTCGAAGCGCGCGGCGTCGAGATCGTCCGCTTCGACGACCGCCAGATCGTGCTCGACATCGCCGCGCCCGACCCGGCGATGGCCCGCTGCGACGTCGTGCTGGAGCGCTGCATCAACCACCTGCGCGCCCTCTACACGCTGCGGATCCTCAACGACTGGGGCGTGCCGACCGTCAACAGCTACGACGTCGCCAACATCTGCGGCGACAAGCTGCTGACCTCGACCGCGCTCGAGCGGGCCGGCGTTCCCTCCCCGCGCACCCTGATCGCCTTCACGCCGGAATCGGCCGTCGAGGCGTGCGAGGAGCTCGGCTACCCGGTCGTCATGAAGCCGGCAGTTGGCTCCTGGGGGCGGCTCCTCGCCCGTATCAACGACCGCGACGCCGCCGAGGCGATCCTCGAACACAAGGTCACGCTCGGCTCGTTCCACCACGGCGCCTTCTATATTCAGGAGTTCGTCAACAAGCCGGGGCGCGACATCCGCTCCTTCGTCGTCGGCGACGAGACGATCTGCGCCATCTACCGCGACTCGCCCCACTGGATCACGAACACCGCGCGGGGCGGCGCCGCCAGCAACTGCCCGGTCACCGACGAGCTGAACGAGCTGTCGAAGGCGGCGGCGCGGGCGGTCGGCGGCGGGGTTGTCGCCATCGACCTCTTCGAGAGCGAACGCGGCCTCCTCGTCAACGAGGTCAACTACACGATGGAGTTCCGCAACAGCATCGACACCACCGGGGTCAACATCCCCGAGAAAATCGTCGATCATGTCCTCTCGGTCGGTCAGGCCGAGCGGGCACAGCGCGAGGCGCTCGGCATTCACGCCGGGGAAGTGGTGGCGAGCGACTGATGACCTCGGCGATGGACTCCCCCGTATTTCGCATCGACTACGCACGGGCGGCCGAGAGCTACGCCCGGCATCGCGGCGTCCACCCAGGCGTCGTGCGCGACCTGATCGAACGCGGCCAGGTTGGACCAGAGACGCGCGTCCTCGACGTCGGCTGCGGCACCGGCAACTACGCGAGCGCGCTGGCGGCCGCGACTGGGTGCCGTGTCTCCGGCGTCGACCCCTCGGCCGCGATGCTCGACCGGGCGGCCGACGCCACGGCATGGGAGTCCTTGCAGCAAGCGAGCGCGGAGTCGCTCCCCTTCCCCGACGCCGCATTCGATCTCGTCATGTCGACCGACGTCATCCATCACGTCGGCGACCGGGACGCCTATTTCGCCGAGGCGGCGCGCGTGCTGCGGCCGGGCGGCCAGGTAGTGACCGTCACCGACTCGCACGACGACATCATGCGGCGGCGCCCTCTCTCCAGCCACTTCCCGGAGACGGTCCCAATCGAACTGGCGCGCTACCCCGCCGTCCCCCAACTGCTGGCCGAGATGGCGCGTGCGGGCTTCAGCGACTGCCGCACGGTGGAGGTCAGTTTCACCTACGACCTGGCCGATAGCCAGCCCTATCGCGACCGGGCATACTCGTCGCTGCTGCTGATCGACGACGACGCGTTCCAGCAGGGACTCGCTCGCATGGAGTCGGATCTGGCGCGCGGGCCGCTCCCGTGCATTTCGCTCTACACGCTGCTCTGGGGAACGATTCCGCGAATCTGACGCGCGGCGTCGCTCAGGAGGTAAAGGAATTTCGATGCTCAAGGTTTCCATCATCGGCGGCAGTGGCTACGCCGGCGGCGAGCTGGTCCGCCTGCTGCTCGATCACCCGCATGTCGATCTGCAGCAGGTGACCTCGGAACGGAACGCCGGCAAGTTCGTCCGCTCGCTTCACCCGAACCTGCGCAAGCGCTCCGACCTGAAGTTCTCGGCGATGGCGGACCTGCAGCCGGCCGACGTCATCTTCTGCGCCCTGCCGCACGGCGTCGCCATGGGCCAGATGGCCGATCTGCGCCAGAAGGCGCCGATCATCGTCGACCTGAGCGCCGACTTCCGCCTGCGCGACGCGGCCGACTACCCGAAGTGGTACGGCCACGATCACACGCTGCCGGAGATGCTCGGCAAATTCGTCTACGGCATCCCGGAGCTGCACCGCGAGGAGCTGCGCGACGCCGACCTCATCTCCAGCGCCGGCTGCATGGCGACCACCAGCATCCTCGGCCTCTACCCCCTCTTCCAGGCGGGCGTCGTCGATCTCGCGAAGCCGGTCGTCATCGAGGCGAAGGCAGGGTCTTCCGGCTCGGGCGGCTCGCCCGGGCTCGCCTCGCACCACCCGGAGCGGAGCGGCGCGATGCGCTCCTTCAAGCCGACCGGCCACCGGCACTCGGCCGAGGTGATCCAGGAGCTGACCGTCGACGGCAAGGCGCCCGAGGTCGCCTTCTCGGCGACGGCGATCGAGGCGGTGCGCGGCATCCTGGCCACCTCGCACGTCTACCTGCGCGAGCCGCTCGCCGACAAGGATCTCTGGCGCATCTACCGCGCCGCCTACAAGGACGAGCCGTTCATGCGGCTGGTGAAGGAGGCCTCGGGCGTCCACCGCTACCCGGAACCGAAGCTCCTCTCCGGCTCGAACTGGTGCGACGTCGGCTTCGAGCGCGACCCGAACTCGAACCGGGTGGTGGTCATGGCCGCGCTCGACAACCTGATGAAGGGGGCGGCCGGGCAGGCGGTGCAGGCGTTCAACATCCGCTGCGGCTTCCCGGAGACGACCGCGCTCGAGTTCGCGGGGCTGCACCCGATTTAGGGGGCCGTCCACAAGACGAAATTGTAGGGGCGATGCCTGCATCGCCCGCGTTCCCGACTGGCGAGTTCCGTCCAGGGGAGGTGGTTCGAGGAATCGGCAGGCGTGACGGCGACGCGAACCCTCACCTCTAGCCCCTCTCCCACTGCGGTGGGAGAGGGGAACGGTACGCGAGATCGCGTGACAAGTTCGGTGCGGCCTGCCCCGAAAAAAGCGACGACTGCCAGCAGGTTCCAGTCTGTCGCGGCATTTCGACGTCAGCACACCCTCTCCCACCGGAGTGGGAGAGGGCCGGGGTGAGGGTGGATGCAACCATCACGACTGCTGACTCAAACCACCACCCCCCCCATTAAATGAACACCGGAGGACCACCCATCCCATGCTCGTGATCAAAATCGGCGGCGGCGCGGCCATCGGCGAAGGCGGCTACGCCAACTTCGCCGAGGACCTCGCCCAGATCGACGAACCGGTCGTCATCGTCCACGGCGGCAACGCCGAATTCAGCGACCTCAGCCGCAAGCTCGGCATGCCGCCGCGCATGATCACCTCCTCCAGCGGCCGGGTGACCCGCTACACCGACGCGCCAACGATGGACGCCATGCTGATGGCCTACTGCGGCAAGGTGAACAAGCGGCTCGTCGCCACGTTGCGCGCGGCCGGGGTCAACGCCGTCGGACTCAGCGCGATCGACGGGGGCATCGCCACCGGGCGCCGCAAGCCGGTGCTACGCGGCAACGAGGATGGCAAGCCGAAGATCCTGCGCGACGACCACGCCGGCACGTTGGAGGTTGTCGATACAGGGCTCGTCCGCCTCCTCCTCGCCAACGGCTACGTCCCCGTCCTGACCCCGCCGGCGCTCGGCGAGGCGGGGGTGCCGATCAACGTCGATGGCGACAAGCTGGCGCTCGAGCTGGCGACCGCGCTCGGCGCGGACGGCCTCCTCTTCTTCTCGGATACGCCGGGCCTGCTGCGAGACCGCGACGACGAATCGACGCTGATCGCGGAGATCGACGCCGGGCAGCCAGAAGCGGCCCTCGCCGCCGCCGGGGGCCGGATGCTGGTCAAGGTCGAGGCGGCGCTGGGCGCGGTCGAGCGGGGCGTCGGCCGCGTCGTCTTCGCCGATGGCCGCCGCGCCAACCCGATCCGCGCCGCCCTCGCCGGCGAGGGGACCACGATTCGCCACGCGACGACCGTCGCGGCGTCATAAGGAGCCGAGCAGAATGTCGACCACCACCCTCGATCTCGCCGACGTGCAGCGCCTCGAAATCGAGCACCAGCCACCCCTCTACGCCAAGCGGGAGATCGCGCTGGTGCGCGGGGAGGGTCCCTACCTCTTCGACTCCGAGGGGCGGCGCTACCTCGACGCCATGAGCAACTACGGCGTGGCGGTCCTCGGCCACGCCGATCCCGAGTATGCCGACGCCCTCAACGACCAGTTGCGCACGCTGGCGACCGGCCACCAGAGCTTCTACAGCGACGTCCGCGCCGAGCTGCTGGCCGAGCTATCTGCCATTGCGCCGGAGGGGCTGGGCCGCTCCTTCCTCTCCAACTCCGGGGCCGAGGCGATCGAGGCGGCGATCAAGTTCGCCCGCGTCGCTACTGGCCGTAGCAGCCTCGTCGCCGCCAAGCGGGGCTACCACGGGCGGACCCTCGGGGCGCTCGCCGCGACCGCCGATCAGAAGTATCGCGCCCCCTTCGAGCCGCTCGCCCCGGCGACGACCCACGTCGCCTTCAACGACGCCGACGCGCTCGCCGCCGCCGTCGACGAGACGACCGCCGCCATCCTGCTCGAGCCGATCCAGGGCGAGGGGGGGATCTGGCCCGCCTCGGCGGAGTACCTGCAGGCGGCGCGGGAGATCGCCGACGCGCGGGGCGCGCTCCTGATCGCCGACGAGATCCAGACCGGCTTCCGCACCGGCGCGCCCTGGGCAATGAGCGCCTCGGGCGTCACGCCGGACATCCTGGTCACGGCCAAGGCGCTCGCCAACGGCTTCCCGATCGGGCTGACGATGATGACCGAGGCGGTCTCCGCCGCCATCCCCGCCGGCGGCCACGGCACGACCTTCGGCGCCAACCCCCTCGCCTGCCGCGCCGCCCTCGTCACCCTGCGCGCCCTGCGCGACCGGGGCCTCTACGCGCGGGCGACGGCGACCGGCGCGCGCCTGATGGCCGGCCTCGACGCCCTCGGCAGCCCGAAGATCCGCCAGGTGCGCGGCCGGGGGATGATGATTGGGGTCGAATTGAAGGAGCGGGTCACCCCGACGCTGCGCGCCCTGCAGGAGCGGGGCGTCCTCGTCCTCCCCGCCGGGGCGACCACCTTCCGCCTCCTGCCGCCCCTCGTCTGGGCCAACGGGCAAGTGGACGAGTTCCTCCAGGTCGCTGGCGAGGTTCTCGGATAAGGCTCGGCCCTCACGCAATCGAGCTTCCTTCCGAAGCCCCCGGATAATCGATCCGGGGGCTTCGGCCTGTCGATCACCCTCCATCCTGTATGCGACGCTCTCCGACGTTTCTGTCATGTCTGACAAAATTTCCCCTCACGCTGGCATAAAGATTGCGAAAGCCCGCCGTAACGGACCGGGGGCATCTCGCGCAGTGGCGCGCGCCGGGTCCCGGCAACACGAGGGAGGCATGCGTGGACGGCGATCGTTTTGATGAGCTGGCAATGGCGCTGGCTGAGTCGGGAACATCGCGGCGCTCGATCCTGACGCGGGCGATCGGCGGCGGGTTCGCGGCGGCACTGGCCGCGATCGGCATCACCGCTTTCGAGCCGGACGAAGCCGAGGCGAAGAAGAGCTGCAAGAAGAAGTGCAAGAAAAAGAACACCGCGAAGAAGCGGCGCAAGTGCAAGAAGCGGTGCAAGAAGAAGGGCCAGCAACAACAGGCTGCCGGCTACGACATCGATATCGATCTGACCCTGCTCGGAAGCGCATGCACGTCTGACACCGACTGCAATACCGCGGGTGGCAGTGGCCTGCAGTGCACCGGGATCGTCGGATCACAGATTTGCACGCCGCTCAGCCTCGGGTTGATTTGCACTACCGGCGCGGAATGCAGCACGGGATCATGCGTCGCTGGCCTCTGTGCCCAGTGCGATGCGATCAACATCTGCGGCGCGGCGGGGAATGAGCAGTGCTGCGTTGCTGACGCGACGTGCGTTGCCGGCCTTTGCGTCTTGCCCAAACTGTGATCAACTGACGAACAGGTCAATAACAATAATTGCGGTCAATTGCGTGAGCGGGGCCGGCGCAAGACGTCGCCGCCCCCGCTGCTCATTTCCCCGGTAGTCCGCAACCGAGAAGGCGACCTACCCCCCAGCGCTCCCCCCGCCTCCCGCGCCGGGAACCGTCTGGCGGTGGGGGTGGAGCGCCTCGTCGATCTGCTCGCGGGAGAGGCCCGATTCTTCGTAAGCGAGCTCACGCACGGTGCGCCCGGTGGCGTGCGACTTCTTGGCGATCTGCGCCGCGTTGTCGTAGCCGATCAGTGGGTTGAGGGCGGTCGCCATGCTGATCGACCCCTCGACGTACCCCTCGGCCCGCGCCCGGTTCGCCTCCATCCCGGTCAGCGCCTTGTCGACGAAGACGCGGCTGGCGTTCGCCAGGAGGCGGATGCTCTCCAGCATGTTCCTCGCCATCATCGGCAGCATTACGTTCAGGTCGAGCTGGCCCCACTGCCCGCCGAGCGTGATCGCCTGGCAGTTGCCGATCACCTGCGCCCCGACCTGAATCACCGCCTCGCTGATGACCGGGTTGACCTTCCCCGGCATGATCGAGCTGCCCGGCTGGATGGCGGGGAGAACGATCTCCCCCAGCCCCGCCTGCGGCCCGGAGGCGAGGAGGCGGATGTCGTTGGCGATCTTCATCAGGGCGGCGGCCAGCGTCGTCAGCGCCCCGGCGGTGAAGACGTAGGCATCCCGCGAGCCCTGCGCCTCGAAGTGGTTCTCCGCCTCGCGGAACTCGGTGCCGGTCAGCGCCGACAGCTCGCGCGCCATCCGCGCGCCGAACTCCTCGTGCGTGTTGAGGCCGGTGCCGACCGCCGTGCCGCCGATCGCCAGCTCGCGCAGCCCCGGCAGCGTCGCCTCGATCCGTTCGATCGCCAGCTCGATCTGCCGGGCGTAGCCGCTGAACTCCTGCCCCAGCCGGATGGGGACCGCGTCCATCAGGTGCGTGCGCCCGATCTTGACGACATCGTCGAAGGCGACCGCTTTCTGCGCCAGCGCCGCGTGCAGATAGCGGAGCGCGGGGAGCAGGTCGTTTTCGATCGCCAGCACCGCCGCGACGTGGAGCGTCGTCGGGATGACGTCGTTCGACGACTGGCCCCGGTTAACGTCGTCGTTCGGGTGGACCTTCCGCTCCAGCATCGAGGAGGCGACGGTGGCGATCACCTCGTTGGCGTTCATGTTGGTCGAGGTGCCCGAGCCGGTCTGGAAGACATCGATCGGGAACTGGGCGTCGAGCCCGCCATCGGCGACGACCCGCGCCGCC
This sequence comes from Thermomicrobiales bacterium, assembly GCA_020853615.1. Lineage (GTDB taxonomy): Bacteria > Chloroflexota > Chloroflexia > Thermomicrobiales > UBA6265 > JACCXM01. The sequence goes on from JADYYO010000128.1 coordinate 13,946, forward strand.
CGCTCGATGGCGGAAGCCGTCTCGGGATCGAGCAGGCCGAGCTCGCGGTTGACCCGCGCGGCGGCGAGCTTGACCAGCCCCAGCGCGTGGATGAACTCGGGCGGCAGCGGCTCGCCGGAGATGGGGAAGTTCTCGACCGCCCGCTGCGTCTGCGCACCGTAGAGGGCGTCAGCCGGCAGGGTGACTTCCCCCATCGTGTCGCGTTCGATTCGAGTTTCTGCCATCGGTTACGGACCTCCAAGGAACAGGTGAGGGACGTTGCTGGATCTCCCGCAAATCACCGCCGCGCCAAACCCTCACCCCCTACCCCCTCTCCCTGTGCGCAGGGCGAGGGGAGCATGTGGCGAGATGGCGTGACACCAGTGGAACACCGAGAGGCACCGGCCGAGGCACGGGGCGGTCCATCCATGCAGCGACCATCGGCGTCAAAGCTCCCCCTCGCCTGCGCACAGGGAGAGGGGTTGGGGGTGAGGGTTCAATCCGCCGCCTCGCCCGTCAGCCTGGCGTAGAGCTCATCGAGCATGACGCGCACCGCCGGCACGACCTCGGATAGCGGCACGAACTGTGCCTCGGCGGCCGAGCGGAGCTTGATCTCCGCCTCGCCCCGCTCCAGCGTGCGCGGGCTGACCGAAACGCGGATCGGGTTGCCGATCAGGTCGGCGTCGTTGAACTTGACGCCGGCGCGCTCGTTCCGGTCGTCGTAGAGAACCTCGATTCCCGCCTCCTCCAGCTCGTGGTACAGACGGTCGGCCGCCTCCTGCGGCGCGGTGTCCTCGGCCGAGCCGATCCAGAGGAGCGAGACCTCGTAGGGGGCGACCGTCACCGGCCAGACGATGCCCCGCTCGTCGTGGTGCTGCTCGACGATGGTGGCCGAGACGCGGCCGGAGCCAATGCCATACGAGCCCATGACGATCGGGTGGCTCTGCCCCTCCTCGTCGAGATAGTCGGCGCCGAGCGCCTTCGAATAGCGCGTGCCGAGCTTGAAGATGTTGCCGACCTCGATCGCCCGCTCGGCGATCATCGGCTCGCCGCACGTCGGGCAGGGGAAGCCCGCCTCGGCGGCGGCGATGTCGGCGACGACGTCCGGCTGATAGTCGCGGCCCGCGTTGGTGTTGCGCGTGTGCCAGCCGGGGCGGTTCGCGCCAGCGACGAGGTTCGGCGTGTCGCGCACGCTCTCGTCGATGACGACCAGCGCGTCGCGCACGCCGACCGGCGAACCGTAGCCCGGCTCGGCCCCGATCGCCCGGATCTCCTCGGTCGTCGCCGGGGTCAGCCCGGTCTCCCGCGCCGCCTTGCGCAGCTTCGTCTCGTTCACCTCCAGATCGCCCCGGATGACCGCGAAGACGAACCGGCCGGAGTCACCCTTGAAGAAGACTGCCTTCGCCGTCTTCGCCAGCGGAATCTGCAGGTAGTCGGCGAGGGCCTGAATGGTCGTGGCGTTGGGGGTTTCGACATCCTCCATCGGCAGCAGCGGCTCGTTCGCGGGGGCCTCGCGGCGGAAGGTGGCGACCTCGCGGTTGTCGGCGTAGCCGCACGACGGGCAGATGAGGACGATGTCCTCGCCGTAGGGGGAGAGGGCCATGAACTCGTGCGAGGCGCTGCCGCCCATCATCCCGGTATCGGCTCCGACGACGACGAAGTCGAGCCCGACGCGGCGGAAGATCCGCTCGTAGGCGCGCCAGTGGTTGTGATACTGGACGTCGAGTCCCGCCTCGTCCCGGTCGAGGCTGTACGAGTCCTTCATGGTGAACTCGCGGACGCGGATGAGGCCGCCGCGCGAGCGCGGCTCGTCACGCCACTTCGTCTGGATGTGGTAGACGAGCATCGGCAACTGGCGGTAGGAGTTGATCTCCTGCCGGGCGAGGTCGGTGACGACCTCCTCGTGCGTCATCGCCAGCACCATGTCCCGCTCGCCCCGGTCCTTGAAGCGGGACATCTCCGGCCCGACCGACTCGTAGCGCCCCGACTCGCGCCAGATATCGGCGGGATGCACCACCGGCATCAGCATCTCCTGCCCGCCAATGGCGTTCATCTCCTCGCGGATGATCTGCTCGACCTTGCGCACCACGCGCCACCCGAGAGGGAGCAGGCTGTAGATGCCCGCGCCGAGGGGGCGAATGAGCGCCGCGCGCAGCATCAGGCGGTGGCTTGGCAGCTCGACATCGCCGGGCGCCTCGCGCAACGTCCGGCCGAACAAGTGTGACATCCGCATTGTGCCGTTGCACCTCGCCTTTCCGGTTTCCTCGCCATGGTCATTCTGCTGTGAGGATATAGCACCTTTGCGGCGTCACTGTCCGGATTTCACGGTTTCCAACGGGGACCGTGGAGCCATGAACGCGTCGCGCGCTCACGCCGTGTCATGCTGAGCGAAGCGAAGCATCTCGGGCTGGGCGAAGCGCATTTCCCGGGAGCCGAGATCCTTCGCACGCTCAGGATGACACGCTCGGGATGTCAACGCTCCTTCGCCCGCCGGGGGCCAGCGCCGGCCGCGTGGTCCTCGACGCGCGCAGCAATGAAGAGGAGCGACGAGAGGCGGTTGAGGTAGCCGAGGATCGCCGGGTTGACCTCAGCCGAGGCCCGCGCCAGCGCCACCACCTGCCGCTCGGCGCGGCGGACGACAGTCCGCGCCACGTCGAGCGCGGCCCCGGCGACCGACTCCCCCGGCAGGATGAACTCCGGCGGCAGCTCGACCGTCGCCGCCAGCGCGTCCGCCTCCGCACCGAGCCAGGCGACGCGCTCCGGCGCGAGGGTGTAGCTGGCGGGGCGAATCTCGGCGGTAAAGGCGAGCTCGGCCATGACCCGGTAGAGGTCGCGCTGCACCGTGACCAGATCGCGCTGGACCGCCTCGTCCGCCGCCAGGGCCCGCCCCAGCCCGATCGCCGAGGTCGCCTCGTCGAGCGCGCCCAGCGCCTCGATGCGAGGGTCATCCTTGGTGACTCGCGCGCCGAGCAGATCGGTGGTGCCGTCGTCGCCGAGACCGGTATAGAAGCGCGTCATGACCGCTCCTCCCCTGGTGATCTAGTCGGGGGAGAACGTGGCAGAAATGGCTCGTCGTGATGGCAACGTCTACCCTCACCCCCAGCCCCTCTCCGCGCCCAGAGAGCACCCGGGTGGGAGAGGGGCTTGGGGGTGAGGGTCATTCATCGCCGCGACAGAGATTCGTGCACGGGCCTCCCGCCCGAAAGACCCGATGGTACGCCGCGACGACTGCCCCGGCCAGCGGCTGTGGTAGGATCGACGCTCCGGCAACCCCGCTCGCTATGCCGCGATCTCCGCGCTCCAGGTGATATCAGGCAGGTTCATGAGGGATACAGGGAATGGATCGGCCATGGGCGCCGGGTTCAGCGCGCGCGAACCGATCCGCGTCGGACTGATCGGGACCGGCTTCGGCGCCTCGCTCCACCTCTCCGCCCTGCGCGAGACTCCCGACTTCGAGACGGTCGTCATCTGCTCGCGCCGGCCGGAGCGGGCGCGCGCCGCCGCCATCGACCATGGCATCCCAGCCCACAGCGCCGACTATCGCGAGGTGGCGCGCGACCGCGAGATCGACGCGGTCATCGTCGCCACGCCGCCCCATCTCCACCACCCGATGGTCATCGCCGCCCTCGAGGCGGGGAAGCACGTCCTCTGTGAGAAGCCGATGGCGCGCAATCTCGCCGAGGCGCGCGACATGCAGCGGATCGCGGACCGGGTCGGCACCGTCGCCATGGTCAACAACCAGCTTCGCTTCCTCCCCGTCCGCGTGCGTATCCACGAGCTGATCGGCGAGGGGTACATCGGTGAGCCGCACGCCGCCAGCATCGTCGTCCACCGCTCCAGCCTCAACAACCCGTACGACCGGCCGTGGGGCTGGCTGATGGAGCTGGAGAAGGCGGGGGGGATGCTCGGCGCGACCGGCAGCCACTACCTCGACGCCCTGCGCTGGTGGTACGGCGAGGTGAAGGCCGTCTCCGGGGCCGTCTCGACGATGGTCCGCCAGCGCCGCCTCCCCGACTCGTCCGCGCTGGCGAAGGTCGACGCCGACGACAACTTCGCCGTCATCCTCCGCTTCGCCAACGGGGCCATCGGCACGATCCACGTCAGCGCCACCGCCGGGCACGAGGGGGACGAGGAGATCACCCTCTCCGGCTCCGAGGGAACGCTCGCGATCCGGGGCAGCCGGCTCTGGGGCGCGCGGGAGGGGCAGTTCAGCCTCGACGAGCTGCCGATCCCCGACCGGTTGCAGGGCGGGCTCATCCCGGGCGGGCACTACCTCGTGCAGCCGACGACGCTCCTGCTGCGGGCGTGGGGGCGCGCCATCCGCGACGGCGCCCCCGCCTCTCCCTCCTTCGCCGACGGGGTGAAAACGCAGGAGCTGCTCGACGGCGCGCTCCGCTCGAGCCAGCAGGGGCGCTGGATCGACGTCAGCGGCGCGCGCTGGCCGATGGCCGGGTCGCCGTTGTGACGGGGTGATGGGGTGTTGGGTGTTGGGTGATGGGTGGTATGGCGGCACTGGACCTGGCCGGGGGTCTGAGGGTGAAAGCCTCAGGCTCCATGAGAAAAGCCCCACAATGGTGATTGCTGAATTGATGCGGCCATCGGTCAAGGAGGGACGACCGCCTCGGCCTGCCGGAGGCTGAAAGCCTCCGGCTACGACTACTGGAAGGACCCTGAAGGGCCCTGCGACGTGGTGGCCGCTCCCTTTCAGCAACCGCCATAATGGGGCCACTGCGCCATGCGGACATGGTGTCATCCTGAGCGGAGCGAAGGATCTCGGCTCCCGGGAACGTTGTCTCCCCTGGGCCGAGATGCTTCGTGCCTCAGCATGACACGTCTTGTGCACGGCGCTGTAAGCGCGAATCATTGCTTCGTGTTCAGCCCGCTTTAGCGGGCTTTCGTACGGTAGCCGGAGGCTTTCAGCCTCCGGAGCGGGAGCCGCACCGGTCCTGAGACCGTTGCCGTGTCACCCGACCGGCGCATGCCATCGAGAAGGAGCAGACGTGACCGCGACCGACGTGACCGCCGAAACCCCGATCGTCGCCGCTGACGAGCAGATCGATACCCCGGCGCTCGTCGTCGACGAGGAGCGCCTACGCCGCAACCTCGCGCTGATGGCCGACCTCGCCAAATCCCATGGCGTCAACCTGCGGCCGCACGCCAAGACGCACAAGTCGCCGATCATCGCGCGCATGCAATTGGAGCAGGGCGCGGTCGGGCTGACCTGCGCCAAGCTGGGCGAGGCGGAAGTCTTCATCCGCGAGGGCGGCGTGCGCGACATCCTGATCGCCTACCCGATCGTCGGCGAGGCGAAGATCGCCCGCCTCCTCGCGCTGATGGACGAGGCCCAGATCACCGTCGTCGTCGACTCGCTGGAGGCGGCGGAGGCGCTCTCCCGCGCCATGGCGGCGGCGGGCCGAACGCTCGACGTCTATCTGGAAGTCAACACCGGCATGAACCGCGCCGGCGTTGAGCCGAACGACGCGGTCGAGATCGCGCACGCCATCTCCGCCCTGCCGGGGTTGCGGCTGACCGGGGTGATGACCTTCGAGGGGCACGCCGGCTCCAGCCCGCCGGAGTCGATCGCCGATGTCGCCGCCGCGGCGGGGCGGACCATCGTCGAGACGGCGGAGCGGATCCGCGCGGCGGGGATCCCGATCGCGCAGGTCAGCGTCGGCTCGACGCCCGCCTCGTGGTACACGCCGGCGACGGCGGGCGTGACCGAGATGCGCCCTGGCACCTACGTCTTCTTCGACAACAGCATCTTCCGGCATGGCCGCATCGGGCCGGAGCAGTGCGCGGCGCGCGTGGTGGCGACTGTCGTCAGCCGGCAGGCGCCCGACCGCGCGGTGATCGACGCCGGCTCGAAGACGCTGGCGCTCGACCCGAGCCGCAGCCACGCGGGCTACGGCTACATCGTGGGCCACCCGGAGGCGATCATCGAGCGGCTGAGCGAGGAGCATGGGATGGTCACCCTGCCGCCCGGCGAGCCGGGGTTCGCCGTCGGCGACCGGGTCGAGATCATCCCGAACCACGTCTGCCCCGCCGTCAACCTGATGGACGAGCTGCTGATCGTGCAGGACGGCCGCGTGGTCGACCGGTGGCCGGTGGCGGCGCGGGGGAAAGTGCGGTAGAGCGAGCAGGCGCCTGATGATTGTTGCCGAATTGCCGCGGCCATGTGTCGAGAGGAGACGGCGCGCCCGGGCCGCCGGAGGCGGCGCCCCCTGCCCGATACGTGGCCGCATCAATTGCGCAACCGCCATCAGGGCTCTGGATGGGGTGGCCGCGTCATTTCAGCAACCGTCATACGGGCGATTCCGCGGTCGTCCCTGTGCTCAGCGGCTGTAGGGGCGACACCTGTGCCGCCCGGTCTGATCTGCCGCGAACGCCGAAGACGGCGACGGCGTTGCCAGCCTCCAGCCGCTCCCTTGGGAGCACGGGCGACGCAGGCGTCGCCCCTACAGACATTGCTGGCAAGAGGGTAGGGGATAAGACCCCCCCTACCGGGAAAACCGCGAGGGACCGGGGGTGATGAGGTTGCCCCGGTTGTCCTCTTCCTCCAACTCCTCGTCCGGCGCGTAGCCGCCGTCGTCGTAGTCGTCGTCCGCGTACTCGTCCAGGCCGCGCTCGAATTCGAAGCTGTGGCCGGTGAAGCCCGGAAGGGCCTCCTGCACCAGCGGGTGGTTCGGGTTGAGCTCGGTCATCACCAGCTCCTGCCCCTGGCCGTTGATCGTCTGGCGCTTGGTGAGGACCCCCTTGCGCAGGAACTCCATCACCTTCGCCTCGATATGCTCCGAGGGGAGGACCGAGCGGTCGACGAAGCGCCAGAGCGTGCGGCTCATGTGGCTCTGCGTCGGCACGAAGCCGTCGTGGAGCTGGCGCACGTAGGCATCGATCGCCTGAATGAACTGGCGGTCGACATCGGCCGACTGCGGGAAGGTCAGCATGTCCTCGGCGCCGGCGGCAACCACCAGATCGGGGCTGACCGAGCCGGGGACGCCGCAGATGACGACCTTCTTGCCGAGCCGGTTGCGCAGCGTCGTCACCAGCCGGATAAAATCCTTGTCGCCGGTGAAGAGGAGGAAGGTCTCGATATCGGGCCGCGTCAGCGCCGTGTTGATGACGTCGATGACGAAGTTGAGGTCCGCCCGCGACTGGATCTTCTCGCGGCCGGAGCCGTCCGACGTCCGCTTGGCAGGATAGTGCTGCGCTTCGAAGCCGGCCACGTCAAGCCGCATGCGGACGGGCGGCGGGTGCTGGTCGAAGTCGGCGTAGGCGCGGGCGACGGCCATCAGGCCGTACTTGAGCGCCTTGTCCCGCCAGGCCAGCGGATCGGGCTCGCGCCCATACGAATTGATGCTCGAATAGCGAATATTCTCGAAGTCAACGAACGCGGCGACTTCGCTTCGCGGGAAAGCCTGTTGACCATTGCCGGCATCGATCCCCTGCGCCGCGGGCGCACCCGGCGCGCCGAACTCACCTTGCACCATGAAACCCCCTGAACCACCGTTCTGGAACTCTGCGCGTTACGGGCACGACGGAAATCGGGGGGTAGTGTCCCATCTGCTGATTCTCGCCCTGCTTCCCCGGCGCGGAGAGCCCTCTTAATCCCGAACCATTACCGCAAATTACCGGGCCTCATCGCCCGAATCGGTGCGGCGCCTTCATGAACTCTGGCGATCTCGCGATGCACAGTCTATCACGGGGGGAAGGGGGATAGGGGGATAGGGGGATGACCGTCACCGCCGGCCCCGGACGACCCTCACCCCCGGCCGCAACCCCCATCCCTTCCCGAAGCTCACTGATTCCAACCCTCACCCATTCGCGCCGATCAGCGCCGCGCCGACCACCCCGGCGTAGTCGCCGAGCTTCGCCCGGGTGAACTCGACCGCCGCGCCGGGCGCCGCCAGCGACTCGCGCCGGGCGTAGCCGACCGCGACGTCGTACATCAGGCTGACCGACTCGATGACGCCGCCGCCGAGGACGATCCGCGCCGGGTTGAGCAGGTTGATGACCGAGGAGAGGCCGTAGCCGAGGTAGCGCCCGGCGTCGGTGATCGTCTCGATCGCCAGCGCGTCGCCCAGCTCGATCGCCTCCTGCAGCACGCTCGAGCGGATGGCGCCGCTCTCGGGCCACATCGCCGCCGTGGAGAGCTCGGGAGCCAGCTCGCGCAGGATCGAGTTGCGGCCCCGCTTCAGGTCGCCCATCAGGCTGAGGGTGATGGCCGTCCGCGAGGCGTACGCCTCCAGGTGCCCCTTGCCGCCGCAGCCGCAGATGCGCCCGCCGGCATCGACGACGATGTGACCGATCTCCCCGGCGCTGCCGCTGGCGCCCGTCACCAGCGTGCCGCCGGTGACGACCGCGCCGCCGACCCCCGTGCCGACGAAGCAGCAGACGAAGTCGGCGATCCCCTTCCCCGCGCCGAAGACCATCTCGCCGGTCGCCGCCACCTGCACATCGTTGCGCAGCGCGGCGGGCACGCCGTACTTCTTCTGCAGCGTCTCCGCGATCGGCAGGTTCACCACCGCCTGGCTCAGGTTCGGCGTGCCGAGCAGGACCCCCTTCGCGGCGTCGACCTGCCCCGCCGCACCGACGCCAATGCCGGCGAGTTGCTTCGCCTTCAGGCCAGCCTTGTCCAGCGCCTCATCGGCGACCGTCGTCAGCCGGTCGAGGATCTGTTGCGGGCCGTCGGCGGCGGAGGTCCGCTTCTTCCCGGCGCCGAGCACCTCGCCCGTCTGCAGGTCGACGACGGCGGCGAGAAGCTTGGTGCCGCCGAGGTCGATGCCCAGCCCATACGTCTTCGCCATCATCTCACTCCCCCGCGATCAGACAGGAACAGGCTTCGCCTCGAATCGACACTCGTGCTGACCGCGCGCTCCCTCACCCCGGCGCCACCCAGCGGGTCCCCGGCCCAGTGCGCCGGGAGAGGGTGTGCTGACGTCGAGATTGCGTGACCAAGACGGAACGCTTCGCCCGTTGACGGCGTACTACCGCACAAGGCGCTCCGAAATTGTCACACTATCTCGCCACATGCTCCCCTCTCCCACCGGAGTGGGCCGGGGACCCACTGGGTGGCGCCGGGGTGAGGGATTCCATCAGGCCTCACGCGTCGAGCGCCTCCAGCACGGGCGCGAACTCCTCGATCGACGCGACCGTGATCGGATCCATGACGAGCTGCACATGGCTGATGCCCGCTGCCGCGTACTGGCGCAGGATGTCGGCCATCTCCTCCGGCGAACCGGTCAGCGGGGCGATCGCCGTGTCCGTCCCGCTCATCACAGGGCGGCCCTCGCCGCCGGAGAGGCGAACGTAGACCGCGCAGGTCCGCTCGATCTCGGCCGGGTCGCGGCCGACCTTTTCGCAGGCCGCGTCGACCTTCTGCATCCAGGGGGCGAGGTTCTCCGGCCGGTTGTCGAACCAGGAGTACCAGGCGTTCCAGCTCTGGGCGTAGGGCATGGTGATCTCGAGCATCCGCTCGCCGCCGGAGCCGATCATCAGCGGCGGGCCCTCCGGCCGGGGGCCAGGCGGGACGATGACGCAGTCGTCGACCTCGTAGTAGTCGCCGTCGAAGCTGACCCGCTCGCCGCGCAGGAGGCGGCGGATGATGGTGAACGCCTCCTCGAAGCGGGAGGCACGGTGGTCGTAGGGGTAGCCGTAGGCCTCGTACTCCGCGGCGTTCCAGCCCGCGCCGAGGCCGAGGATCAGCCGGCCGCCCGAGACCTCGTCGAGCGTGGCGGCCTTCTTGGCGATCATGGCGGGGTTGTGGAAGGAGGTGCAGGCGACGAGCGGCCCGATCTCGACCCGCTCGGTAATGGCGGCGATGGCGGCCATCACCGTCCACGCCTCCCAGGGGCCCTTATCCGGCTCCCCCGGGTTCCGGTAGAGGAGGTGGTCGCCGACCCAGATCGAGTCGTAGCCGAGGCGCTCGGCGGTCGTCGCCATGCGGGCGAGATCCGCCCATGGCGCGACGCGCTCGATCTCCGGCAGTTGAACCCCCACCTTCAGTGGCCGACCGTGCGAACCGCGAGACGGCATGCCGAGCCTTCCCTTTCTCCACATTCTCTGACGAATCCGGCGGAAGGCGATGATACCGTAGGACGAGGGTGATGGGTGATGGGGGTTGGGGGTTTGCGACAATCCGTAGGGGCGACGCCGGTGTCGCCCGGGCCGCCCCGCCGCGAAGGTCCATGTCGGCAACGACGTTGCCAAGCATGAACCGTCCGGTAGGGGGCCCGGGCGACGCAGGCGTCGCCCCTACGCGCGGGTGCGGCGCTCTCCTTAATTCTCGGCGTAGATGATCTCGGCGATGGAGCCCTGCTCCGTGATGATGTCGAGCACCTCGAGCACCTCGGCCATCGGCACGTCAGCGACGGAGATGGCGAAGGTCAGCTCGCGTCCGCTCTTCGCCGTCAGGTAGCCGGCGAGGGCGCGGACCATCGTCAGCGCCCGCTGGTTCATCACGTCGCCGGCGACCGTGGTGCCGGACTTGGCGAACGCCTTGCCCCGCACCGGGCTGGTCGGGCCGACCGTGTTCGCCTCGGAGCCGTCGACGCCGACGATCGGCAGCGCGTCGAAGTAGGCCGGGAAGTCGGGTTGCGTCGCCATCGCCTGGAGGAGCCGCGAGACGGTCCGGGGGCTGAAGAGGTCGGTGTACTCGTTGCCGCGGCCGTCGCTGAGGGAGACCTCCTCCGGATCGAGGCCGATCTCGCGCAGGAACGGCGGGATCTGGGCGAGCCCCTCGGCGAAGCTCTGCTCGCCATGCTTGAGGGCGAGCAGGAAGATCAACATGTCGGCGTGCTGGTTCATACTGACCTTCATGATCAGCTTGATGTTCTCGGCGAAGGGGGGCGAGGTGAAGCGGGCGACCCGGTCGGCCTCGGCGTAACTGCCGGGCGGCGGCAGCAGGTCGTCCGGGTTGGGGCCGGTCGCCTGGGCCGCGACCGTGACGCCGGCGCGGCCGAGCGCCTCGATGAGGAGGGCGCGCGCGAAGGCCGGCGGGTCGGGCACCTGGAACGTTTGCAGGGCGTGGGGCACGGTGGCCGGCATCTGACCGGCCACGGCGATCACTCCCGGCGCGGGCGAGGTCACGGTCAGGTTCAGCGCCTCGTCCGGGGAGACGGTCTGCACGTCGGCCTGGACCTCGAACGCCGCGGTGTGCGGCCGCCAGTCGAGCGTCGCCGGGTCGCCCTCCGCGCCCGGCGTCAGGGCGAGGTCGATCAGGTTGTCGTTGATCCAGATCGGCGTCAGGATGTAGTCGTCCTTCGTCATCGCCGGGAAGAGCCGGGCGTCGATGACGACATCGCC
>JADYYO010000129.1 GCA_020853615.1 Thermomicrobiales bacterium
GCGGCGGGAGCGGCGAGGTAGGCGGCCAGGTCGCGCGTCCCCTGCGCCTGGTTGCGCGAGACGAACTGGTGGTCGGGGCGGAAGCGCTCGGTCCCCTCGACCCAGCCCCACGAGACGATCGGCGACTCCAGCCAGTCATGGTGCTCGCGGCGCGCGAAGAGGAACCCCGAGCCCTTGGGCGCGCAGAGCCACTTGTGGAAGTTGCTGGCGTAGAAGTCGGCGCCGATCGCCTCGACGTCGACCGGGATCTGGCCGACCGCGTGCGCGCCGTCGATCATGGTGGGGATGCCCGCCTCGCGCGCCCGCTTCGCCACCGCCTCGACCGGCAGCCGCAGCGCCGTGCCGGAGGTGATGTGCGAGAGGAAGATCGCCCGCGTGCGTGGGGTGACCGCGGCGAAGATGGCGTCGACCACCGCATCGGGCGAGGCGACCGGCAACTCGATATGCGCGGGAATGTACCGGGCGCCCCGTTTCCCCGCGAACCACTCCCAGGTTCGCGCGCAGGCGCCATATTCGAGATCGCTGCCGACGACCTCGTCACCCGGTTCCAGGGACAGGGAGCGGGCGACGACATTGACCCCGGTCGTGGCGTTGGGGACGAAGACGAGATCGTCCCGCTCGCAGCCGACGTAGGCGGCCATCGCCGCCCGCGCCTCGTCGAGGAGCCCTTCGGCGCGCCGCCCGAGGAACTCGACCGGCTGCCGCTCCAGCTCCCGCTGCCAGCGCACGTACTCGTCGAAGACGGGGATCGGCGTCGCTCCGAACGAGCCGTGATTGAGAAAGACGACATCGGGATCGAGCAGGAATTCCGAGCGCAGCGCTTCTGCTGTTGGCGCGTCCGTGAGCAGCGACACGAGAGCCTCCGGTGAGACGAGTGGAGCCGGCTGGCCTCCGCTCGAAGCGAGCGGAGGCCAGCCGGCGAACGATAGCGACGCGGTTACATGTCGCCCCGGCCCGGCGGGGCGTCGGCGCCGATGTAGAGCTCGGCCGGCACGGTGCTCATCGCGGTGTAGCCCGGCCAGTGGATGCTGGTGATCCCGTTCTTGTCCGGCTCCAGCGCCGGGCCCTTGACCCACGGCTTGACGAGCTGGACCGGCGTCTCGTGGTAGACGAAGACGCCCGGCACATCCTCGACCAGGATCTTCTCGGCGTCCTGGAACATCGCCGTTCGCTCGGCCGGATCGCCGATGAAGGAGGCGGCCTCCTTGACCAGCTTGTCGAAGTCGGCATTCGCCCAGGAGTGGCGGCCGCCCGAGATCCAGACGCCGAGCATGTTCGAGGGGTCGAGGTAGTCCATGCCGTAGGAGACGAAGCCGAAGGGGATCTCGGTCGGCTTCGCCGTCAGCGCGTCCATGAAGGTCGCCTGGTCGACGTCCTGGACCTCGATCTCGATGCCGAGGGTGTCGCGCAGCATCGAGGCGCACGCCTGCGAGACCGACTTGATCAGCGGCGTCGGGTTGCGGACCTGCAGCACCTGCTTGGGGAAGGTCGATGGGTCGGCGTACCCGGCAGCGGCGAAGAGCTCTTTCGCCTTCGCCGGGTCGTAGTTCTGGATGCCCGAGAGCGCCTCGCCGTTGGCGGCCGGGAAGCCGGGCGCCAGCCACGAGTAGGCGGGGGTTCCCGCCGGGCCGAGCACCTGCTGCTTCAGCGCGTCGCGGTCGATGGCGTGGCTGAACGCCTGCCGCACCTCGAGCTTGTCGAACGGCGCCTTGCTGACGTCGAAGAAGAGGTAGTGGGTCCGGAAGTCGCCGACCGAGGAGTAGATCTCGTCCGGGAAGTCGGACTGCGCCACCAACAGGTCGGCCGGGGCCGGATACTGCATGAAATCGATCTCGTTGTTCTGGTACATGATGAAGTAGGTCGCCAGATCGGCCAGCTTCACCACCACCTTGTTGACGGGCACGACGAGCGATCCGGCGTAGTCGGGGTTCTTCTCGAAGACGACGCGTTGATCGATCAGCCACTCGGTCAGCTTCATCGGCCCCGAGGTGACCGAAGTCTCGACCTGTGAGTTGTAGAGCGGGCCGTGCTCGTCGAGCGCGGCGGCGGAGAGGGTGTTCGAGTAGAGGAGCATGGCCGGCAGGAAGGGGGTCGGCACCTGCGTCTCGATGATCAGCTCGTTCGCGTTGGCGCCCTGGCGGACGCCCAGCTCCTCGAGCGGAATCGTCCCGGCGATGGCGTCGTCCCAGCCGGTGATGATCCCCTGGAAGTACCAGGTGAAGTCCCAGGCGTGGGCCGGGTCGGCCCCGTACTGGAAGGTGCGCACCCAGTCGTTGGCCGTTACCGGGTTGCCGTCGCTCCAGACGAGCTTCGGATCGAGCTGGAAGGTCCAGACCGTCCCCTCGTCGTTGCTGCTCCAGTCGAGCGCCCCGGCCGGGATGATCTCGAAGTCGCGGCTGAGACGCACCAGCGGCTCGGAGAGGATGTCGAAGCACGCCTCGGAGAGGCGCTCATAGACTGATTCGTAGAAATCCGGCGTCTTGTCGGTCTGCACGCTGTTCGGCAGGACGAAGACCTGCTGATCGGGTGGCGCGGCGTCGTCCGGCAGCGTGGCCTCCTGCGCGGCGCGGGCGGCGCGCGGGCCGGAGCGGAGATCGAGCCCGCCGAGGGCGAGGGCGCCGGCGACGCCGACGGCGCCTCCGAGCAGCGAGCGGCGGCTGCGCCGCCATGCCAGCCGCGACATCCGCTCCGTGACCGCCGCGGTAGCTGGCTGAACCGAGTTGGTCGTGTTGTCCCGTGAATCCCGAACCTGATCCATCAGTCTCCTCCTGCGAGCGCCACTGTCACTGCCCGCGCCGTCGCGGGCTGCCGTGGATGGCGGCTAATTCTGACGCGGATCGAGCGCATCGCGCAGCCCGTCCCCGAGAAAGGTGAACCCGAGCATTGCCAGGGCGATGGCGAGCGTCGGGAAGAAGCCGAGATGCCAGTAGACGCGAATGTACTGCGCGCTGTCGGCGACCATCTTGCCGAGGCTCGGCGTCGGCTCGTTGATGCCGATGCCGAGGAAGCTGAGCCCGGCCTCGGCGAAGATCGCGGTCGGGATGGCCAGGGTAATGGCGACAATCAGCGGGGCCATCGCATTCGGCAGCATGTGCCGGATGGCGATGCGCGCCTCCGGCACGCCGAGGCAGCGCGCCGCCTGCACGAACTCCTGCTCGCGCAGGGAGAGGAGCTGCGAGCGCGTCAGCCGGCAGAGGGTAACCCAGGTGGTGACGCCGATGGCGAGGATGATGTTGCGGATGCCGCCGCCGGTGATGGTGACGAGAAACATGGCGAAGAGGATGCCGGGGAAGGCGACCATCACCTCGACCAGGCGCATGACGCCGAAATCGACCCAGCCGCCGCGCAGTCCCGCCGCCAGTCCGAGGGGGATGCCGATGGCGCAGGCGATGCCGACGGCGGCGAAGCCGACGATCAGCGAGGTGCGCGTGCCGTAGATGACGCGCGTCAGAACGTCGCGGCCGATCGAGTCGGTGCCGAAGGGGTGGCTGGCGCTCGGAAACTGGTTCGCCGTCATCAGGTCGGCGGCATCGATGGCGGTCGGGGCGATGAGCGGGGCGAAGATGGCGATGGCGAGCAGCGCCCCGGTGATAACGAGCCCGATCACCGCCAGCCGCTGCTGGAAGAAGCGGCGCAGCGCGCGGCGGGCATTCGAGACCGGCCGTGCGGCGAGTCCGTCGAGCGACACCGCGCTCGGCAAGGCGCCGGCCTCGTGGCTGGTCTGGTCGGGGGCGATCGCGCTCATCGCTAGCGGAGCCGGATGCGGGGGTCGAGCCAGGTGTAGAGGAGATCGGTGAAGAGGTATGTCATGCCCCAGACCACGGCGACGAGGAGGACGAGCGCCAGGATCATCGGGTAGTCGCGGGTGAGCGTTGAGGTGACGAAGAAGCGGCCCAGGCCGGGGATGCGGAAGATTTGCTCGATGAAGATCGAGCCGGTCATGATGTTCGGAATCTCCGGCAGCATGATGGTGACGAAGGGGATGAGGGCGTTGCGCGCCACGTGCCAGACGAGGACCCGCCGCTCCGAGAGCCCTTTCGCGCGCGCGGTGCGGACGTGGTCGGCGTTCATGCTCTCCAGCAGGCTGACCCGCGTGTAGCGCGCCACCAGCGAGGTCGGCAGCAGGGCGTAGGCGATGACCGGCAGCACCAGGTGCGAGGGGCTGCCCCAGCCGCCGGTCGGCAGCCAGGCGAGGCTGACACTGAAGAGGAGGATCAGCCAGATGGCGACGACGA
>JADYYO010000130.1 GCA_020853615.1 Thermomicrobiales bacterium
CTGTACTCAGGATGACACGGGGGCTGGCAGGCGTTCTATCGGTGGATGCGATGCTGATGTCAGAACCGGGAGGGAGCACATTGGCTGGTTTGATCGGCGTATCACGCCGAGTGTTACTCGCGGCGATGGTGCCGCTCATGCTCGTGGCGATGCTGTCGCCTGGCGCTGCCGCCGCGCCGCCGCTTCAGGGAACAACCGAGGTGATGGTCGAGCCGTCTCCGGGCACTCCGCAAGTGATCGCGCACGGCGTGATGACGCTGCCGGCCGGCGATCTGGTCTGGACATTGGCAGAGGGCCGTACCGCTCCAAACGATGGACGGGCGCAAGCCTCGTCATTCGGTCCCGACTTCATCCTCGGCCGTGACGAGGCCGTGTTGATCGCGGATGCCCAGGGGAGGGTGCTCACCCGGGTTGCCCCGGGGGACGCCGCGTGGATTCCCGAGGACCTGGAGACGGTCGTGGTCGGGACTGGCGCGGCGCAGGCCGGCTACACGCCGATCTCGCTCCGTCCGGCGGACGGCCTCACGCGGGACAACCTCTACCCCGGCCAGATCCTCTTCACCCTCGACCGAGGAGGGACTTTCGCGGTCGAACTGGCCCGTGACGTCGTTGCCCAGAGCGAGGCGAGCGCTATCGACGGCGACGACTACCCGGCGCTCTTCCTCGTGACCGATGGCCAGGTCTCCGTGACCTCGGAGACCGGCGACGTCGTCGAGCTGAGCGCCGGCGCCTTCGCCGAGCTGCACGGCAAGGCGACGGTCACCGGCGCCAGCCGCGAACCTGCCGCCTTCGTCGTCGCCCGCATCGGGCCCGAGGTTCCGGAGCGGGTGCGCGTGCGCCAGCAGACGCAACCGACCGTCGCGCCGGTGACCCCCTCGCCCGCGCCGTTGCCGCCCACGGCAGCGCCCGCGCCGACGAGCACCCCCATCCCGACGCCGACCGTCGCCCCGGTCGCCCCGGCGTCGGTGACGATCGCCTCCTTCGTCTGCCCGGTCGCCTACGAAGGGAGCGACTACGCCACCGCCTGCATCGCCCCTGCCAGCGGCGTCGAGTTCAGCGTCATCTCGAACGAGAGGACGCTCCTCACGGGTGTGGCCGGGGAGAACGGCCGCGTCGGCTTCCCGCAAATCAGCCCCGGCGACTACGTCCTCGGGGCGGGGGTGCCCGGTGACTTCGCCTCGTCGCGCGTCCGCTGCGTCGACGGCTCGGGCGCGAACCTCGCGAGCCACGTCGCGGTCAATCAGGTCGCCATCTCGCTGCAGCCGGGCGCAGTCGTGGCGTGCGACTGGTACATCGTGCCGGACGATGCGCGGGGCGAGGTTCCGGACGCGGCCTCGGTGGCCATCTCGTCGTTCATCTGCTCGGTCGGGTATGCCGGGGTCGCGTACGAGACCGACTGTGCCGAGCCGTCGTCCGGTATCGCCTTCAGCGTCGAGGCGAATGGCGAGGCCGTGCAGGCGGGCGAGGCAGGGCCGGCCGGGGGCATCGTCTTCGCCGGGCTGGACCCGGGCGACTATCTCCTGGTCGCGGGCGTGCCGGGCGATTTCGCCTCGTCGCGGGTCTGGTGCATCGACCCGCGAGGCGACAACATCGCGCGGCGCTTCGCCACCAACCAGGTCTCCGTCACCCTGACGCCCGGCGACGATGTCGCCTGCACCTGGTACATCGTGCCGGAGCATGCGGCCGGGACGTAAGCGCGCTATCCCCCGCCGACCGCGTGCACGACCTCGAGCCGATCGCCGGGCGCGAGCCGCGTCGCGCCGTAGGCGTCGCGCGGGACGATCTCGCCGTTGCGCTCGACGATCGCCATCTGGCCGGTCATCCCCTTGCTCGCCAGGAACGCGAGGATCGTGGCGCCGGCAGGGAGCGAAACGCGCTTGCCGTTGACGACCAACTCGATTGCGGGGTCGCTCGCGCGCGTGTCTGTTGTCTCGAGCATCGTCCGTTCTCCTTTCCGTGAGTCGTGGTCTCGCGGGGCTCGATCGAGCGCGGCGCGCAGAGCAGCGGCGGCGGCGCGCGGGTCGTCGGCGTCGGCGATGGCGCTGATGACGGCGACGCCCCGCGCCCCCGCGCCGATCACCGCCGGCACGCGCTCCGCCGTGATGCCGCCGATCGCCAGCACCGGGCAGGGGGCCGCCGCGACGATGGCCGCGAGCGTCGCCAGCCCGAGCGGCGGCAGCCCTGGCTTGCTCGCCGAGGGGTAGACGTGCCCCGCGAGCAGGTAGTCCACCCCGGTCGACGCCGCCGCGCTCTCAGGCGAGTGGACCGACCGCCCGACGAGCGTCCAGGGACGGGAGGCCTCCGGTGGCTCCGCCGGAATCGGATCGCGCTCGCGCAAGTGGAGGCCGAGATCCTCCATCCTCGGGCATGTCACGCCGCGATTGACGAGGAGGGGAATCCCGGGGCCGAGCCGTCGCCGCATCTCCCGCACCAGGCCGGCGCGGTCGCCGGCCATCCGATCGAGCCCGCGCAGATAGATGGCATCGACCCCGCCCGCGACCGCCGCCTCGGCCAGAGCGACGAGCGCATGCCGCCCCGGGGTCGGGCCAGCCACCAGCAGCAGGCGCGGGACCGCCTGGGGAGCGCCCATTGTCGATCAGGCGCTGCCGACGATGCCGGTCAGCGGGCTGCTGGCGGAGGCGAACGCGCTGCGTGGGATGCGCCCGGCGAGGAACGACTTCCGCCCCGCGCGCACCCCCTCGGCGATCGCCTCGGCCATCAGCGCCGGGTTCTGCGCTCGCGCGATCGCCGTGTTGACGAGGCAGGCGCTGGCACCCTGCTCCATCGCCAGCGCGGCATCGGAGGGCGCGCCGATCCCGGCATCGACGACGACCGGGATCGTCGCCTGCTCGATGATGATGCGGATCGCCTCGAGGTTGACCAGCCCCTGCCCCGAGCCGATCGGCGAGGCGAGTGGCATCACGGTCGCGCAGCCGATCTCCTCGAGTTGTCGGGCCAACGGCGGGTCGGCGCCGATGTAGGGGAGGACCGCGATCCCCTCCCTGACCAGTGTTCGCGCCGCCTCCAGCGTCCCGATCGGATCGGGGAGGAGGTAGGTGGCGTCGGGGATGACCTCCAGCTTGACCCAGTCGCCGAGCCCCATCGCGCGGGCCATGCGCGCGATGCGGACCGCCTCCTCGGCCGTCTGGCAGCCGGCGGTGTTCGGGAGGATGGCGAGGCGAGCGGTGTCGATCTCCTCCAGGATCGAGCGGCTGGCCGGGTCGTCAAAGTCGATGCGGCGCAGGGCGACGGTGACGATCTCGGCGCCGGACGCGGCGAGCGCGGCGTGCATCTCCTCGTTGGAGCGGTACTTGCCCGTCCCCAGCATCAGGCGGCTGGTGAACTGACGGCCGGCGATGACGAGGGGAGTGTCGGCGGGTGATGAGGTGATGGGGCGATGGGGTGTTCGGGGGGAAGCGGCGATCTGGGCCATGGGAAAACCTCCGGATGCGTAGGCGTGGAGCGCGCTCCACGCGGTGGACGACCGCGACGGCAACCAGAACGCGCACCGCCCGGGATGGGGGTGCGCGTGAATGAGGGTGCAGTCGACGTTCCTCCGCGGGCATTACCCCGGTCAGGTTCGACGGTCGGCGGCGGTCTCGGCCACCCTCTCAGCCCGGCTCCCCGAGCTCCCGTTGCGGTGCTATCCGGTTGTGGCCATGAGCCTACGGGGTGTTCTGGGGATCGTCAAGCGTTTTGCTACAGCCGCACTCCTCATCGAGACCGAGGTTTGACCGATCGCGAGCCACCATTCCCTGAGGTCCTCGATGACGTCACTCAGATGTGGCCATTGGTCTTCGCCGATCCACCGAGGCGGGGAGATCTCCTCCCATGTCGCGGGATTGAAGCAATGTTTGTGGTGAGCATCGGCGTGCCCTTCCCTCAGGGAGATATGCGCATTGTCATAGCGAAAGATGCTGCGATTCGGCCCCCCTTCCAGTCCAGCATGATAACTGTATTGAACCGTTCGCACGCGGACTCTTCTGCCAGCGTCTTGTACGTCGAGAAACTTCTCTACGTCAATAAATAAACTATGCTAGCAACGGATTCTCCCCTTGATAAGTAGGGTGTCGGGTCGCACTCGAACGAAATCGAGCCGATCGTCGATGACGAATCCATCATCGGCAAAATCCTGCATGCGACGGGCATGAACGAGAATGTCATTGCCGAGGAAGTTCTACCCATGGCGACCGCGCGACTCATTCCGCGTCGACACGATACATGCGATCGTAATGGAAGCGCCGATCTCCTACGTCGAGCGTTTCGACGAGCTCTCTCGCCTCGATTGCATCGTGGAGCCGTTCTGACGAGATGCCGTAGCGAGTCTCATAGTCATCGACGATGTGGCGGAGCTTCGAAAGCATAGTGACACTGTCTACCTCGGCCAGACGAGCTCCAAGCAGTTGCTGGTATCGCTGTTCAATTTTCGGCTCTTGCAACGGCGTCGTTGCCATGCGCTATTCCCTGTTATCCATTTGCGATGAATGCGCCGCGGGAACATACCACCATGATTCAAGGGGCTCCTCACGGAGCCCCTTATGGCAGGTAAGTCAACCGCCTATTCTGCTCTCCACTTCTCCATCACGAACTCCGTCCCGGCCCCTTCGGCGAGCGCGGCCGCGTAGACCAGCCCGGCGGTGACGATGTCCTCCATGGCGTGGCCCATCGACTTGTAGATGGTGATCTCGTCGTCCGATTGCCGGCCGGGGCGCGTGCCGAGGATCACGTCGCCCAGCTCTGTGCCGATGGCCGGGTCGAACTCCTGTAGCTCCGGGCAGCCGACCGGGGGCGGAACGAAGGCCGCGCGCGTCTCGACGAAGAGCGTGCCGCGGGGGATGAGCGCCGGGTCGAGCTCGCCGCCCGGCGGGTGGTAGCCGACCGACGTGACGTGCGTGCCCGGCGCGATCCACTCGGCCAGCACCGGCGGCTCCGTGGCGTCGGTGCAGAGGCAGACGATGTCGGCGTCGCGCACGGCCTCTTCCGCGCTGGCGGCGATGTGCGTCGGCTCGGCGATGGCGGCCAGCCGCCGCGCGCTCTCCGGCGAGGGGGACCAGACGCGGATCTCGCGAATATCGCGCACCAGCGGCAGCAGGTACGCGTGGGCCATCCCCTGCACGCCGCCGCCGATGACCGCCGCCACGCACGCGTCGCGCCGGGCGAGGAGCCGCGCCGAGAGCATCGCGCCGCCGGCGGTGCGGAAGGCGGTGATGTGCGTACCGTCCATCACCGCCAGCGGCGTGCCGTTCTCCGCGTCGAAGAGGCAGATCAGCGCCTGATGCCCGGGCAGGCCGCGCGCCGGGTTGTCGTGGAAGGCGGCGACGAGCTTGACGCCGATCGGCGATCCTGGCACCCAGCCGGGCATCGAAAGGAGGGTGCCGTCGGGCGTCTCGACGCCGTTGCGGCCGGGAGCAACCACCTTGCCGGCGCTGAGGTCGGCGAACCCCTGCGCCAGCACATCGAGCATCGTCGCCGCGTCAAGCAGCCGCTCGACGTCATCCTGGCTCAGGAGCAGCAGTGGCATGGACGCCTCCTTGTGGGTGATAGGTGATGGGTGATGGGTGATCGGGGATGGATGGCAGATGTCGGATGGTGGATGTCGGAGGGTGTCGCCGCGAAGCCCGCGACGATCGCGTTCGGACATCTGGCATCTGCCATCCGACATCAATTTCCCCGATCACCCATCACCCTTGTACGCGCGTTCGAGCGCGGCGATGTCGATTTTGTGCATCTGCAGCATCGCGCGCATTGCGCGGTCGGCCTTTTCGCGGTCGGGGTCCTGCAAGAGCTCGGTGAGCCGCCTCGGCACGACCTGCCACGAGAGCCCGAAGCGGTCTTTCAGCCAGCCGCAGGGGCCGGGTTCTCCCCCGTCCGCCGCGAGTTGGTCCCAGTAGCGGTCGACCTCCTCCTGCGAATCGCAGTCGATGGCGAACGAGACCGCCTCGGTGAACTGAAATTGCGGCCCGCCGTTGAGCGCGGTGAACTCCGTCCCGTCGAGCCGGAAGGAGACGGTCATCGCCGTCCCCGCTGGCCCTGGCCCTGCTTCACCGTAGCGGACCACATCCAGAATCTCGGAGTTGTCGAAGATCGAGACGTAAAAATTCGCCGCCTCCTCGGCTTGATCGTCGAACCAGAGAAACGGGCTGATCTTCTGGGCCATCGTCGCCTCCTCGCATCGTCCCAAGCGCGCGATTGCGCTCCTGTTCGTGGTCGATTCCGCGAGATGGAAATCGACAGACGGGGGTGGGCGGGGGTGATGGGGGATGGGTGATAGGTGTTAGGGTGTTAGGGTGATGGGGGTAAAGGTTGCCAAGACTGCCAAGGTTGCCAAGGCTACGAGAGGCCGAGCGCCGGGCCATCTTCTCCCATCATCCTATGACCCCATCCCCCATCCCCCATCCCCCATCACCCTACATCACCGGCCACGGGACGCTGCCGAGGACGATGGTGCCGGCGGGGCCGCCGAGCGTCAGGTCGCCGCGCGCGGAGATGTAGATGTAGGCATCGCGCGGGGTGAGGCCGACCTCGCGGGTCAGCAGCTCGAAGAGGAGGCGGGTCGCCTGCTTTCGCGCCGCGTCGTAGTCGCCCGTGGTGTTCACGCCGGTGACGTAGAGGCGGTCGGCCGTCTCGATGCGCGGGCTTTCCAGGTTGAGGCCCGGCCGCACGCCGAGGCGCACCGTGGCGCTGCCGGGGCACTCGATGGCGACGAAGGTCGCCTCGTTCTCGCCCATCGCCGCGTGCAGGTCGCCGAGCGAGAAGAGGCCGCCCGGCGCCTGGACCGGGAAGAGGACCGTCGAGCCGGGGGAGACCTGGGTGAGGTCGTAGTTGCCAGCCCAGGGCATAGCCGGGCCGAGAGTCGAGGTCTCGCCTTCCGCCGGGGCCAGCCCGAGGCAGCCGATCATGGGGCACACCGGGATGCGGATCCGCTCGGAGACGATTACCTCGCCGTCGCGGATCGGCAGCCGCTCCAGCAGCGGCTCCGGCAGTATGCCGTCGAGCAGACCGAAGCCGGGGATCGCCGCGTTCCATCCCCAGTCGCCCGGCGTCACGTCGAGGATCTCGACCGAGATGGCGTCGCCCGGCATCGCCCCGCTGACGAAGACCGGGCCGGTGACGGCGTTGATCGCCCTGACGTCGATGGCGTCGAGCCAGTTTGCCCCGGCAGCGAAGAGCCGCTCGACCGGCGCCGGCGAGGTCTCGAAACGGACGACCTCGCCGCCGCTGATCTGCAGGACCGGTTCGGCGTCGGGGCGAAACGAAAAGGTCGTCTGATTCGGTTTGAGCGTGTGCATGGGCTCCTCCTCGGGCGCGATTGTCGCACGGCTTCCCACCGTGGGTGCGATACTGCGTACGTACAGAAGGTGATGATGCCAGAAGTAGCGGGAGGTGCGCGTGCGCTACGCCGAGTCCGGGCAGTTCGCGGGCGGGACCGCCACTCAGGTCGATGAGCGAATCTGGGCGATCGATCTCGGCTTCCAGGGCTGGGACCAGGTGATCTATGCCTACCTGTTGGCCTCGCCGGACGAGCTGGTTCTGATCGAGACGGGACCGACCTCGACGCTGCCCGCGCTGCAAGCCGGGATCGCCGCCGCCGGGTTCGACCCCGCTGCGCTGACCAAGATCTTTCTGACGCACATCCACCTCGACCACGCCGGCGCGGTCGGCGTCATCGCGCGCGAGCAGCCGGACGTGACGATCTTCGTGCACCCGATCGGCGCGCCGCATCTGATCGACCCCGGCAAGCTGGTCAACTCGGCCGGCCGCCTCTACACCGACCGGATGGACGCGCTCTGGGGCGAGGTCGCCCCGGCGCCGGCCGAGCGCGTCGTCTCGCTCGCCGATGGCGAGACGGTCGAGGCGGCCGGGCACGTCCTCAGCGTTCTCTTCACCCCGGGGCACGCCTCGCACCACATCGCCTACTGGGACCCCGACCCGGGCGTCGTCTTCACGGGGGACGTGGCCGGGGTGCGCATGCCCGGCTCCGGCTACGCGCTGCCACCCGCGCCGCCTCCCGATCTCGCGCCCGACGAGTGGGCCGTCTCCATCGACCGGCTGCGGCAGACGGGGGCGCGCCGCCTCTACCTGACGCACGGGGGAGGGTTCGACGACGTCGACGCGCACCTGGCCCAGATCATGCCGAACCTCGATGCGGTCGAGGCGATCTGCCGGACCGCGATGCTGGCCGGCGCGGACGACGACGAGGTGGCGGCGCTACTGCAGGCGGAGACGGAGGCGCGGATCGGGCCAGATGGACTGGCGATCCCGGGGATGGTCGAGCGCTATGGCTGGGCCTCGCCCAGCTTTCTCTCGGCGCTCGGCTTCCGGCGCCTCCTGACCCGGCGCGGCGACGTGCCCGCGCCACCGAGGCCGGGGCGCTAACGACGTACTTTTGCGGTGTCATGCTGCGTGCCGCGACACACGGATCGTGTCATGCTGAGGAACGAAGCATCTCGGCTCAAGGGAAACATGGTTCCGGGGCGCCGAGATCCTTCGCAAGCTCAGGATGACACGCATTCAAGAGAGCACGGATTCAGGATGACACGGTTTCACGGGACGAGGTGATCGCGTGGTCGCCGGTTCGCGGACAGGGCATGCGCGGGGCGTTGGCTGGCGATCGCTGCCATTTCCCGATCCGCGCGCCTGGACGCCGGCGATCGCGACGGCCGGGCGCCGCGCGGGGCTTCTGCCCGCGCTCCTGGCGCTCTATCTCCTCGCCGCCGCCGCGCTCCTCCTTCCCTGGCCGTTCGGCGCGCACCCGGCCTGGGCCTACAACTGGGAGGGGTACACCGCCTGGCGCTGGATGACCGCCTGGGAGCATTCCAGTCCACATCTGGCGCGCATCTTTGCGCCGACTGACGGCCTGATGACTGACAGCGGGCAGGGGCCACTCGTCGGGTTGCCCGTGACCCTCGGCGTCTGGCTGGGCGCGTTTGGGATCGGGGCGATGCGCATCCCGGTCGCGCTTCTCGCCGCCGCCAGCATCCCCGTCTTCTGGCTCCTCGGGAGGCGGGTGGCCGGCGTTGGCCCTGCCACCTGTGCCGCGTTGCTCCTGGCTGTCTCGCCCGTCTTCCTCTTTTATGGGCGCACCGCCACGCTGGTTGGCGCCTCGCTTCTGCCACTGTTCCTGACCGCGCTCGCGCTGGCGCGGGTGCTCGACCCCTCTATTCGGGACGGGTGGCGCTGGCGGCGCGAGGGGACGCTCGCCGCGGCGCTCCTTCTCGGCATCTACGCCTACGCGCCGGTCCGCCTCCTCTGGCCGCTGGCGGTCGGCGCGCTGCTCCTGGGCGGGCTCCGCGACCCCGCGCGGCGCGGCCCGCTCTGGCGGGCCGCGCTCCTCTGCGCGCTGATCGTCCCGGCGGCGCTGATGGCGCTGGAGCAGGCGACCGCTCCCGAGCCGGACCCGGCCGCGGCCGCGGCGGGCTACTTCCACGC
>JADYYO010000131.1 GCA_020853615.1 Thermomicrobiales bacterium
GAGGCGCTGATTCAGCAGAAGGTCCGCGGCGGGCTCTACGCGAACGCCGAGGAGGCGATCGACGCGGCCCTGCAACTGCTTGCCGCGCGCGACCGCCAACTCGAACGGCTTCGCGCCGCGATCGCCGCCGGTGAGGAGGGCGAGGCGATCCCCTGGGCGCCCGGCCTCATGGATCGGATTCGCCAGGAGGCGGACGCAAGGCAACGCCGCGGAGAGCTCCCGGACCCCGATATCTGCCAGTAGGACACTGCTGGTCACATAAGCCGACTCCTGCACTATCATCCCAACACGCTTGGCGTGGACGAACATTGAGAGCATTCTGCTGACCCCGCGCGACGGCGCTTCACGGCTTCGGAACTCCCGCAGTGGTTGGAGACGACGAGGCAGCACGCTCTATGCGGCTGACGCACTATCAGTCAAACTACCTTGCCCACGAGCTGACCCGGCGCGTCGCCTCGGACAGCCTCGATCGGCTCGCCTCGGCGGTGGCGGGGGCACAGGTCGACCTCAATCCCCACCAGGTCGACGCCGCCCTCTTCGCCTTCAGGTCGCCCCTCTCGAGAGGCGCGTTGCTGGCGGACGAGGTCGGGCTGGGGAAGACGATCGAGGCCGGGCTCGTCCTTGCGCAGCACTGGGCGGAGCGGAAGCGGCGCCTCCTCGTCATCGTCCCGGCCAACCTGCGCAAGCAGTGGCACCAGGAGCTGACCGAGAAGTTCTTCCTCCCCTGCGCGATCCTCGAGACCCGGTCGTACAACCAGGCGATCCGGGAGGGGAATTCCCGGCCATTTCAGCCCGACAACGCCATCGTCATCTGCTCCTACCAGTTCGCCCGCGCGAAGGCGGCCGAGGTGGCGGCGACGCCCTGGGATCTGGTCGTCATCGACGAGGCGCACCGGCTGCGCAACGTCTACCAGCCCTCCCGCGTGGTGGCGAACACGATCAAGGCGGCCCTGCGCGACCGGCGCAAGCTGCTGCTGACGGCGACGCCGCTGCAGAACTCGCTGCTGGAGCTCTATGGGCTGGTCAGCCTGATCGACGAGCACGCCTTCGGCGACGTGCAGAGCTTCCGCGAGCAGTTCATGGGCGCGGTCCAGGCGCGGTCGTACGACGCCCTGAAGGCCCGCTTGCGGCCGCTCTGCACGCGGACGCTCCGCCGCCAGGTGACCGGCTACGTCTCCTACACGCGGCGGCTGCCGATGGTGGAGGAGTTCACCCCGCAGGAGTCGGAAGACACCCTCTACGAGCTCGTCTCCGACTACCTGCGCCGGCCCAACCTGCAGGCGCTCCCCGCCGGGCAGCGCGCCCTGATGACGCTCGTCCTGCGCAAGCTCCTCGCCTCCTCGACCTTCGCCATCGCCAGCGCCATGGCGACGATGTCGGCCCGGCTGAAGCGGAGCCTCGGCGACGGGCCGGTCGTCCCGCTGGATGAGGCGCTGGCGGAGGAGTACGAGGCGCTCGACGAGACGCGCGAGGAGTGGGGCGAGCTCCCCGACGAGATGCCCCGCACCGATGCGGAGCGGGCGGCGATCGCGGCCGAGATCGCCGAGCTCGACGCCTTCACGGTGCTGGCCAGCTCGATCACCCGCAACGCCAAGGGGGACGCGCTCCTCAAGGCGCTCGCCATCGCCATGGCGAAGGCGGCCGAGCTGGGCGCCGCGCAGAAGGCGATCATCTTCACCGAGTCGCGCAAGACGCAGGAGTATCTGCAGCTGCTCCTCGCGGAGAGCCCCTGGCGCGACGGCATCGTCCTCTTCAACGGGTCGAACACCGACCCGAAGTCGCGGCAGATCTACGCGGAATGGCTGGCACGGCACCAGGGAACCGACCGCGTCACCGGCTCGCGCACGGCGGACCTGCGCTCGGCGCTGGTCGACTACTTCCGGGAGCAGGGGCAGATCATGATCGCCACCGAGGCGGCGGCGGAGGGGATCAACCTCCAGTTCTGCTCCCTCGTCGTCAACTACGACCTCCCCTGGAACCCGCAGCGGATCGAGCAGCGGATCGGCCGCTGCCACCGCTACGGCCAGCAGCACGACGTGGTCGTCGTCAACTTCCTCAACCGGAACAACGCGGCCGACCAGCGCGTCTTCGAGCTGCTGTCGGAGAAGTTCCAGCTCTTCGAGGGGGTCTTCGGCGCCAGCGACGAGGTGCTCGGCGCGATCGACTCCGGCGTCGACTTCGAGCAGCGGATCGCCGCGATCTACCAGACCTGCCGCCGGCCGGAGGAGATCGACGCCGCCTTCCGGCAATTGCAGCTCGACCTGAGCCCGCAGATCGACGCGCAGATGCGGCGCACTCGCCAGCAGCTCCTGGAGCATTTCGACGATGAGGTGCGCGAGAAGCTGCGGGCGCAGCAGGACGCCTCGCAACGCGCCCTCGACCGCTTCGAGCGGATGCTGATGGCGGTGACGCGGCACGAGCTGGACGGCGAGGCAGACTTCCTCGATGGGGCCTCCTTCCGCCTCGTCCGCTCGCCATTCGGGCCGGAGATCCCCCTCGGCCTCTACGAGCTGCCGCGTCGCAGTGACGAGGCGCACATCTACCGACTCACCCACCCGCTGGCCGAGGCGGTCCTCGCCCGCGCCAGAGACTGCCGCCTGCCTCCCGCCGAGGTTCACTTCAGCCTGCGCCAGCACCCGGGGAAGATCAGCGTCCTGGAGCCGCTGCAGGGGCACGGGGGCGTCCTCGCCGTCTCGCGCCTCACCGTCGAGGCGCTCGACCAGGGGGAGGACCACCTCATCGTCGCCGCGGCGTGCGACAACGGGGAGCCGCTGGAGGAGGAGGTGGCGCGCCGCCTGCTGGAGCTGCCGGCGCGCGTCTGCCACGAGATGCCTGGGCTCTCCTGCCAGACGGTCGACGCCATCACGGAGCGTCGCCGGTTCGCCATCACGCAGGAGGTCGCCGGGCGGAACCTCGCCTTCTTCGCCGCCGAGAGCGAGAAGCTCGACGCCTGGGCCGACGACCTGAAGGCGGGGCTGGAACGGGAGATCAAGGAGCTCGACCGGCAGATTCGCGAGGCGCGGAAGGGGGCAAAGGGGGCGCTGACGCTCGAGGAGAAGCTGGCGGCGCAGCGGGCGATCAAGGGGCTGGAGGCGCAGCGCCACCAGAAGCGGAGATCGCTCTTCGACGCCCACGACCAGGTCGACGCGCAGCGGGAGGCGTTGATCGCCGCCATCGAGGAGAAGCTGGCGCAGCAGGAGTCGCTGACCCGGCTCTTCACCATCCGCTGGCGGCTCGACTAGGCCGGACGGCGCCCCGATCCGGCCTGATTACGCGGGGCTATTGCCAACTTCACGCCCTCTTTGCGAGACTAGCCGCCTCGGTGTGACATCGCGTCACCGCCCCGCCCATCGCTGGAGAGGCGCGAATGACCGCGAAACAGCGGCTCGAACTGACCTGGATCGGCAAGGAGCAACGGCCGCGGCTGGAGCCGCGCATCCTCCTCGAGGACCCCGAGCTCTCGTACCTCGCGGCTCATCGCGTGACCGACAACGACCTCTTCGACAATCGCCTCATCTTCGGCGACAACCTGCTGGCGCTGAAGGCGCTGGAGGCGGAGTTCGCCGGCAAGGTGAAATGCATCTTCATCGACCCGCCCTACAACACCGGTAGCGCCTTCACGCACTACGATGACGGCCTGGAGCACTCGCTCTGGCTCTCGATGATGCGGGACCGCCTGGAGCTCCTCCGCCGCCTCCTCTCCGACGATGGCTCGCTCTGGATCACGATCGACGACAATGAGGCGCACTATCTGAAAGTCCTGTGCGATGAAGTATTCGGTCGAACGAATTTCGTGGCTAATGTGATCTGGCAGAAGAGGTACTCCGTCGCGAATGACCATAAGACGATAGCTCCCATGCACGACCATCTGCTCGTGTACAGGAAATCGGAAAGCTGGCAGAGAAATTTAATCCCGAGGACCGCGGAAAAAGACCGCCAGTACAGATATGAGGATGAGCGAGGCATCTTTCGCCCGGACAACTACACTTGCAATAAATCTGTTGAGGAGCGGCCGAATCTTTACTATCGGATAGTGCAGCCGAACACTGGCGAGGAAATCTGGCCGAGTCGGATGAGTGTCTGGCGATACTCACCTGAAGCGCATCGCAAGAATGTGGAAGAGGGGTTTGTCTATTGGGGAAAGGACGGGCTCGGAAGAGTCCCGGCCTTTAAACGCTATAAGCATCTACTTCGGAATCAAGGCGTCGTACCGCAGACGATCTGGGCACACGAGTATGCCGGTCATAACGATGCTGCCCGTAAGGAGGTTCGAGCGGTATTGGGAAGCTCCTCCCTCGCTGACGATTTCATTACTCCGAAGCCGGAACGTTTGGCACAGCGAGTCCTGGAAATAGCTAGCAACCCCGGCGACCTCGTCCTCGACTCCTTCGCCGGATCGGGCACGACCGGCGCCGTCGCGCACAAGATGGGCCGCCGCTGGATCATGGTCGAGCTGGGGGAGCACTGCCACACCCACATCATCCCCCGGTTGCGGAAGGTGATCGATGGCGAGGATCCGGGCGGGATCACCGAGGCGGTCGGCTGGCACGGGGGCGGCGGCTTCCGCTATTTCCACCTGGCCCCCTCGCTGCTGGAGCGGGACGGCTGGGGGCGGCTGGTCATCAACCCCGGCTTCAACCCCGCCATGCTCGCCGAGGCGGTCTGCAAGCTGGAGGGCTTCGTCTACGCCCCGAGCGAGACGGTCTACTGGCAGCACGGCCGATCGACCGAGCGCGACTTCATCTACGTCACCACCGCCTCGCTCGATCACGAGCAGCTTCAGCAACTGAGCGACGAGGTGGGGCCAGAGCGGACGCTGCTCGTCGCCTGCGGCGCCTTCCGGGCTAACGTCTCCGGCTACCCCAACCTCACCATCCGCAAGATCCCGGCGGCGGTCCTCAGCCGCTGCGAGTGGGGGCGGGATGACTACAGCCTCGCCATCGAGCGCCTGCCCGACGCTCCCGAGCCCGAGGGGCAGCGGCAGATGGCACTGGCAGGCGTCTGATGGCTCACCCGCAGGTCAACGCCATCGCCGGCCGCCTCAGCCTCCGCCCGCCGCAGCGGCGGGCGCTGGAGATCCTCGACCGCGTGACGGAGGTCGTGCCGCCGCGCAAGGGGATCGATGTCGACGCCGCGCTGGCGGTGATCCAGGACGAGTTCCCCTCCGTTCGCGACTTCGAGCGCGACTTCCCCTCCCTCTGTTTCGCCCTGGCGACCGGCGTCGGCAAGACGCGGCTGATGGGCGCCTTCATCAGCTACCTGCACCTGGCGCACCAGATCGACAACTTCTTCGTCCTCGCCCCGAACCTGACCATCTATAACAAGCTGATCGCCGACTTCACCCCCGGCTCGCCGAAGTACGTCTTCACGGGGATTGGCGCCTTCGCCACGCAACCGCCGGAGATCATCACCGGCGACACTTACGAGTCGCACGTGGCCGGGCTCTTCGACCTGCTGATCCGCTGCAAGGTCAATATCTTCAACATCTCCAAGATCAACAGCGAGGTGCGGGGCGGCAAGTCGCCGCGCATCAAGCGCCTCTCCGAGTACCTCGGCGAGAGCTACTTCGCCTACCTGGCGGCACTGCCCGATCTCGTGCTGCTCATGGACGAGTCGCATCGCTACCGCGCCTCGGCGGGCGTCCGCGCCATCAACGAGCTGCAGCCGATCCTCGGCCTCGAGCTGACGGCCACCCCCTACGTGAGCGCCGGCAAGCAGACCACCCCGTTCCAGAATGTCGTCCTCGACTACCCGCTGTGCAAGGCGATGGAGGACGGCTTCGTCAAGGAGCCGGCCGTCGTCACCCGCCAGAGCTTCGACCCCTCGGGGATGAGCGCGGGCGAGCTGGAGCGGCTGAAGCTGGAGGATGGCATCCGCCTCCACGAGCAGACGAAGGTCCAGCTCGAGACCTACGCCCGCGAGCAGGGCGTCGCGATCGTCAAGCCCTTCGTGCTGGTCATCGCCCGCGACACCACCCACGCCGCCGAGCTTCTGGCGCTGATCCAGCGGGACGACTTCTTCGACGGCCGCTACCGGGACAAGGTGATCCAGGTCGATTCGAGCGGCAGCGGCGCCGAGCGGGACGAGGTCATCGAGCGGCTGCTGAAGGTCGAGCGCGACGACGAGCCGACCGAGATCGTCATCCACGTCAACATGCTGAAGGAGGGGTGGGACGTCACCAACCTCTACACCATCGTCCCCCTGCGCGCGGCGAACGCCCGAGTCCTGATCGAGCAGACGATCGGGCGGGGCCTGCGCCTCCCCTACGGCAAGCGGACCGGCGTCAAGGCGGTCGACCGCCTCACCATCGTCGCTCACGACCGCTTCCAGGAGATCGTCGACGCCGCCAACGATCCCCGGTCGCCGATCCAGCTCGAGTCGATCGTCCTCGACCCGGAGGAGCTGGCGCGCACGACGACGACCGTCGTCTCGCAGCCGAACGTGGAGACGCGGCTCGGCATCGCGCCCGACCGCCTCTCAGAGAGCACCACCGTGGCCACCGACGGCCACGCGCCCGCCTTCAACGATCCGGAGGAGGCCGCGGTCGCGCGCCTCGCCTACAAGGCGATCCAGAAGTTGCAGCGGAACCCCGATCTCGTACCGGATGTGGCGGCGGTCGAGACGCCGGAGGTCCGCGCCCGGCTGGTGCGAGAGGTAGAGGCAGAGTACCGCGCCGGGCAGCTCGGCCTGGAGGGCATGGCCCCGGCGGTCGACGTCCCCGCCATCGTCGAGAAGACGGCATCGCTCGTCGTCGACCAGACGATCTCGATCCCCCGCATCACGGTCATCCCGGTGAGCGAGGTCCGCTCCGGCTTCCGGCCATTCACGCTCGATCTCTCGAGCGTCAACCCGCTGCCCGTCGCGGACACCCTCTGGCTGCAGCACCTGCGGACGGGCGAAGGGGAGGCGATCGGGCTCGCGAACGACGGCTTCCGGGAGAGCCGGCTCGAGGACTACGTCGTCAGCGGCCTGATCGAGTTCGACGACGTCGCCTACGACGGCAACGCCGACCTCCTCTACGACCTGGCCGGGCAGATGGTGCGGCACCTGCGCTCCTACCTCGCCGAGGAGGAGGCGGAGAAGGTGCTGCGCGTCTACCAGCGGGAGTTGGCGCGCATCATCCACGCCCAGATGCAGGACCATTTCTGGGAAGACGACGTGGAGTACGAGACGAAGGTCAACAGCGGCTTCTCGGCGATCAGGCCGGTCTCCTACACGCAGTCGATCCCGCCGATGAATTTCCGGGTCTCGCCTGCCGACAAGTCGAATATGGCGAAGTACCTCTTCACCGGGTTCCAGCGCTGCCTGCATCCGGTGCAGAAGTTCCAGTCGGATCCCGAGCGGGTGCTCGCCGTCATCCTCGATCGCGACACCCTGAAATGGTTCAAGCCGGCGACCGGGCAGTTCCAGATCACCTATCGCCGCGGCGCCACCTATCACGACTACCAGCCCGACTTCGTCGCCGAGCTGGAGGAGCGCATCGTGATGCTGGAGCCGAAGGCGCGCAACCAGATGACCGACCTGGACGTGCTGGCGAAGCAGACGGCGGCCGTCGCCTGGTGCCGGCGCGCGACCGACTACGCGGCCATCTCGGGCGGCAAGCCCTGGAGCTACGCGCTCATCCCCCACGACGCCATCGGCGAAAACTGGAGTCTGCGCGATCTCTTGAACCGATGGTTGGTAACGCTGCTATCGGCGAGCGCGAGTTCCTGATTCCCCGTCGAGCGCCGCGACCACCGCGTCCGGATTCGCCTCGATCACGCGCAGGTAGGCCTTGGCGGTGCTATCCAGCATGCGCACCCCCTGCTCCCAGTCGCGCAGTGTGCCGAGCGCGATCTGGAATCGGCGC
>JADYYO010000132.1 GCA_020853615.1 Thermomicrobiales bacterium
CAAGGGGCCGATGGCGCAACCCGGCGAAGGGGCGCGCCGCGCGCAGGCGGCTGTACTGCCCGAGGAGGACGTTCTCGCGCACGCTGCTGTTGCCGAAGACGCGCCCATTCTGGAAGGTGCGCGCCAGCCCCAGTTCGGCCAGCCGCTCCGGTGCCCAGCCGGTCGTCATCTGCCCGGCGAGGACGACCTCGCCCGTGTCGGGGCGCAGGACGCCGCTGAGGAGGTTGAAGAGGGTCGTCTTGCCCGAGCCGTTGGGACCAATGACGCCGATCGTCTGCCCCGGTAGGAGGGTGCAGGAGATGTCGTCGACCGCCTGCACGCCGCCGAAGCGCTTGCTGAGGTGGCGCACATCGAGGAGCGGAACCGGCGCGGCCGCGCCCGGGCGCTCCGGCTCGGGTTGCGCCAGCGGCGCGATCGGCACGGTCTCCGGGAGGGGCGAGGCGGCGGTGCGTTCGTTCGGCATGCTCGTGATGCTCATCAGCGGCCCAGCATCCCCTGCGGGCGGAAGCGCACCAGCAGGAAGAGAATCAGCCCGTAGGCAAGAATACGCACATCCTGCAGCGGACGGAAGAGCTCCGGCGCGCCGACGAGGATCGCCGCGCCGACGATCGCGCCGGCGATGTTCGACATGCCGCCGAGGACAACGATGGTCAGCGCCAGCAGCGAGATCTGAAAGCCGAAGACATCGGGGCTGATGAAGGTGTACTGGTGCGCCAGGAGGCTGCCGGCCAGCCCGCTGATGAAGCCGCCGGCGGCGAAGGCGAGCGCCTTCTGCCCGGACGGCTCGACGCCGGCGCTGCGCGCCGCGATCTCGTCGTCGCGGATACCCCGCCAGGCGAGGCCGAGATGCGCCCCCTGCAGCCGCCAGACGAGCCAGCAGCAGACGAGGAGGACGGCTGCGCTGAGGAGGTAATAGTCGCGCGGCGCGAAGATCATCGTGCCGAAGAGCTCCGGCGCCGGGATGCCGAAGACGCCGAGCGGCCCCTTCGTCAGCCACTCCCAGTTGAGGATCACCGCCACCACCATCGCGCCGATGCCGAGCGTGGCGATGGCGACGTAGTGCCCCCGCAATCTCGCGGCCGGCGCGACGGTGAGCGCGCCGAGAATCGCGGCGACGACGCCCGCCGCGAGGAGCGCCGGCCAGAAGGACCACCCCTGCTCCGTCGTCAGGAGGGCCGAGGTGTAGGCGCCGATGGCGAAGACGCCTGCCTGCCCGAGCGAAATCTGCCCGGCAGTCCCCGCCAGGAGCGTGAGCGAGAGGGCGAGGATGGCGAAGATGACGACGATGCCGGCGATCTGCAGCACGTAGTCGTTGCCGACGAGAGGCAGGGCGATGCCGGCCAGCAGCAGCAGGAGCGCGATCTGCCAGGGGCGGATGCGCAGCGCCGCCCCGCTCCCGAAGAAGGTGCCCGTCAGCGGCTCGCGCAGGGTGCCGGGCGCGCCGAGCAGCCCGTTCGGCCGCAGCCAGAGGACGAGGATGAGGACGGCGAAGGAGACGAGCTGGCGGGCGCTACCACCGAACCAGGTGACGCCGAAACTCTCCGCCACTCCGAGGAGGAGCCCGCCGACGATCGCGCCCGGCAGGCTGCCCAGCCCGCCGAGGACCGCGGCGGTGAAGCCGGAGATGCCGACGTCGAAGCCGATGCTCGGCTCGATGTTGCCGTAGTACATCCCGATCAGCACGCCGCCGATGCCGGCCAGGGCCGAGGCGACGGCGAAGACGATCCCCTGCACGCGGGCGACGTCGACTCCCATCTGGCGGGCGGCGTCCCGATCCTGCGCGGTAGCGCGCACGGCCCAGCCGAGGCGGGTGCGGCGCAGGAAGAGCCAGAGCGCGCTCATGCTCGCCAGGCTGACGAGGAGGATAGCGAGGTCGAGCGTGCCGAAGCGGATGCCGCCGAGGGCGAGGTTGTGCGTCGGGAGCTGGCTCGGGAAGCGGCGCGTCTCGGGCGAGAAGATCAACTCCGAGGCGCGGTCGAGGATCAGCCCGACGGCGACGGTCGAGAGGAGGGGCGAGATCGGCGGCGCGCCAGCGAGCGGCCGCACCGCCAGCCAGTCGATCAGCAGCCCGAGCAGGCCGGTGACGACGATGGCGCCGGCCAGGACGGCGGGGAGCGGCAGGCCCCGCTCCACCGCCAGCCACCAGCCGGTCATCGCGCCGATGGCGAAGACCGAGCCGTGCGCGAAGTTGATCAGGTCGGCGACGCCGAAGATGAGCGACAGCCCGAGCGCGATCAGCGCGTAGGAGTTGCCGGTGATCAGCCCGGCGACGAGTGCGTCAGTCATGGGCACACGAGACGGCAAGTCGGCGAGCCGGCGAGACGGCAAGAGACGAGTCGGGAAGAAGTCGTGAGTCGGAAGTCGGAAGTGGTGAGCCAACGGCCAATAGCCAATGGCCAGTGGCCAATAGCCCGCTCACCCCTCGAACGCCACGAACTTGCCGTCCTGGACCTCGATCGGCACCATCGTCGCATTCTCGACGCGACGGTCGGCGCCGAAGCGGAAGGGGCCGAAGACGATGCTCGGGATCTCCGTCCCCTGCACCAACGCCCGCTGGATCGCCTCGCGCTCCGGCCCGTTCTGCTCGGCCGCCCAGGCGAGGATCTTCACGGCGTCGTAGGCGAGCGCGGCGAAGGAGTCGGGGTCCTCCCCATACTGCTCCCGGTAGGCGGCGACGAACGGCTCGGCCTCCGGGCGCGGAGCGCCGGGGAAGAAGACGGTCGTGGTCAGGACGCCGTTGGTGGCGTCTCCCCCCAACTCGATGAACTGCGGCGAGTTGCAGGCTCCGTTGGCGACGAGACGCGCCCCGAGATCGACCGCCTGCGCCTGCTGCGCGATTAATGCGCCATCGGTGTAGTAGGAGATGAGGGCGACCGCCTCGGGCTGGGCGTCGCGCACCTTCGCCAGGAGGGAGCGGAAGTCCTTTTCGTTCTCGAGGTAGTTCTCGACCAGGACCGCCTCGCCGCCGAGCTCCTTCAACTTGTTGACGTAGAGCTCCTGCGTGATCTTGCCCCAGTCGGTGTTGCGGTAGAGGACCGCCTGCTTGCCGCCGAAGGCGTCGAAGGCGGTCTGGGCGAGGAAGGCCGCGTCCTGCTCCTGCGAGAGGGTGGTGCTGAACATGTACTCTCCCCCCTTCGTGAAATCGGGGTGAGAGTTGGTGAAGCCGAACTGGACGAGCTTCGCCCGCTCGTAGATCGGCGAGGCCGCCATCGAGGCCGGGCTGGCGAAATCGCCCAATTCGGCAACGATCGTCGGGTCGCCGACGAACTTCTGCGCCACCGGCACCGACTGCTTCGGGTCGGCTTGCGTGTCCTCGTAGACGAGCTCGAGCTGCCGCCCGCCGATGCCATTCTGGTTGATCTCGGCCAGGGCGAGATTCATCGCCTGCTGCCAGATGCGGCCATATTCGGCGTTGTTGCCGCTGAAGGGCCCGGAGACGCCGAAGCGGATCGGCCCCTCCTGCGCCCGGGACACGCTGCTGGCGAAGGGGGACCAGTAGCTCGC
>JADYYO010000133.1 GCA_020853615.1 Thermomicrobiales bacterium
CTCAAGCTCGGCGACCTGGTGATAGAGGAGGATGATCGGTCCCGGTGGCGGAGCCAGCGTCCGCTTCCGCAGCCGCGCCCGCCATGCAACCCGCGATGGCGTTTCCTCATCCCCCGCCGCCGCTGCCCCGGGAACGAGCTGGTCGAGTTGCCTGGTAAGGGTGGCGACAATCGGCGGCAGCATCCCTTCTTCCGGCATCATGGCCGCGCCTCTCGCTGCAGCCGACGTGCCGCGGCGCGGCTGCGCAGGTACGCCACCGGGCCATGAAGCATCCCCTTCCGCTCGAGCGCGGTCAACTCCGGCGGATAGTCGAGCCCCTTCTTCCGGTTCTTGCCAGAGCGCGCGCTGAGCGCGTAGGAGAGACCGCCCGGCAGCTTCCTCGCCAGCAAGGGGAGGAGGCGCGGCTCGTCGAGCAGC
This sequence comes from Thermomicrobiales bacterium, assembly GCA_020853615.1. GTDB lineage: Bacteria > Chloroflexota > Chloroflexia > Thermomicrobiales > UBA6265 > JACCXM01. The sequence continues at coordinate 418 of JADYYO010000133.1, forward strand.
GCCTTGGTCAGGAACGCCGTCAGGCCGACGCCGTAGCCGTGGATCTGCCGCTGCAGCGCAGCGTAATCGCGGTAGTGGGTGTGCCGCACGATGGCCGCCGGCTCGTAGACGAGCGCGTAGCCCGCGCGGACGATCTGGAAGAAGGCCGCGAGGTCGTCGCCGCCCAGCGCGGGCGTGCCGGCGCCAATCGCCGGGTCGAATCCGCCGATCTTCTCCAGCGCCTCGGTTCGGAACGCCATGTTCGCCCCGGAGCCGAAGCGGCCCGGGGTGAAAGGGAAGAGGCGATCGTCTGGCCGATGCCGGCCCTGGTCGAAGATCTGGCGGCGGAACCCCTTGTTGAAGCCGCCGAACTGCTCGATCAGGAGCTGCGGCCACGTCTCCAGCTCCGCCGGGAAGATCAACCCGGTGACGCAGCCGACATTCGCCTCCGCCTCGAATCCGCGCATCAATTCGCAGAGCCAGTAGGGGTCGACGACGACATCGTCGTCGGTGAAGGCCACGAAGCGGCTGCGCGGGCTGATCTCGCGCACGCCCCGGTTGTGCGCCGACGCCAGCCCCGGGCGATCCTCGCGCACGTATCGGATTCGGTCCGAGTCGGCGTAGCGCCCGGCAAAGAAGCGCTCCGTGGCGTCGTCGCTCGGCGCGTTGTCGACGACGATCACCTCGAAGGCGGGGTAGATCAGGGTTGCCAGCGAATCGAGGCAGCGGGCCAGCGAGTCGGGGCGGTTGCGCGTGGCGATAACGACGCTGGCAAATGGCGCGCGCGCCAGAAACGCATCGCGCTCCGCCACCACGCGCGCAGCGGAGCCATCTGCGCGCGGGCCGGTCTCCCCGAGCCGCGCGATGGCCTCATCCAGGAGCGCGGTCCGCTCCGCACTTGCCAGGCCATCCCGCAGCCGCGCCGCCAACTCCGCCGCGTCGAGTCCCGTCGGCGGAAGATCGAGCGGCGCCGTCGCGATCGGCCGCCCATGAAAACGGACGAGCGCTAGCGCCTTCTCATAGGGGCGGCCCTGCCCATCGACGCCGGGGACGACCGCCTCGAGCGGCTGACCGATCTCGATGTCGAGCAGCCGAATCGGCCTGAAGCTGTCAGGCGCGCCTGAATTGGGCTCGACGCTTCCCGCGCCGGGTCGGTTCGCTGCCATGCTTGTCTGCTGAAATCTCCGCCGGCGGCGCAAACCCGCGCCCATCGCGCTCCGGTCGGGGCATCATCTGGCGCAAGCCTACCAGACCGCGATCGATCGGCCGCTGCAGACAGCATGCGGCTAGCCCAGGCCGCCTGCCTTCACGAGCCCGGCGCGCCGGCGCTTCTGCTTCCGGTTCTTCCGGTTCGCCTTCTTCTTCTTGTCATTCTTCGCTTTCGCGCCCGCCTCGGGCGCGGGCGACGGGGCATAGGCCCGGATGTAATCGATGTCGAACGAGGCCGGGAACCGGGTCGAGGCGTCGGGCGCGCCCGGCCAGTCGCCGCCAACCGCCAGGTTCGCCAGCAGGTACATCGGACCGCTCGGGCTGCGCCCGCTCACCTCGTGCCGCTTGACGCCATCGACGAACCAGGTCAGCGTCTCGGGCGTCCACTCGACGGCGAAGGTGTGAAAGTCCTCCGAAAAGTCGGGGCCGGTGAACTCGCTCCCCTTCTGGCGGTGGACGCCGCCGTCGCTCCAGTGCGCGGTCAAGTGGACCGTCTCGGGATCGTCGCCGAGCGCTTCGAAGACGTCGATCTCCGGCGGCCACGAGGTATCGAGCGGCAGCAGCCAGAAGGCAGGCCAGAGCCCCTTGCCCTGGGGGATCTTGCAGCGGATCTCGAATCGGCCGTATTCCGGCGCGAACGAGTCGTGCGACGAGATCAGCCCGGAGTCGTAGGCATGGCTGCCGCCCTGGGATGGCCGGGCGACAATGCTGAGATGCCCATTCTTCAGCCGAAAGGCATCGGGTGCATAGTACTGCAGCTCGCCGACGCTGCTGCGGTCACGGCCCCAGGGGAAGGCCGTCGCCCACTTGCGCGCGTCGAGCGCGCGCTCGTCGAAATCGTCCTTGAAGACGAGCTGCCAGCCGCTTGCCGCGTTCTGCGCTCCCGGCTTGTCGCGCTTCTTTCCCGCCGCGTCCGCCATCGGCGTCATCACCAGGGTCACCACCAGCAGCAACGACCCGAGTATCAACCATGCTGAACCATGCCTGAGCCGCTGCATCCGGCGCCCTCCCCGCTCGTGCCGCCGCAAAGATCATGAATTCTCCATGACGGAGCGGGTCCATTATGCACAAGTGACTCAGGGTTTTCTACATCACGCTTCTACTTGCATTCATGCAATGCTCAATGTAGCGCCTTCGTGGTCGTATCGAGCCGAATCGGACGAGCTCCGGGTGCAACGGATTCTCAGTAAACTCTTCATAATTCTCTTACCCTGAGAGCGCGATGACGAGGTGGACGTGGCCGGATGAGAGCGACGTCCCGGGCGCGAGCGCCCTACCATTGCCGAGTTCAGCTGGCCAGCCTGCTGACCTGCTGGATGCCTTTCGTGGCGGGCGAGTCGCCGGGAGACCGCGACAAGCAGGAAGAACGAGGGAACACAACGTGACGAGCGTGCACCAGCAATGCGGCGGCCCGGCGCATCGGGCCTTCGCGAACCGGCAGAGCCGGCGCGGCGTCATCCGCGCCGCAATCGGGGGGATCTCGGCCGGCATCGGCGCGGGCTCCGGCCCTGTCCGGCTCAACGCCGCGATGGCGCGCCAAACGGGGGCGCCAGCAGAGCCGGCCGCCATCGGCGCCTACCTCCCCGAGGCTCTCTACGATCCGTCGGTGTTCGTCCGGTTCTCGGCCGACATTCGGCGCTCGCCCGCCTTCCTCGTCTGGTACGAGGGATGGACCGAGGGCGCATTCGACGCGCCGCGACTGGAGAACCTCCGCCGCTGGCACGAGTGGGGCATCGTGCCGGTGCTGGCGTGGGATCCCTTCGATCCGAATGGGCTGCCGATCGACCAGCCCGCCTTCGCGCTCGCCAACATCATCCGCGGCGACTTCGACGCCTACATCGATGGCTGGGCGCAGGGGCTGGCCGCCTTCGGCCACCCGGTCTTCGTCAACTTCGCGCACGAGATGAACGGCAACTGGTACCCGTGGGGCATCGGCGTCAACGGCAACCAGCCAGGCGAGTTCGTCGCCGCCTGGCGCCATGTCCACGGCCGCTTCGCGGCCGCCGGCGCCAGCAACGTCGTCTGGGTCTGGGTGCCGAACGAGATGTACGAGGGGGTGCCAGCGACTGTCGAAGCGGTCTACCCCGGCGACGAGTACGTCGACTGGTTTGGCATGAACGGCTTCAACTGGGGGGCCAACATCCATTGGGAAAGCTGCGACTGCCAGTCGGCATGGCGCACCTTCGACGAGATCTTCTCCAGCACATACGCGGCGCTCACGGCCCTGGCCGACAAGCCGATCCTGATCGGCGAGGTCGCCTCCTCCGAGGTCGGCGGGGACAAGGCGGCGTGGATCACCGACGCCTTCCTGCAGCAGTTGCCGTTCGCCTACCCGCGCGTGCGCGCCGTCTCCTGGTTCAACAAGGTCGCGACCGGGCTCGACACCGTCGCCCCGGGCGTCGTCGAGCCGACGACCACCGCGGTCGACTGGCGGATCACCAGCTCGCCGGCGACGCTCGCCGCGTTCGCCGAGGCGGTCAACAGCCCCTATTACCAGGGGGCGCTGCGGTGAGCCGCGCGCACACGCCTATCCCGGTCGTGATCGACACCGACATCGGCGCCGACCCCGACGACGCGCTGGCGCTGACCCTGGCGCTCGCCTCGCCGGAGCTCGATATCCGGGGCGTGACGATCGTCAGTGGCGACGTTGCGCTCCGCGGGCGGATGGCCGCGCGCCTGCTCGGCATGGCCGGCCGGCCCGATATCCCGGTCTTCCTCGGGCGGCGCGACTCGATCGACCCGGAGCGACAGGGGATCATGCACGGCACCGAGGGGCTCGGCCTCCTCGATCTCCCCTACGCCGGCCCGGAGGCAGCCATCCGCCCCGAGCCGGCGACGGAGTGGCTGAGCGCCGAGTCGCGTCGCCACCCGTACCACCTCATCGCCATCGGCCCGCTGACGAACGTGGCCGTCGCGTTCGGGCAGGATCCTGGCCTGGCTGCCCGCCTCCTCGGCCTGACGGCGATGGGCGGTCTGCTCGACCCGGCCGCGATGCCCGCCGCCTGGCGGCACGCCATTGCCGAGCGGGGCGCGGCCGCCTGGCCCGACTACAACACCACCTCCGACCCGACGGCGGCGCTCGCGGTGGCGCGCGTCGCCGGGCCGATCACCTGGGTCACGCTCGATGCCACCATGCGCACGCCGCTGCGGCAGGCCGGGCGCGATCTCCTGCCGGACGAGCACCCCCTCGGCGCCGCGCTCGGGCGGATGATCGATGCCTGGCACGCCTACTGGTTTCCGACTGAGCTGCCGGAGCCCTTCGACCGCGCCCCCGTCCCGGCCGATGCCGTCGCCATCCTGCACGACCCGCTCGCCGTTGCCGCCCTCTTCCCCGGCGACTGGCTCGAGCTGCAAGAGACGCGACTGGCGGCGACAATCGAGGACGGCATCTTCCGCATGCGCGAAGATGCGAGTGGCGGGCCGGCGCGGATCGCCGCCCGCGTCGACGGCGACCGCTTCGCGGCCTTCTGCATCGACCGCATCCTGGACCTGCTCTCCCGCTCCGCCGCATAACGCGTCACGGATATCGCGGAGCGTCTCCCAAGTCATACGCCATCGGGGAGATCACCGCCGCCTTGCCACCGCCTGCCCTCACCCCCAGCCGCCACCCAAGGGGTACCCGACCCAGTGCGCTGGGCGAGGGGAGCGTTTTCGCGTGATGGGGTGACAACGTCGTTACCGCGTGGTGGCGAAACGCCAGGACCGTGAGACGACTCGTCCCTTCGGTCACGGCATGTCGACGCCAGCCCTCCCCTCTCCCTGTACGCAGGGTCGGGTACCCCTTGGGTGGCGGTCGGGGGTGAGGGTTGCTGGCGACCGCGACGATGATTCTCGCCAATACCACCCCTTCTCAGGCGTCGAGTCGGGAGAGGGGAGCGTTGACATCGGGATGGCGTGACAGACCGGATACTTGTACCCGGATTTCGTATCAACAGCAGCGGCGCGGGCGACGCGTCGTGCGTTCGCAACTGGTATGGTGATGGGCATGCAGTGTCTGGCGGCACGCGGCGCGAAAACCGCGCGTTCTCTCCCCTTCGGCTTCGCCGCGTCGGCGCGCTCCGTGGTGAGGTGCGCGGCGCCCGTCCTGGGGCACCGGGCTGTCGCCGACGTGCCGGGCAGCGCCTCGGCATCGCGATGACGCTCCGCGCGCTCGATGCCGGCAACCATCCGCCGGCGCCGCCCACCGGCCATGATGCGCCCTACCACGCACTCTTCGCGCGGTCGCCAGACGCCATCCTGCTGGCCGATGCTGAGGGCCGCTGCCTCGATGCCAACGACGCCGCCCTCGCCCTGCTCGGTCTGACGCGCCTGGCGCTGCCGAACCTCGACCTCGAGCGGACCATCGGTATCCCGTCGGCACTCTGGTCAGACGCGCGGCAGAACGGGGGCTGGCGCGGCGACGTCGAGCTCCATACCAGCGATGGAACGCACGTCCCGGCCGCAGCGCAGGCCATCTCGCTCCCCGGCTTCGAGCCCGAGCTGGTCGCGCTCTACCTGCGGCCCGCCGCTCAGCGCCGGAAGCGGGCGGATGCGCAGAGCGAGCGGCTCTTTCGAGCGGCATTCGCCGACGCGCCGATCGGCATGGCGCTTATCGACAGGCGCCACCGCATCGTGCAGGTCAACCGCGCGCTTTGCGACCTCCTCGGCTATACCGATACGGCGCTGCTCGACTCGTCGATCGTCACCTACTCGCACCCGGACGATATCTCCCGCACGCTCGCGCTCGTCGAACGCGCGTTGTCGGGCGAGATCGACCGTTTCTCCCTCGAGAAGCGCTACTGCCGCCGCGATGGCCAGTTCGTCTGGGCGCTCGTCAGCGGCTCGCTGGTGCGCGGCGTTGACGGCAAGCCCGACTACCTGATCGCCCAGATCCTCGACATCAGCGAGCGCAAATCCGCCTCGCTGGAGCGCGCCGCGACACACCAGAGCTTGCGGGAGGTGCTGGAGCGGATCACCGACGGCTTCTTCGCCGTCGATCCCGACTGGCGATTCACCTACATCAACGCGGCCGCGGAGCGCGTCTTCGGCTACGCGCGCAATGACCTGATCGGCCGCAGCCTCTGGGAGGTCTTCCCCGGCGTTGCCGCAAGCTCGGCCTATGCCGCCTACCACGAGGCGATGGCCACGGGCACGGTGGCGACGATCGAGCTCTATTACGGCGCGCTCGACGGCTGGTTCGAGGTGCGCGCCTTTCCATCGCCGGGCGGGCTCTCCGTCTTCTTCCGCAATGTGACCGAGAGCCGGCGCCTGACGCAGGAGCTGCGTGAATCGGAGGCGCAATACCGGACGCTGGTCGAGCAGCTTCCGCTGGTCGTCTACCGCCTCGCCAACGACGAGAAGCAGACCCGCCACTATTACAGCCCGTATCTTCGCGAGGTGGCCGGCTTCGACCCCGAGACGGCCCTCGCCCACTTCAATGACGGTCACTGGCTCGATCTCATCCATCCCGACGATCGGGAGCGGGTTGCCCGGATCGACCGCGAAACGACGGAGACCGGCGCTCCCTTTCGCGCCGAGTACCGCTTCGCTCGTCCCGATGGCCGCGAGATCTGGCTGCAGGACGAGTGCCTGCCGCTCCGCGACGAATCGGGCGCGATCACCGGCTGGCAAGGGGTGCTGATCGACATCACCGACCGCGTGCAGGCGGAGATGGACCAGCGTCGGCTCGCCGCCATCGTCGAGGGAGCCGAGGACGCCATCATCAGCCGCGCGCTCGACGGCACGATCACGAGCTGGAACCGGGGCGCCGAGCAGTTGTACGGCTTCCGGGCCGACGAGGCGATCGGCCGGTCGATCACCATGATCTTCCCCAAAGCGCTCGCCGATGACGGTGTGCTGCGGGAAGATATCTTCGGGGAGCAGCCGACGCGCGTCGAGGGAGTGCGGCACCGCAAGGATGGCTCGCCGGTCGAGGTCGCCATCGCCCTCTCGCCGATTCGGAACCGGAACGGCACGTTGATCGGCGTCGCCTCGATCGCGCGCGACATCTCCGAGCGCAAGCGCGCCGAGGCGGAGTTGCGGGAGGCGCTGGATGGCGCGCAGGCGGGTGTGCGCGCCAAGAGCCGCTTTCTGGCCATGATGAGCCATGAGCTGCGCACGCCACTGCAGGCGGTCCTCGGCTACGCGGACCTGCTCCTCCAGGGCTCAACCGAGACCTTCACCCCGGAGCAGATCGAGGACATCCGCACGATCCGGCTGGGAGCCGGGCGCATGGCGGCCTTGATCGACCAGATGCTCGAACTCTCGCGGCTGGAGGCGGGACGGCTGGAGCTGACCGCCGAGGCCGTCGATCTGGCAACGATCATCGAGCAGGTGCGGCAGGATGTCGCGCCGCAGGCCTGGGCGAAAGGACTGCGCCTCGACATCTCGACGCCCTCCTCTCTCCCCCCGGCCGTGGGCGACGCCGAGCGGGTGCGCCAGATCCTGCTCAACCTGGTCGGCAACGCCGTCAAGTTCACCGAAGCGGGCGGCGTGCGCGTCAGCGCGCGCACGACCAGCGCCGGGATCGAGGTGGCGGTCAGCGACACCGGCATCGGGATCGCCCGCGAGGCGCTGCCGCACATCTTCGAAGAGTTTCGCCAGGCCGACAGCAGCACCACGCGCCGCTACGGCGGAGCGGGGCTCGGCCTCGCCATCGCCACTCGCCTTGCGGAGCAGATGGGCGGCAGCATCACCGTGCAGAGCGAGCCCGGCGCCGGATCCACGTTCCGACTCCACCTTGCCGCCGCGAAGAAGGAACGGGCGCGGCTCGCTGGCCAAGCCAGCCAGCGACGAGCATCGCGCTCATCCCGCTGATGTGCCTGACGCCGCATCAAGAGACCGAATCGCCCGTGCGCTCGGGGCCACGCTCCGGCCGATGCGTCCACCGGCGCAGGTGCTTTGCCCAGTCGATCTGCATGACGAGGATCAGCAGGAGGAACCCGGCGAGCTGCATGACAGCGGCCAGGCCGCTGCCGAGCCGCGGGCCGAGAACCTCCTGCAGGGAATCCGCGGCCACGGTCGCCGCGCTCACCCAGATGACGTAGCTGGCAAACCGGGTGATTGCGAAGAAGGCGAGGATCGGCGCCAGCGGCGCATGGGCCAGCCCGGCGGCGATGAAGAGGTGATTGCTCGGCACCGGGCCGAGGGTGAAGAGCGCCAGCGACGGAAGCCCGATCGCCGGCCGCTCCGCGATCGTGGCCGCCAGCGCGGTGATGTTCTCCCGCCACCGCGCCGGGATGATCCGCTCGCCAACCGCCCGGCTCAGTAGCGCGAGGAGCGCCCGCCCCACGGTCGACCCGAAGGCGCCGATGATGGCTAGGGGCAGGACATCGAGCCCGTGCCCCACGTGAAAATAGACCAGGAGCGCCCACGTCGGCGGCATGAACGCGGGGACGACATTGATGGCGACGGCCAGGCCCCACACCAGCAGCCATACCCCGGCCTGGTCAATCATGCTGCTGGCCCCTCAAAGCCTCGACACGCGGATTGCGTCATGCTGAGGAACGACGCATCTCGGCTCAGGGGAAGCGTGCTTCCGGGGAGCCGAGATCCTTCGCTTCGCTCAGGCTGACACCTCCTTTGCCGTGACGCACCTCTCAACGCGAGCGTTGGGATCACGCTACGCTCGAAGGAGGCGCTTCCCCCGCCTCCCGGATTTCGGAGGCGATGATCCCCTCCCGGGCCAGCAGGGCATAGACCGGGTCGAGCGCGACCGGGGGTTGGCCGCCCGTGTCGATCTGGATGTGCCACGCCCCGATCGGAACGGCTGGCGGTGCGGCCGCGGCCATCGCCCGCTGGTGGCGAAAGATCTCGGTTGTCGCGTCGGATGGGGAATCGCCCCGCGCGGCCCGCGCCGCCAACCGCGCCTCGACCGTCGCCGCATCGCAAACTGTCTCGACGAGGAGGAAGCGCACGCCGGCCCGACGCGCGACCTCCGCCGCGGCCGCCCGTTGCTCGCTCGAGAGAAAGGCAGCATCGAGCAAGACCGGCGCTCCCGCCGCCAGATGCTCGGCAGCGAGCGCGAAGAGCCGGTCGTAGGTCGTCCGGCTCCACTCGGCGCGGTAGATCCCCTCGCCCCAGGCGGCCGGGGCCGCGCCATCGATCCCCGCGAGCTCCTTGCGCACGAGATCCGAAGAGGAGAGCCGCGCGCCGAGCCCCCGGGCCAGCCGCCGCGCGACGCTCGACTTGCCGGTCCCGCTCAACCCGGTCATAGCGATGAGGAGGGGCCGCACCGTCAGCGCCGCGGCGATCGCCATGTCGAGATAGTCCGCTGCCTTGACCGACGTGCGCGCCTTCGCCCCGGTGTCGCCCCGGCTGAAGTCGATGCAGGCGATCTTGGCGCGAACGAGCGCCCGGTGCGCACGGTAGAGCTGAAGCAG
>JADYYO010000134.1 GCA_020853615.1 Thermomicrobiales bacterium
ACGGCGAGGCCCTCGTCCGCTCGATGCGCTCCTGGCAGCCCTTCCCCGACACCCGCCCGGCTCTGCTCGAAGCGCGGGCGGCGGGATTGCGGCTCGCCATCCTCTCGAATACCGACCGGGACATCATCGCCCACTCGCTGAAGCACCTCGACGTGCCCTTCGAGCTCGTTGTCACCGCCGAGGATTGCGGCTCCTACAAGCCGTCGCTGGCGAACTTCCAGCGCCTGCTGCGTGAACTCCGCCTGCCGCCGGAACAGGTGCTTCACGTCGCGTTCGGCTTCAAATACGACATCGGGCCGGCGTCTGCCGCCGGCATGCGCAGCGCGTGGGTGAACCGGCACGTCGAGCCGACGCCGCCCGACGCGCGGCCCGGCCGCATCTGGCGCGATCTCTGGGGACTTCCCCAACTCCTCGGCCGCCCGGCGCCAGAGTCACGCTGGTCAGCATCCGCATCGATGCCATAGCGCGGCGAAAAAGTCGTGTCATGCTGACGAAGGAATCATCCCGGCTTACCCGGATTCGTATGGCAGGCCCGGGAGAGCCTATCGCGACACGAGCGTGTCGCGCGTGCGATACGTGGCGGAGACGCTCGCGCCGGTGTGGATGCGCTGGATCGTCTCCCCGAGCAACGGCGCGACCGAGAGGATCGTCAGCTTCGGAAAACGCTTTTGCGGCGGCACCGCGATGCTATCGGTGACGACGACCTCGCGGATCGGGCACTCCTGCAGACGCTGCACCGCCGGCCCGGAGAAGACGGGGTGGATGGCCGAGGCGTAGACCTCGCTGGCGCCCCCCTCGAGGCAGACCTGTGCCGCCTGCGTGATCGATCCGGCCGTGTCGATCTCGTCGTCGACGATGATCGCCTGCTTCCCCTCGACCGATCCGATCAGATTGAGCACCTGCGTCCGGTCCTCGTTCCCCAGCCGACGCTTTTCGATGATCGCCAGCGGCGCATCGACGGACTCCGCGAAGTTGCGCGCCCGCTTCGTATTCCCGAGATCGGGCGAGACGACCACCGGATCGCTGAGCCGCTTCTGCGCGAAGTAGGTAGCGGTCAGCGACATCGCGCTCATCTCGTCGACCGGGATGTCGAAGAACCCCTGGATCTGCCCGGCGTGCAGATCGAGCAGCAGCGCCCGATCCGCGCCGGAGACGCCGACGAGCTTGGCCACCAGTCGCGCCGTGATCGGCACCCGGGGCTGGTCCTTCTTGTCCGTCCGGCCGTAGCCGAAGTAGGGGATGACCGCCGTCACGCGCCCGGCCGAGGCGCGCTTGATGGTGTCGATCATGATCAGCATTTCCATGATCGAGTCGTTGATCGGCGTCGAGAACGATTGCACGATGAAGACATCGTTCTCGCGCACGCTCTCCTGGATGCGCACGAAGGTATTGTCGTTGGAGAACTTGAAGACCTCGGCGCGCCCGAGCGGGATCCCGATGTAGCTGCAGATGTCGCGCGCCAGTTCCGGGTTCGAATTGCCCGTGAAGATCGAAAGCTGGTCGTAGTGGCCGCCCACGTAGCACTCCCGCGGCAACGCCGCTGCAGCCGTATCGCGGCGACTGGACCACGTCCCGTGTCGCGAGGTCGCGAATTCCGGCGTTCGTCTCGGCGCGCGGCGCGGTTAGCTGCCGGCGCTCTCATCCAACGCTTCGAGCGATCCGTCGGACAGCGACTCGAGCGCATCGGCCGCCGCCGCCTGTTCGGCCTCCCGCTTGGTCGGTCCCGTGCCACGGCCGAGGGTCCGCTCATCGAACCGCGCCTCGACCACGAACGTGCGTGCATGATCCGGACCCTCGGCCGCAACCGTCTCGTAGTCTGGCGCACGCCGGTAATGCTCCTGCAGCAGCTCCTGCAGGCGCCCCTTCGGATTCGCCACGCCCTCCGCCTCGGCCAGGATATCCGGCGCGTCGCGCTCGAGCAGCCGCAGGACGAACTTGCGGGCCGCGCCCCAGCCTCGGTCGAGCGCGATCGCCCCGATCACCGCCTCGAACGCGCCGGCGAGCATCCGGTCGCGGCTGCTCGGGCCTGGCCGTTCGCCCGCTCCGAGGTAGAGGTAGGAGCCGAGGTCGATTTCGCGCGCCCAGCGCACCAGCGTCTCTGCCCGCACCAGGGCGACGCGACGGCGCGTCAACTGTCCCTCGTCCGCGTCGGGATCGAGCTTGTAGAGATACTCGGCGGCAATGGCGCCGAGCACTGCGTCGCCAAGAAACTCCAGCCGCTCGTTCGTCAGGGTCGCCGGGTTCTCCGTCCCGCCCGCCACCGCAACCTCGTGCAGGATCGACCGATGGGTCAACGCGGTCCGCAGCAGGCCAATGTCCCGGAAGCGGAAGCGCAACGCTCGCGCCAAGCGGGCGGCGCTGTCCTGCCCCGTCGGCTTCGGCAGTTTTGGCCCCGGCTTTGGCGCATCGGCGGCTTGAACCAGTCCCGGCGACCCGTCGTCCATCAGGCCGGGGGGATCGAGGCGGCGTCGGCGAGCGCCGCGGGAAGATTGACCCCCGCCCGCTCGGCGACCTCGTAGAGCCGGTCCCAGTCAACGGCGACGAAATAGAGGTAGTGGCCGGGCTCCGTCGCTTCGCTGCGCGACTCCGCAAGACCGAAACCGACCAGGAAGGCGATCAGCGCGTCGGCGATGGCATTCTGCGTCGCATCGCGATCGTCGAGCCGGATCTCGTGATGGCCGATCTGCTGCGCCTCGAACGCGAGGACGAGCCCCTCTCGGAAGGGGATCGCCAGCGCGCGGGCGCGCTCGATCGCGCCGGCGGTTTTCTGCTCCTTGGTCGCGATGATGTCGTCGGCGGTCTCCTCGGCCGTGGCGTTCAGGTCGACATCCTTCTGCGCGTCGGGAACCACCAGATCGCGAACGATGTAGTCCAGCAGCCCGTCGAATGCGTCAGCCACGCCATCTCCCCTCGCGCTTCGCTCGTGAGCGTCACGGCACCGCCAGCGGCCGGAATCAGCGCGCGCTCACCTTCGGTCCGATTATATGCGTCCTATCGTAAACGCCACATCGCTCCCGAGGTCGTTTCATTCTCGGGACCCGGAGCATGGAAAGACCCTTCGAGGATATTGACAGACACTCCGTGATATTGACAGACACTCCGTGCGGTGATTTATTGGGCCGTGCTCTCAGATATCTCTTCCGGGCCGCCCACGACGCCGTGGAGCGAGCTGCTGAGGCGTACAGAAGGAGAACGTCGATGACGCGTTCCGGGACGAACGAAGAGCGAATCGCGCACATCACGGCCGAGGCCAAGAGGAAGATGATCAGCCGCCGGGCCGTGCTGAAAGGGGGCGCTGGAGCGGGCGCCGCTGCCCTCGTTGGCGGCCACCGCGGGTTCACCGCCGCGAGTGTGCAGGCGCAGGAGAAGCCGAGATTCGACGGCGTGACGCTGAAGGTCTTTGCCCCCACCGGTCCGACCATCTCCGGTCCTATCAAGTTCCACGCGCCGCAATTCCAACAGGAGTATGGCGCCACTGTTGAGACGGTCGAGGTGCCGAACGCCGACCTCTTTACCCGGGCCCAGCAGGCCGCGCAGTCGGGCGGGGGCGACTTCGACATTCTCCTGCTGGCAAACACCTGGATGCCCGACTTCGTCAACCTGAACTACGCCGTTCCCCTGCAGCCCTTTGTCGATCGCGACGCCGAGAACCCGCTCCTGGCCTGGGATGACATCCCGGAAGGAATCAAGCGCAAGGATTCCTGGGCCGGCCAGATCTATACGTACATCATCGACAACGATAACCAGACGATGTTCTACCGTAAGGACATCCTGGGCGATCCGAAGTATCAGGAAGCCTACAAAACCGCCACCGGCAAGGATCTTCCCAATCCGCCTCAGACCCTGACGGAGTTCGTCGATGTCGCCCGCTTCTTCAGCCCGAACGGCGGCGGCGCGGGCTGGAGCGATCAGGGCGAAGGGTATGGCTTCATCACCTGCGTCCTTCGCGGTCAGCAGTCGTACTGGTACTCCTATCCCTGGACGGCGCCCTACTCAGTCGTCCCCACCGACAAGGCCCCCGCGCAAGGGATCTACATTTTCGACCCCGACATGAACCCGCTTATCAACACCGAGGGGTACGTGCGTGGGCTGACCGAGTTCGTCGACGTCATCAAGACCGCCATGCGCCCCGGGCTTGATGCCGACCGCAACGCAGTCGAGTACGACATCATCGGCGGCCTGGCCCTGATGTCGCTCGACTGGGGCGACACCGGCCCCCTTTCCGTCAGCGACCAGTCGGTCGTCAAGGGGAAGCTCGGGTTCTCGCTTTCTCCTGGTGTGACCGAGTACTTCGACTGGCAGACGAAGACCTGGGTGACGATGCCTGAAGGGCAGATCCACCGCACCCCGACGCACGCCTACAACGGGTGGTCGTACTACATCACCAGCCAGGCCAAGAACCCGGACGCCGCCTGGGAGTGGATCAAGTGGCACGGGAGCCCGCAGATCAGCGCCGTCGATGTCGCCACGCCCGAGTCGGGATACCAGCCGTGGCGCACGTCGCACAGCACGAACCTGCAGCCCTGGCTTGACGCGGGCTGGGACGAGAACGACGCAAAGGCCTACATCCAGACCATCCTCGACGCCACCAACCACCCGAACGCCGTTATCGACCCGCGTATCCCGGGCGCGGCGCGCTACCAGGATACGCTGGAGCTGTACACCAACCGGGCTATCGCCGGCGAGACGACGCCGCAGGAGGCGATGGACCAGTGCGTCAAGGATTTCAACGCCATTACCGATGAACTGGGCCGCGACAAGCAGGTAAAGGCGTACCGCGCCCACCTCGGGATGTGATTGCCGTCGTGGAGGGACGTGGCACCCCGCGTCCATCCAAGACTTGCCGCCGCGGCGCCCCTGTTTGTTTGCCCCGCTCCTTTCCGCGGCGGGTTCCGTGGCGTAGTCAAGAGAGGAGGCATCCCCTTGAGTGGCGCCCCTGCCCTCGCCCCGGCCGTCTCCAGCGCCGTACCGCGACAGCACGCCTGGGCCGATCAGAATGCCAAGTACGTCTTCCTCCTGCCGGCGGTGCTCTACCTGCTACTCCTCGGGATCTTCCCGCTCATTTTCTCCGTCTACCTTGTTTTCTCCTCCTGGCAATCGGGGAGCGGGATCACCTTCGTCGGCCTTGACAACATCCGCCGGCTCATGGTCGATGTCCGTTTCCAGGATGCAGTCACCCGCACGCTCGCCTACGTTGCGCTGACGGCCGGGCTGGAGCTCGCAATCGGATTGCTGATCGCCCTTGCCCTGCAATTCGCCACCATCGGCAAGAGCGCACTGCGCCTGGCCCTGGCCCTTCCGATGCTCCTCCCGCCCATCGCCATCTCCTTCGCCTGGAAGCTCCTCTTCGACTACAACAAAGGGCCCGTCAACTACGCACTCGACGCCATCGGCCTGCCACGTGTCACCTGGCTCTCCGGCCAGACGTCGGCGCTGGTCTCCCTCGTCGTCGTCGATATCTGGCAGTGGACTCCCTTCATCGCGCTGGCCACTCTCGCCGCGCTGGAGTCGCTGCCCACCGAGATCTACGAAGCCGCTCTCGTCGACGGCGCCGGGCTGCGCGCGGTGCTGCGCGACATCACGTTGCCGCTGCTGACGCCGTACCTCGTCGCCATCGTCCTCCTTCGGGCGGTCGACGCCTTCAAGGTCTTCGACACCGTCTACGTCCTCACCGGCGGCGGCCCCGGCACCGCCACCGAACTCCTCTCGTTCTATGCCTACGCGGCCGGCTTTCGCACGTTCAACATGGGGTTCACGGCGACGGTCGCCTGGGCGACCGCCATCCTGATGACCCTCGTCTTCCTGCTCTACCTGCGCGCCTTCCGGCGGATCGAGGAGGCATAACATGCCGACAACACGCAACCGCCTCGTGGTCGGCATCATCTACTTCGTCCTCGGCATCTGGGCCCTCTTTACCCTCCTCCCGATCTACTGGATCGCTGTCACCTCCATTAAGAGCGCGAAGGCCGTCCAGGGCGCCAGGCCGACCTTCATTCCCTGGGTCGATTTCACTCCGACCTTCGATGCCTTCCGCAGTATCTTCGGCACCGGCGGAGGCTACGGCGTCAGCGGGCTGGGCAACCTGGCCATGCTGGCGCGCAACTCCTTCGTCGCCGCCTTCTGCTCGGCGCTGCTGGCCGTCATACTCGGCTCCATGGCCGCGTACGCGCTGACCCGTTTTCGTTACCGCCGCTGGCGAAACAACGACATCGCCTTCTGGATCGTCGCCCAGCGCATGTTCCCCCCGGTCGCCCTGATCGTCCCCTTCTACATTCTCTTCAACCGACTCAACCTGCTCGACCACCTCTCGACGCTGATCATCGTCTACACCGCCGGCAACCTTCCCCTCGTCGTTTGGCTTCTCCGCGACTACTTCGCTGACCTCCCGGTCGAGATTGAGGAGGCGGCGCTGGTTGACGGCGCATCCCGCTTCGGCGCCTTTTTCCGCATCGCGTTGCCGCTGGCACTGCCTGGGCTGGTCATCGCCTTCCTCTTCGCGTTCGTCTTTGCCTGGAACGAGTTTCTCTTCGCCCTGACCCTGACGCTCGACAAGGCGAAGACGCTCCCCTTGCAACTGGCAGGCAACATCAGCGTGCAGGGGACCCGCTACTGGGATATTGCGGCACAGGGCCTGATCGTCATGCTGCCGCCGCTGCTCATCGCCCTGTTTCTCGGCCGGTATCTGATCCGCGGCCTGACCATGGGTGCCGTCAAGTAAGGAAAGAGGAAACGAAACTGCCCCACCCGGTTGCCGACGCACCCAGGGAGAGCTGGGCGAAGTCACCGACCCCGAAACTCGGCATCATCCTGCCGGAGGGCGAGGGCGACCTCGACGGGCGGACGCCTGAATGGAGCGACTACCTTGCCATGGCGCAGTTGAGGAGGCCGGCTTCGAATCGATCTGGTTCGTCGACCACCTGATCTACCGCAACGACGCCTCCGGGCTGCCACTGCGGGGAGCCTGGGAGTGCTGGTCGCCGATCGCCGCGCTCGCCGCTGTCACCGCGCGGGTCGAGCTCGGCTCTCTCGTCACAGCGACCTCGTTTCGCAACCCGGCACTGTTCGCTAAAATCGTTGAGACGATCGACGAGGTGAGCGGTGGCCGCCTGGTCCTCAGCATCGGGGCCGGCTGGAATGAACCCGAATACCGCATGTTCGGCTATCCCTACGATCATCGCGTCGACCGCTTCGCCGAGGCCTTCACCATCATCGACGGCCTGCTGCGCAACGGGCAGATCGACTTCGAGGGGGACCTACTACCAGGCCCGCGAGTCTGAGCTGCGCCCGTGCGGGCCGCGCATGCACCGCATGACGTTGCCGACTGTCCCCATCTGGAATGGGTGGCTGGCCGGCGGCGACAGCCGCCCGGAGGTCTACCCTCCGTTGCGCGAGCTCGTCGATTCCATCTGTGTCGAGGTGGGGCGCGACCCGGCGACTGTCGAGCGCACCGTCTCGGTCTCGATCGATCCGAGCGGCCGGCGGGAGTTCCCAAAGCACTGGTACCTGCAGGATGCCCTGACCGGAGCCCAAGCCCACCCCCTTACCGGCAGCGTCGACACTATCGCCGCCGACCTCCGGGCATTCGGGGCGATCGGGTCGCCCACGTCCAGATCTACCCCATTCCACCCAACCTGGAGACGATCGAGTCCCTCGTTCCGCTCCTCGAAGTAGTGAGACAGCCGGCGCCCGCTCTGTAGAAGCGCCTCCACGTCGCGTCATCTCGGCCATGGCATGTTGCCGCGCAGCCATGAACGCGGCGGCACATGGGCAACATCGCAAGCATGGCACACCGTGGGTCCGCGCTAGCAGCCAGCGGCGATCGACGGAATCGACACGAACCGGTACCCCTGCGCCATCAGGTCGTCGAGGATCCAGGGGAGGGCCACCGCCGTACCGGCCACGCTCTGCTCCGCGTCGAGGTGCATCTCAATGATCGCGCCGTCGAACGCGCCGCCGACAACCCGGCTGTAGATCGAATCCGGCGTCGCCCACGGCTCCCAGTCGCCAGAGCTGACGCTCCAGCCGACCGTGATCAACCCAAGCGAGCTGGCGATCGCGCGCACGCGCTCGTCGCTGGCGCTGGCGAACGGGGTGAACCAGGGGCCCGGGTAGTAGCCGAGGACATTGGTCAGGATGCTCGAGGCGGTCTGCAGGTCCCAGGCGATGTCGTCATCCGCGCGAGTCGTCAACTCAGGCGGTAGGTAGCCGTGGCTGCCGACCGGGAAGCCGTAAGAGGCGATGCTCTGCGCCAGGCCGGGGTTCTGCTCGGCGAGCCAGCCCATGATGAACATCGTGCCCGAGGCGCCATAGGCGCTCAGGGTATCGAGAATGCCGAGCGCCGGCTCGGAGCCGGCGCCGATGTTGAACATCAGCGCGATTTCCGAGCAGCCGCTCATCCCGGCGGAGAAGTCGTACCCGCCCTCTGCCCGCGCCGGCGACACCGCGCCGAGCTGGTCGAGGAGGCCCGCCATGCCGAGCGCCGCGAGTGCCTTCGTTGATTGCGTGAGCAATCGTCTGCGATCGAACGTCGTCATCCCTCCCATCCAGCCGATTGCCGCGCGTGGGGCGCGCATCCGATTCCTTGCCATCGCTCACCTGAACGATCCTGACCGGACGCGGGAGCGCGGGCAAGACGGCCGAAGGTCTCGCATCTCACCGACCGGGGCGTTCCGGGTCAAGTATCGCCCGTTCCAAGGGGGGTGGCTTGTCGGTCAGTGTGCCGGTGCCGTATAAGTCGCTCATTCCATCCCGGCACGATTCCGCCGAACTTGGCGTCGGGTTGCCAGGCGAGGCGGGGCAGGTCAGTCGCAGGAGGACACGATGTCGGCAACGGGAACGGCGGCGATCGAGCTCGATCGCGACACCCTGCTGGGCATGTACGAGCGCATGCTCCAGATTCGCACCTTCGAAGATATGGCGGGGAAGAACTTCGCCGCCGGCCTCATCCCCGGCTTCGTCCACCTCTATGCCGGCGAGGAAGCGGTCGCCGTCGGCATCTGCTCCCAGCTCACCGATACGGACGTCATCACCTCGACGCACCGCGGCCACGGCCACTGCATCGCCAAGGGCGTCGACATTCCGGGGATGGTCGCCGAGCTGATGGGCAAGTCGACCGGCATCTGCAAGGGCAAGGGCGGCTCGATGCACATCGCCGACGTCGAGAAGGGGATGCTGGGGGCCAACGGCATAGTCGGGGGCGGGATTCCGCTCGCCTGCGGCGCGGCCCTGACGGCCAAGACGTTGGGCACGGGCGGCGTTGCCGTCTGCTTCTTCGGCGATGGCGCCTCGAACCAGGGAACCTTTCACGAAGGGCTCAATCTCGCGGCCATCTGGAACCTCCCCGTCGTCTTCGTCTGCGAGAACAACGGCTATGCCGAGGCGACGCCGGTCCATTATCACTGCTCAGCCAGCGACATCGCCAACCGCGCCAGCGCCTATGAGATTCCGGGCGTAGTCGTCGACGGCCTCGATGTCTTCGCCGTCTACGAGGCGGCGCGCGAGGCGATCGACCGCGCCCGGCGCGGGGACGGCCCGACCCTCCTCGAGGCCAAGACGTATCGCTATTATGGCCACTTCCAGGGCGACCAGGTCACCTACCGCACCGCCGAAGAGCTCGAGCGCTTCAAGCAGCGCGACCCAATTCAGGCGCTGCGCGGCGCGCTCATCGATCGCGGCCTGGCGACCGCCGAAGAGCTCGACGCCATCGACGCGCGCGTGACGCGGCAACTCGACGAGGCGTGGAATGCCGCCAGGGCGGCGCCATTCCCCGAGCCGGACGAGGTGCTCACCGACGTCTACGTTTCGTACTAGCGAGCAGCGCGGAGCGCGTCTCCGCCGCGGAGGAACCGATGGTCGTCGAGACTGCCACCCGACAGATGACGTATCAGCAGGCGATCAACGAGGCGCTGCGCATCGCCATGCGCGAAGATCCGACGGTGGTCCTGCTCGGGGAGGATATCGCCGGCGGCGCCGAGGTCGATCACCTCATCAACGAGGACGCCTGGGGCGGCCCGATGGGCGTGACCAAGGGGCTCGTGCAGGAGTTCGGCCGCAATCGCGTCCTCGATACGCCGATCACCGAGTCGGGCTTCATCGGCGCGGCCGTCGCCGCCGCCGCGACCGGTCTGCGCCCGGTCGCCGAACTGATGTTCGTCGACTTCTTCGGCTGCTGCATGGACCAGATCTTCAACCAGGGCGCCAAGTTCCGCTACATGTTCGGCGGCAAGGCGGCCTGTCCCGTCACCATCCGCACCCAGATCGGGGCCGGCGTCAGCGCCGCCGCGCAACACTCCGGGTGCCACTACTCCGTCTTCACCCACATGCCCGGCATCAAGTGCGTCGTTCCCTCGACGCCGGCCGACGCCAAGGGCCTCCTCCTGAGCGCCATCCGCGACGACGACGTCGTCATGTTCTTCGAGAACAAGGTCCTCTACGGCATGAAGGGCGAGGTCCCGGAGGGGGACGAGGGGATCCCGCTCGGCAAGGCCGACATCAAGCACGCCGGCGACGACGTCACCATCGTCGCCATCTCGCGCATGGTCACCCAGGCGCTCAAGGCGGCCGAGACGCTCGCGAGTGAGGGGATCGAGGCCGAGATCATCGACCCGCGCACCCTCTCGCCGCTCGACGAAGAAACGATCCTGGCGTCGGTGGCGAAGACTCACCGGCTCGTCATCGTCGATGAGGACAACCCGCGCTGCAGCGCGGCGACCGACATCGCGGCGATGGTCGCGGACAAGGGATTCGATACGCTGGATGCGCCGATCAAGCTGGTCACGGCGCCACACACGCCCGTGCCGTTCAGCCCGCCGCTGGAGCAGGCGTATGTCCCCAGCCCGGAGCGGATCGTCGAGGCCGTTCGGGAGATTGCCTAGCGGCGGCGCCCGGCCCGCCAACGTACGCTAGCGGAGCGGCCGAGGGCGCCACGGAGAGAATGCATGCCAACTATCGTCACAATGCCGAAGTGGGGCCTCACCATGGTCTCCGGGACCGTCACCGGCTGGTCGCACGAGGAGGGCGACACGGTCACGGAGGGTGCCGCGCTCCTGACCGTCGAAACCGAGAAGGCCGTCGACGACGTCGAGGCCCCGGCGTCGGGCATCCTGCGCAAGATCGTCGCGCCCACGGGGAGCGAGGTCCCCGTCACCGGGCCAGTCGCCGTCATTGTCGCCCCGGACGAGGAGCTAAGCGACGAGGCGCTGACAGCCCTCCTCGCCACCTCGGCCGGGCCGGCGGCAACCGCCGGGGCCGGGCAGCAGGCGCAGCGGCCCGCGCGCGAGTCACGCAAGGCGGCGCGCGACGCGAGCGGGCGCGTCAACGCCTCGCCCGCGGCGCGCAAGCGGGCCGGGGAGCTTGGCATCGACCTGGCGACCATCGAGGCCACCGGCCCCGGCGGCCGCATCACCAGCGAGGACGTCGAGCGCGCGGCGGCCTCCGTCGCGGCCACCGCGGCCGCGCCCCGCTCCGAGCAGGTTACCCTCGACAACGGCAACACCGTCTCAGTCCTCGTCGCGGGACCGGTCGATGCCCCGGAGACGATCGTCTTCCTGCACGGCCTCGGTGGCTCGCAGTCGACCTGGGCGAACGTGCTCGGCAACTTCGCCGAGACGTACCGGGTCGCGGCGGTCGATCTGCCCGGCCACGGCGCCAGCGACAAGCCGGCGTCGGAGAATGGCAACTACGCGATCACCAGCCTCGCAAACGCGGTGGCGCAGGTCATCGAGAAGCTGGAGCTTTCGCCGGCGATCGTCGTCGGTCACTCGCTGGGCGGCGCCGTCGCGCTGCAACTCGCCCTCGAGCGGCCGAAGCTGCTGCGCGGGCTGGTGCTGGTCGACAGCGCGGGCCTTGGTCCCGAAATCAGTGACGACCTGCTCGACCGCGTCGAAGCGACTCCCTCACGCGACGAGGCCCGTCGCCTGCTCGAGCTCTTCTTCCAGAATCCGCGCTTCATCCTCGACCGGGGCATCGACGAGCTGCACGCGGCGCGCTCCGCGCCGGGCGCCGATGAGGCGGTGAAGGCGATCGCGGCGCAGGCGTTCTCGAGAAGCGGGCAGCAGGTCGCCTTCCTCGACCAGCTCAATCGGCTCGAGGTCCCGCTGTTGATCGTCTGGGGTGAGCTCGACCGCGTCGTTCCGGCGCGGCACGCCATGGCGGCGTCGATCGCGCTGCCGACGGCCTGGCTCGAGATCCTCGAGGGGGTCGGTCATGTGCCGCAGATCGAGGCGGCGCCGGCATTCACGGCGATTGTCCGCGACTGGCTCGAGTCGCTGCCGCGCCCATGACGGCCGAGCCTCTCGTCGGCATCATCGCCAACCCGGCCTCGGGCAAGGATATCCGCCGCCTCGTCGCCCACGGCTCGACCTTCGACAACAACGAGAAGATCAACATCGTCCGCCGCGTCCTGCTCGGGCTCGACGCGGCGGGCGTCGAGCGGGTCACCTACCTCCCCGATGGCTACGGCATTGTGGAGCGCGCGGCCGCAGCGGCAAAGCCGCGCCTCGCGCTCAAGCCGCTGGCGATGCCGGTCATCGGCCATGCCAGCGATTCAACCGAGGCCGCCGCGCGCCTCGCTGACCTCGGGGCGGGCGTCATCGTCACCCTCGGCGGCGACGGCACCAACCGGGCGGTCGCCAAATCGTGCGGCGATGTCCCCCTTGTCGCGGTTTCGACCGGGACCAACAATGTCTTCCCGCGCATGATCGAGGGGACGCTGGCGGGCCTTGCCGCCGGCCTCGTCGCCAGCGGCATCGCACAACAGCCCGAGGGCGGCGACCATATCGTCCGTCGCGCGCCCCGGCTCGTCGTCCGGATCGATGATGCGCCAGTCGACATCGCGCTGATCGACGTCGTCACGTCGACGCATGCCTGGCTCGGCGCGCGCGCCCTCTGGGAGCCGGGGCATCTGCGGGAAATCGTCCTCTCCCGCATCACCCCGGCGGCCATCGGCATCGCCAGTTTGGGGAGCGCGCTCTTCCCGGAGGCAAGCGAGTCGCACGCCGGCGCCTGGATCGCCATCGGCTCCGAGGCGGATGCCCCCTTCAGCGTGACGGTCCCCATCGCGCCGGGCCTGATGCGCGCCGCGCCCATCGCCGGCAAGCGCCTGATCGAACCCGGCGCAAACGTCACGCTGCAGAGCGAGCCGTGCACGATCGCGCTCGATGGCGAGCGCGAGATCGAGTTCCGCGATCCCAGCGCGCACCTCTCCGTCACCTTCGATCCCCACGGCCCGCGCGTCGTCGATGTCGAGCAGGCGATCAGGGCGGGCGCCCTTGCTGGCGCGTTTCGCACCTCCCCGGCCCACGCCTCCTGATCTCTGCAGCGGCGTGCCGAATTCGTGTCATCCTGAGTTGGCGAAGGATCTCGGCTCCCGGGAACCGCGTCTCTCCTGTGCCGGGATGCTTCCTTCGTCAGCATGACACGTCCTGGGCACACGGCTGCCATTGGCGCTGGTTTCCGGGCAAACGGTTGCCGCGCTCTTCCCCGCGCCGTCGCGCGTCAACGCTACCCGAGGGGCGGGCGCGCCTCCTGCCAGGGCATCAGGCGCTCGAAGGCACGCGCCGCGCGCAGCACGAGCGGGTCGTCGTGCCAGCGGCCGACAATCTGCAGGCCGATCGGCAACCCCTGCCGATCGAAGCCGCAGGGAACCGTCGCGGCCGGCGTGCCAGTCAGGTTGAAGGGGTAGGTGAAGGGGGTCCAGTCGAGCGGCGCCAGCGTCGCCCTCTGCCAGTCATCCGGCTCGTCCAACCCCGCCGTGAAGGCGGTTACCGGGAGCGTCGGCGTCAGCAGCAGATCGTACTGCTCCATGAACGCGCGCATGCCAGCGTAATACTGATTCCGCCGCTGCTGTGCCGCCGCCAGATCGGCCCCGGTGAGCCCTTGCGCCCGCTCGACGACGCGGAGGAGCCCCGGATCGATCAACGGCCCCACTGCATTGAGGCGGCCCCGGAAGTGCCCCGCCATCGCGGCCGACCACATGACGTCGAGGATCTCCGCCGGGTTCTCCAGCGGCGGGTCGACGCGCTCAACCGCGCAGCCAAGCTCCGTGAAGCGGTTCGCGGCCGACTCCGTCGCCGCCAGCACATCGTCGGCGACATCGGCGTAGCCGAGCGTTGGCGACCAGGCGACGCGCAGCCCTTCGATGCCGCCATCCAGATCCCGCAGATAGTCGATCCCGCTCGACCAGGAGAGCCGGTCGCGCGAGTCGGCTCCGGCAATGGCATTGAGCATCAGGCCGGCATCCGTCACGGTCCGCGTGATCGGCCCGAGATGGGAGAGGTCACCAACGGCGCTTGGCGGCCACTGCGGCACCAGCCCGAACGACTGCTTGAAGCCGAAGATGCCGCAGAAGCTGGCCGGAATCCGGATCGAGCCGGCCCCGTCGCTCCCTTGCGAGAGAGGACCGAGCCCCGCCGCCACCGCCGCGGCCCCGCCGCCACTCGATCCGCCCGCGGTCCGCTCGAGACGCCACGGATTGAAGGTCGGTCCGAAGACCCGGTTCCCGGAATCGCCCTTCCAGCCGAGCTCGGGCGTGTTCGTCTTGCCGAGCATGACCGCGCCGGCGCCATAGAGGCGCTCGACGATCGGCGGGTCCTCCTCCGGGACCCAATCCGGGGCGATGAGCGAGCCGCGCGCCGTGCGGATCCCCCGCGTCGGCGTCAGGTCCTTGATCGAAACGGGAACCCCCGCGAGCGGGCCGGGGTTGCCCTCGCGATAGCGCTGCTCGGCGGCCTCGGCCTGCGCCATCGCCAATTCGGCGCTCACTGTGGTGAAGGCGTTGATCCGGGGATTGACCGCCTCGATCCGCTCCAGCGTCGCCCGCGCGACCTCGACCGGCGACAGGGTGCCCGACCGATAGGCTTCGATCAACGCGCTAGCCGGCAGATACGCGATCTCCTCACTCACAGGGCAATCGTCCTCCACATGCGTCTGAACCTTCGTGTGCGACATGGTGCCACGCCCGGCCGATTCCCGCTTGTCTGTGAAATGGGACTGAACCGGCAACCGGCGATAGACTCCCTGCAGTGGCGCCGCGCGAAGCCGAGAGGAGTTCCCCATGGCCAATGAACCGCTCGTCGATCAGGATGGATCGTCTGTCTCGTCTGCCACGGCGCCGGGAACTCGCTGGCCCTCCCGCGACGAGTGGGCGATGACGCTCGACGCGGCCCGCGACCTCGCGCTCGACTATGTCGCCTCGGTGCCCGAGTCGCCGGTCAGCCGGCACGCCTCGCCCGGGGAGATGGCGCCCCGCTTCGCCGAACCCCTCCCCGTGTCAGGCTATGCGCCCGAAGAAGCGCTCCGCGACTGGTACGAACGCGCTCGGCCCGGCATCGTCCAGACCTCGGGGCCGCGCTACTTCGGGTTCGTCAACGGCGGCGGCACGCCCGCCGCGTTGGCCGCCGACTGGCTCGCCTCCGCCATCGACCAGAATGCCGCGACCTGGCTGATGAGCCCCGCCGCCGCGCAGACGGAGGAGACGGTCATGCGCTGGATCCTCGAGCTCTTCGGGCTCCCCGCATCGTGGAGCGGCGCGCTCACGTCGGGAGCGACGATGGCCAACCTGAGCGGGCTCGCCGCCGCACGCCAGTGGGCCTCGCTCCAGCTCGGCTTTGACGCGGCGCGCGATGGCCTCGGCGGCCAGCCGGTCATCCCCGTGCTCGGCAGCACCGAGGTCCACCAGAGCGCGGCCAAGGCGCTCGCCATTCTGGGGCTCGGCCGGGGCGCGCTGCGAACCATCCCCGCGCGCGAAGGGGTGATCGACCTGGACGAGTTCGATCGCGCGCTCTCCGCCTGCGATGGCCCGGCGATCATCATCGCCAACGCCGGCGAGGTGAACACTGGCGCATTCGACCCGATCCGGGCGATGGCCGAGCGGTGCGCGGCGCACCCCGGCGGGGCCTGGCTCCACGTCGACGGCGCCTTCGGGCTCTACGCCGCCCTCTCGCCGGCGCACCGGCCTTTGCTCGATGGCATCGAGCTGGCCGACTCCGTCGCCTCCGACGCGCACAAGTGGCTCAACGTCCCCTACGACTGCGGCTTCGTCCTCGTGCGGGACGCCGCCTCCTCGCGCGGCGCATTCGGCGGCAATGCGGCCTACCTCCGCTTCGCGGGCGACGCCCTCCCCTGGAGCGCGATCGATTTCGTCCCCGAGCTCTCGCGCCGCTTCCGGGGCCTCTCCGTCTGGTGCGCGCTCCGCTCGGCCGGCCGGGAGGGGTACGAGGAGATCGTGCAGCGCTCGCTCGCCAACGCTGCGCACTTCGGCGCGTGGGTCGAGCGCCAGCCATCCCTCGAGCTTCTGGCGCCGGTTCACCTCAACGTCGTCTGCTTCCGCTATCGCGGTGCCGGCGAGGCGGGCGAGCGCCTCGACGCGCTGAACGACGCCGCGATCGAGATGATCCAGCGCAGCGGTGTCGCCTACGTCTCCGGCACGCGCTGGCAGGGGCGCGCTGCAATTCGCGCGGCCTTCGACAACTGGGCGACCGGCGGCGCCGATGTGGCCGCTCTCGAGAGCATCGTTGCGGAGGTGGCTGGCCGCCTCCCCGCGCCGGATGGTGTTGCAGAACCGGTCTGATACGGATTCCGGATGAGCGCCGCCACTTCGCCGTGCTCACCCTCCCCCCGGCCCCTCGCCCACCGGAGTGGGCGAGGGGCGGAGTTTCGCAAAATCTCGTGACAGAGATAAAGCCGTTTCCTGCACTTCATAGAAAGACACCGGGTCTGACGCGAAAGCCCATGAAAGATCTCCCCTCTCCCACCGGAGTGGGAGAGGGGTAGGGGGTGAGGGCAGGCCGTAGCAAGGCGGCGCTCATTCCCCGGATTTCGTATTACAGGTCGTCGAGCGGCGGTCCCTCACCCTGGCCACGCTCTCGCGGTCTGGTGCCGGTATCGAGCACCGCTCGCAGCCATGCGCCGGCCGATCCCGCGACATCTTCGAGCGACCTGGCCGCCGACGTCAACTCCGGTCGCACCTGCTCGAACGTGGCGCCGGCCGCCGCGCCGAGCTCAGTCGCTACCGTCCTCGCCAGGCTGAGCAACTCGTCCAGTGACGCCTTTAACTGGTCGGTCGTCTGCGCCACCCGCTCGCGGTCGATCGACTCCTCGAACTCCGCCCGCTGCTCGTGCACGCCGGTCGTCAGCTTTGTCCGCAGATCGGCCGCCGTTTGCTCTAGCCGCGAGAGATCGGCTTTCAGGCGCGAGGCGGTCGCTTCCTCCTCGGGGCTGCGTGGCCCCTTGTGCTCGACCGCGTGGCGAATCTGCTCCGCGACGGCACGCAATGACTCCACGAGCTCGTTCCACGATCGGTTTCGGCCATCGGTCACTGCACATGCTCCTCTGTCTGCCCGTTCGTCATGATCGACGTCACGAGGGGATTGTAGGTGCGCCACGGCCGATCGGGCATCGCTGCCGGCTCCAGATGGGCTAGGCTTTCCATGAAGAACCGGCCAGCGCATCGAGGCGAAAGGGACGCCATGACCGAGACGACCGGGTTCGGCACCCGTTGCATCCACGCGGGCGAAGCCCCCGATCCCACGACCGGCGCGCACGGGGTGCCGCTCTATCAGAACGTGACCTTCGCCTTCGAGACCTACGGGCAGGTCGCGGGGATGCGCTCCGGCGAGCGCCCCCATTTCACCTACTCGCCGCGCGGCAACCCGACCGTCCGCTGCCTTGAGGTCAAGCTGGCGGACCTGGAGGGCGCGGAGTCCGCGATCGCCCTCAATTCGGGCATGGCGGCGATCAGCACCGCGCTGCTGTCGCTCGCCAGCGATGGCGGGCACATCATCGCCTCCGATCAGCTCTACGACCTGTCGCACGCCCTGCTGGCCAACGAGCTGCCGGCCTTCGGCGCGTCGGCGACGTTTGTCGATCTCACCGATCCGGTGGCCGTCGAGCGCGCCATCAGGCCGAACACTCGCGCGATCTACGCCGAGCCCTTCTCGAACCCACTGCTCCGCGTCACCGACCCGCGCCCGCTGGCCGAGATCGCCCGGAGTCACGAGCTCCTCCTCGTGATGGACAACACCTTCCTCTCGCCGGCCCTCTTCCGCCCGCTCGAGCATGGCGCCGATCTCGTCATTCACAGCGCCACCAAATATCTCTCCGGGCACGGGCAGGTGCAGGGCGGCGTCATCGCCGGCCCGCGCCGGCTCATCGAGCCGATGCGCGCGCGGGCGCTCCACCTGGGCAACGCCATCTCCCCCTTCGCGGCTTGGCTCCTCCTCGCGGGGACGCACACCCTTCCCCTGCGCATGGAGCGGCACAGCGAGACGGCCCTCCACCTCGCCCGGATGCTCGAGCGCCACCCCGCCGTCGCAGCGGTCCATTACCCCGGTCTCGCGTCGCACGCGGGGCACGAGATCGCGGCGGAGCTCGTCGGAGGGAGCGAGGGCAGATTCGGCGGCATGCTCGCCTTCAGCCTCCGTGACGGCGAGGCGGCAGTGCCCGCGGTGATCGACGCCCTAGAGCTCTGCACCATCGCGGTCAGCCTCGGCGATTGCAGTACGCTTGCCTGGCCGTGGCATACCGGCGGCCTGATCCGGATGTCGATCGGGCTCGAGGATTATGCCGATCTGGAGCGCGACCTGCTCGGCGCGCTGGGACGCCTGTCGCCCGCCGCGGCGGCAGATTGACCCGCCCCGGCGCGACTCGGCAGGGGCGGGAGGACGGAGGTCCGGCTTGCGGCGAGCCGGGCGATGTAATGGCGAACGGAGTGCGCGGATGACGATCGAAGTCGGCCAAATGGCGCCGCTTCCAAATGAGGCGTTTCCCGATGCGGAAGGGGTCGAGCGAGACCTGCGCGGCCTGCTCGGCAGCGGCCCGCTCCTCATGGGCATCTACAAAAGCTCGTGCGCCTCGAGCAAGCAGATGTTCCCCTTCCTGGAACGTCTCTACCAGCGCTACGGCGAACGTGGCCTCAACGCCATCGGGATTTCGCAGGACTCGCCGAACATCACTCGCTCGTTCGCCCGGCGGTACGACATCACCTTTCCCATCGTCGTCGAAGGGGAGGGCTACCCGATCTCCAACGCCTTCGACATCGCCGCCACGCCGACGATCTTCCTGATCGCGCGGGATGGGCGTGTCGCCTACACCACGATGGGCTTCATGAAGCCCGCGCTCGACGCCATGGGCGATGCCGTGGCCGACATCGTCGGCGCCGAGCACACCCCCCTCGTCACCGAGGCCGATGCCGAGGTGCCGATGTTCGTCCCCGGCTGACCCTCGAAGCACCTCGGCTAGGAGTCTCCTGGCCCTCACCGGTCGCAGATCAACGGAGCGCGCTTCGGCTAACGCACGCCGCGATCGCGCTCCCGCATCAACTCGGCGATCTGCCGTTCGAGGCGCACAACTCTGCCCTCCAGCTCATCGATCTGCTGGCGCAGCGGGGTGACCTCGCGCTCGACGAACTGTCGTGCGCCATCGCGCACGCCCTGGTTGACCTGCGTCGCCGCCTGCTTCAGCGCCTCGCGGGCAAAGCGGTTATTCATCATGTTCTTCATGCCTCTCTCCGAAACCAGCCACGTGCCATGGCGCAATGCTACTGGGATCGCGATTCGCCCGCCGAATAGGACGCATGAGAGGGATTCGGATTTGCGATTCCTGCCGCCATCAGGCTAGGATCGTCATGATGCAACTCGACGACATCCACCACGGGAAATCCTGTCCATGAAATATCTCTGGATCGTCACCCTCGTCATGCTCGGCCTCGGCGTGGCCCTCATCGCCGCCGGCATGGCCGGAACGCTCGGCCCCATTGCCCTCGTCGCCGGCGTCCTCCTCGTCTGGTCGGCCATCGTCAAAGTGATCGTGCTCCGCATCTGGCGCTCGACACTCTTCGCTCCCGCCACGGCGCAGGAAGCGCGGGCGCTCGCGAGCGACGGACGGCGGCTCGGGCGGGCCGGGTGAGCCGCCGTCCGCCCGGGCGGGCGACGCGCCAGATCCTCTCGGGCTCGGAGTTGGCTCCGCCCCGGCGGGTGGCGCGAGAAGGCGCAAGCGTCACGTCCGGGCCATCGTTGGCGTTCTGGTTCCTGGTTGCGCTTGCCGCGCTGCTCCTGTTCTCCACCATCGTTTGGGCGATCTGGGGTATGGGCGCGGCGAGCCCGTTCCTCCTCCTCCTTGCGCTCGCGTTGATCGTCTCCTGGATCGTGATTTAGAGAGCCCCGCGAGCGCGGTGTCATTTTGAGCGCAGCGAACGATCTCGGGGCATCGGACGGGATCGTCACCTGGACCGAGATGCTTCGTACCTCGGCATGACACATCGTGCCCCGGCGTTAGGGATGTCGAAAGCCGCCTCGCTCGGTGATGCGTCGTGAGGCGGCTTTCGACATCCCTGAGAACCGTTTCCGCGCCGGAAATCCAGGCTCCCGGTGGCCTACGCGCTGGCGGGGTCGTTCGGGTCGGTGCCGTTCGCGATCTCGTCACCGTCGAGCACACCATCCCCATCGGTATCCGGGTTCCGCGTGCCTGTCTGGTAGACGTAGTACTCGTCGCCGTCGGTCAGGCCATCGTCGTCCGTATCGATGTCGTACGGGTCGGTCCCGAGCTCGAGCTCGATGGCATCTTCGAGGCCATCCCCGTCGCTGTCCCCGGGCGTCGCGGTCGTCGCCTGCGGCGCGGTCTCCTCTTCGACGGGCGCGGGCGTCTCGCTGGCCGTCTCATCGGTCGGCTGCGCGGCCACGGCGCCGTTGGCCGGGTCGAGCGGGTTCGTCCCCTGCGCGATCTCGTCGCCGTCGAGGGTGCCGTCGCCGTCGGTGTCCGGTTTGAGCGGATCGGTCTTGAACTCGACGACCTCCTGTCCGTCGGAGAGGCCATCCTCGTCCGTATCGGAGAGAGACGGATCGGTGCCGTACCGCTCCTCCTGCCGCGCGTCCAGGCCGTCGCCATCATCATCCGGGCTGGCAGACGCTGCTTGCGCTCGCGGCGTCGCGGCTGCGGCAACCGCGACCGTGGCGGGCGAAGCGGCCCCGGTGACGGCTCGTCCAGATGTCGGGGTCGCTGTCTGCGCGACGGTGGCGGGCGTGGCAGCGGCTTGTGCGAGTCGCGGTACAGCCGGCCCGGTATAGACCGCCGCGACATCCGCGCCATTCTCGGCGGCCGTCACCACCAGCGACCCCGTCAGCGCGATCGCTTCGCCAGTCCCCAACGACACGACGTCACCGCTCTCGGTCGTCACGCTCGCGCTGCCGTCGAGAACAACCACCAGCGCTGGCAGGGCGCCAGCGGGGATCGCCATCGTTGCCCCTGGTGCGAGGGCATCCTGCAGCAGATCGACATCGTGGCGGTCGCCGGTGCCGGTGAACGGATCGCTGATGAAGGAAGCGTTCGCCGGCGCAGTCTCACTCGCGCCGGAGACGAGCAAGAGCTGGTGATAGCCCGCCACATCCGAACCGAGCGCTACGCGCGCCTGCTCCGCACCCGGTAACGTGAGCGCGGCTTCACCGGCCGCCAGCCGCTGCTGCGCCCCGGTCCCGAGATCTTCCACGAGCATCACCCCGGAATCGACCGTGATGAACCCGAGCCCACTCGTCACCGGGTTGGCGTTGCCCGGAGGCGGCGCGGTCTGCTCCGTCACCTCCCAGCGAAGATCTCCTTTTCCGATGCCGACCACGCCCTGCGCGACAACCTGCGCGGTGCCGCTTTCCGGCGACGGCTCATCCGGCAGTTGCATCAGCGCGGTCACCGCTGGCGCCGCAACGAGCGTCATGGCGAGCGATGCGCCCGCGATAGCAAACCGCGCTCTGCCCGAAAGACCACCGATCTCGACTCGCGCGCGGCGCGCGGTCCCCGTTCGTCTGCCAATCACCATTCCCCTCCCCGCGGTCCCAGGCGATGTACATCCGCGAGGCGCCGCGCCACGGCAACGAGCGCTCTCTGCCCGCACCCGGCGCGACTGCCTTCGCGCGAAAATTCAGGACCGAAGTCATGGCCTCGTGCCGCCCTCCGGCCACCGCGAACGCCCGCGACGGCAGCGAGCAGCGCCGATCCGTACGTACACCACTATACCTTCTGTGGAATCGCGACTCGGGGAAAAGAAGGGCGCAGGAGGAAGAAGAGATCAAACGGCCCGCGCCGGATGCGGGCTGTGGCCGAGAAACCAATCAGGGGCTGGTGCCTGGCGGCACCAGCCCCTGATTGGTTGTTGCCGAAGCGGAAACCTAGCTGACGAACGCCAGATTGTTATTGCCGCCGGTGGCATCCGCGATGCCGGTGCCGCCGTCGACCGCAACGCCGAGCGACGTCGAGTTGGCGATGTCGCCGCCGTACACTGCCGGATCTGGGCCGTAGGTGTCGCCAACGGCGATCGCGCTACCGACGTTGCCGCCGCTGTTGATGTTGCCGGCCGAAACCGCGCCACCATTGCCAGCAGCCGTCGCGACGCCGCCATTACCCGCGCTAGCGATGTCCGTGATCTGCATGATCCGAGCCCTCCCCAGGACTATCCCTTCCCAAAAGGACGCGAAGTTGGAAGTGCGAGCCGCCTAGCTGACGAACGCCAGGTTGTAGCTGCCGCCGCTCGCATCGGAGATCGCGGTGCCGCCGTTCGCGGAGACACCCAGATCGGTGGAATTGGAGACATCGCCGCCGTCGACCGCAACGCTGCCGACCGTGTCGCCAACGCCAACCGCGTTGCCGGCATTGCCGCCGCTGTTCACGTTGCCGAGCGACACCGCGCCGCCGTTCGCGCTCGAGGTCGCCACCCCGCCGTTACCCGCGCTGGCAACATCCGTGACGCCCTCGTCCGCGCCAAACCAATCCCGTACGAAACCCATTCCTGTTCCCCCCTTCGGTTCCAGACGAATGAACCGTCCCCTAGCGGCATATCGACAGCAAGTCGCATCGCCGCCCCCATCGGTTCATGCGCACGCTACCATCGATCGCATGTGCTGTCAATGGCCGCGGCAGTTCAGCCGCGGCATGACAGGGTACCCCCAGCGGGATTCGAACCCGCGATCTTCACCTTGAAAGGGTGACGTCCTGGGCCACTAGACTATGGGGGCACAGCACCGCAAGATTAGGACCTCTGGCACAGCGTGTCAACGTGGAACCGCATCGCGCTCACCGCGCCCTCTTCCGTCGACCTGCCCCCGTCCCGTGAATATCGAATGAACGGTTTGCCGCACATTTGGCCGCCATTTCCCGCACCCGAGGAATCAATCCGGATCAAGGCTACGTTTCGCTTTCGAAATCCAAGGTCTCGCCACTAGACAAACCGGGCGAGAAGGCGTAGACTCCGCTTTGAACGAGCTAGTGCTTCATGGGGAAAGGAAAGCAAGCTGGTTACCACAACACTCGAACAAAATGAGGCAATCGACGATCAGCAGGGTGACGGCGGCGCGCCGCCCGCCGGCCCCACTCCGACGCCGGTAGCGGATGCGACAGCCAAGGTCCGGCGAAACGGGACCAACAAGCGCGGGGCGCTGCGGACGATCGCCTCCGCGACCGAGTTGCCGCGTGATGGCGCAGCCAGGGAGCGGCGCCCGAAAGACCCGGCTCGCCGGGAAGAGAATCGCCAGGCCCGCAAGGTTGCCCGAGCGGAGGCGGTCGAAGAGGCGCGCCGTTCTCCACGACCCGAGAACGACGAGAGGGTCGAACCTGGCGATGCCTCGGTGGCCGTCGCGACCGCCGATGAGACCTCCGAGGGCGTGGCCCCCGAGCAGGATGAAGCGGCAGTCGAGGGCGCGCCCAACGCGATCATGCTTGCTGGCCTGGAAAGGGAAAAGCGAGTCAATCGCGCGAACGAGCGCGCCAAAAAGATGGAGGAGGCCGCGATCGAGGCGATCGATACGCTGGAGCCGCATCCGGCGCTCGGCGCGCTCAATCGCCACCTCGCGATGATGTCGCAGCAGTTGACGGCGTCGCAGCAGGCGATCGGCCGGCTCGCGGCCGAGCGCGATGCGCTCCGCTTTCAGGTCGCCGAGCTCCGGGGCATCCCCGTCTCCGAGGTACGGGTGTCGACCGTCGTCGGCACGGAAGGCGAGCATCACCGCGCGGGCAGGGCGCACGGCGAGGACGAGGCGGTACCGTCGTCGAAGCTGCAACGCCTCAACTACTTCGGCGTTGACGATTTCGAGCTGATGCGCAAGCGTCGGCAGCGGTTCGTGCTGATCCTGGCAGTCATCGGCGCCATTCTCGGACTCTACGCGCGCTCCATCAACTGGACGCCCCCGTCAGACATCTCCCGAGACAGTCTCTCGGCGCTGCCATACATCGGCAACCTCATGACCGTCTTCCTGGCGGGCTGGGTCTTCTACCGTATCGTCCGCGTCGGCAGCAGGGGCGTCCGCTGGGTCTTCCCGACCGAAGACCGCCGCCGCCGGCGCCGCTAGGCGCGCATCGGCTCCCTCGGGGGCGACGCGCAATGCCACCGCTTCACCACCAATCCCGGCTTCGGCGAGCGCAATCGCCAGCCGGGATTGGCGCGTCTTGCAGGCGCCGGCAATCGTACGCCGACCGTCCTCGCTCAGGACGAACAGGAGCGCGGCGCAGGTGAGCCCGATGACGATCGCGGCCGGGATCGGCGGGGAGCCGACGGCGGCGGAGGCGGCCCCGCCGCCAAGCCTGTCGACCACCGCCAACATGGAGCGCGAGCCGAACACCGATGCGATCCCGATCGCCTCGCCAACCGGAAGCCAGATTGCCCCGGCCAGCGCCGCGGCGGCGGCGAGCGGCATGACGATGGCAGCCAGCGGTGCGACGAGCAGATTGGCGGGCAGGCTGACAAGCGAAATCGTCCCGAATGCCGCCAGGAGGAGCGGCAGCGTCGCGATCTGCGCCGCCGCCGTCGCGGACAGCGCACCGGCCACGGCGCGACGCCAGCCGGCGCCGGCCATCCCCGGCAGGACGAACGCGAGCGCCAGCGACGAGACGACGGAGAGCTGAAACCCGATCGCGTGGAGCTGGGCTGGATCGACCAGGATCATCCCCCCGGCAGCGAGGAGGATCAGGGTCGGGTAGTCCGGTTTTCTTCCGAAGCGGAAGGCGCAGATCGCTGCGGTGGCGACGATCGCGGCGCGAACGGCCGGGGATTGCGCCCCCGACACCAGCGCATACGCCCAGATGCCGGCAATCGCCACCGCCTGCCAGATGACGCGATGGCGCCCGAACGCTGCGACGCCGACAGTCGTCAGCATGCCGGCGGCGAGCGCGAGGTTCGACCCGCTCACGGCCGTCAAGTGCGTGGTGCCCGTGGCCTTGAATGCGGCTTTCCTCGCGGCAGAGAGCGCCGCGTCGTCCCCAGTGACCAGCCCCGTGAGGAGCACGCCCTCGTCTCCCGGAGCGAGTGACTGCAACACGTCGCCGAGCCGCTCGCGTGCCGCAGCGAGCGGATGGTCGGTCCATGCGGCGTGCTGCTCGATGCGGACGGACCGGGCAAAGACCACTCCCAAGCACCCGCGCCTCTCCAGGTAGGCGCGCTCGCGCGCCGAACTGTCTCGCGCCGGCTCGACCTCCGCGGCGATCCTCACGACGTCGCCGATCCGCAGCTTCGGGGCCGGCCCTGAAACGACGCACGTCCGAACTGGCGCCGCCTCTCCGTCCGCGCCCTGCGTTCGCGATTCGACGATGAACTGCTGGCTTTTCACGCCGGTGACCGGGACGCTGACGATCGTGGCCCGGGTGAGGTCCGGGTGGTCGAGCACCGCCGCACTTCCATTGGGGGCCAGTTCGCTGCGACCGGCTCCGAGAAGCGCGCCCGCCAAGGCGACCGCCCAGAGACCCGGCGTCCGACGCTCCCGCCCGAGCGCGACAACGAGGAGCGCGGCCAGCGCGACGGCGAGCATGCTCCACCAGCCGATCGCGGCGCCCAGAAGGATGGAGGAACCGGCGACGATGCCCGTCACTGCCCTGTCGTCACCAGATCGCGAAAGCCGTCGACGGTCCGCATCGAGATCCCCTGCACATGAATCAGGTCGTCGATCGACCGATATGGGCCGTGCTGCTCCCGAAAATCGACGATGCGCGCGGCGGTGACGGGGCCGATCCCCGGCAGCGCGTCGAGCTCCTCCGCCGACGCCGTGTTGATATTGATCTTCTCGGCGCCGCCTTGTTCCCTCGCGGCGCCTTCGTCCGATGCCTCGCGCGAAGGCAATCCACCGTCGGCGACCAGGGCGGCAATGCGTAGCGATTCGCCGTCGCGGAGCCGGCGCGCGAGATTGACGGTGGAGAGATCGGCGATTTCCGACAACCCGCCGCTAGCATTGACCGCATCCTGGACCCGCGCTCCGGCCGGCAACGCGTAGACGCCCGGCGTGGCCACGGCGCCCCGCACATCGACCACGATCGGCCGCATCGCCGCCGCGTCCTCGATCACGATTGGTGGCGCCGAGCGCTCGTCGATGCCACGGAAAATGACGAAGACCAGCGCAACCGCCGCGGCGATGGCCACGATCGCCAACCCGATCCGCGTCAGCCCCACGCCGCATCGCTCCTTTCCGGATTACGGACGCCCCGGCGCTCTCCCGACCTGCCCGGCGCGCGGCTCCATGCCCTGCCTGAAATGGATGGAGCGCATGGTAGCCTTAGCAGCCGGCGCATCGATTCCCCTCCCCGCCGCCTGGCGAGGGCGACAGCACGCTGCCGGAGTTCCATGCCGTTTTCACACCTGATCGACCAGCTTCTGACCGATCCGTCCTTGCAGGTTGCCATTTCGGCGCTCAACGAGCGCTCCGTCGCGGTGCCGGAAGTTCCCGTCACCGCCCGGGCAGCCGTCGCGGCCGCCGCGATGCGCCACCGTTCCGGCCCGGTGCTCGTCGTCTCCTCGCGGGGTGACCGCGCCGATACGATGGCCGCCGCGCTCGCGGAGTATCTTCCTGCGCGCCCGATCCTGACCTGGCCGGCGCCCGAGGCGTTGCCCTACGAGCAGTTGCCCTTCGACCTGCAGAGCGCGACGGAGCGCGCCTCCCTCCTCGCGCGCCTGGCCACGCCCGGCGGGCCCGAACCGGCCCCCATCGTCGTCGTGCCCGCGCGCGGCCTGCTGCAGCTTCTCATGCCTCCCGCCGAATTGCGCGGGGCCACCAGGGTCGTCCGGCCCGGCGACCGGATCTCCCAGGACCAGCTTCTGGCGTGGGCCGTCGCTCAGGGGTTCGAGCTGACCCCGCTCGTCTACGAGCCGGGCCAGATCGCGCGCCGGGGCGGCATCCTCGATCTCTTCCCGCCCGGATTCGATCTGCCGGTCCGCCTCGACTTCTTTGGCGACGAGATCGACGTCATCCGCTCCTTCGACCCGCGCACCCAGCGCTCGCGCGAGCGGGCGCCGGAGCTTCGCCTGCTGCCGCCGGCCGAGCTCCCCCTGTCCCGGTTGCGCCAGGCCGCCAGCGAGCTCGCCACGCTCGATACGGCCGGCCTTCGCGCCGAGGTCGCCGCCGAGTGGTCGCGCACGCTCGAGGCGATGGCGGCCGGACAGACGCCCGCCTCGATCGATCTCTTCGCGCCCTATCTCGTCGAGACGCCGGCCACGCTGGTCGACTATCTCCCGGCGGACGCCCTGGTCATCATCGACGAGCCGGCCGCCGTCCATCTCGTCGCGCGGCAGATCGAGCAGCAAGCGACGGAATTGCGCGACGCCTTCATCGCGAAGGGAGAATTGCCGCCCGGGCTGCGCGGCCCCATCGCCGAATGGGAGACCGTCCGGCGTGCGGTCGAATCGCACCGCACGCTTTCGCTCGGCACCGTGCTGGAAGGCTCGCCGGCACAGGTCGTCACCGTCGACCTCCAGGACGCGCCCCGATTCGCCGGCCGGCTCGGCGAGGCCGTCGCGGCGGTCAAGCAGCGCCTCGACGATGGCTGGAGCGTCTCGATCGCCACCGACCAGGTCGACCGGTTGACGGAGCTCTTCGAGGAGCAGGACATCTTCCCGCGCCG
>JADYYO010000135.1 GCA_020853615.1 Thermomicrobiales bacterium
GACATGCGGAAGCGGCCTGCTACCCCCGAGGACTACTCCTCCTCGGCGGGTCCCGCCGTCGTGGAAGCGGAGGGCTCGGCGGCGACCGCCGCGGCCCGGCGCCCGCGCGGCCGGCCCGGCCGCTTGGGAGCCTCCCCTTCGGCACCCGGCTCGGCCGCCGCGGCGCGCCGCCGCCGGCGCGCCATGCGGGTGCGCTGGACGGCCATCCCCTCCGGCGCCGTGATCGCGCGGTACGGGAGGGGCGACGAGAGGACGATCGTCGTCCGGCACTGCGCGCCCGTCTCGCCGAGGTCGTCGACGATCTTCTCCAGCGTCGCCATGTCCGGGACGTTGACCTTGATCAGGTGCGACATGTCGCCGCTGGTGCGGTGGACCTCGGCGACGGCCGGCTGCTCGCCGAGCTTCTTCCAGAACGCCTCCTGATCGCCGCGTTCGATGTTTGCGGCGATCAGCGCGGTGATCGGCCGCCCGAGCGCCTCCGGGGCGACGATCGCCCGGTAGCCCGAGATGACGCCCCGCTCCTCGAGCCGGCGCACCCGCTCGATCATCGCGGGGCTGGAGAGCCCCACCTGCTCGGCCAGCGATTTCATCGTCAGCCGGCCGTTCTCCTGTAACGCGGCGAGGATCTGCTCGTCGAGTGAGTCAACCTGGTTCGGCATCTGTCCCGCTCCCCAGTGAACCTATGGAAGTTCGGCCTGTACGGACGCGCTCCTTCCCTCGAGTGGCCGTATCGTCAAGACGAACTTGCCTCTATGAGGTATGGGGCGCAGTCTATGCGGGCGGGACAGCGCGTGCAAGTGACTCTCACGGCCCGGAGTGCGTATCACCCACATTGCCCCGCGTTCGCGCCGGCCTCGAGGCCGTGCCCCGCCACCACCGGAACGATGCCCCACCCGTGGCACGCCGGTGAGGCACAGCGCGCATCCCTCGGTGTCCCTCTACCCGACCCCTGCCTCTTTCGGCTGCCCGTAGCCGGCGCGGAAGCGCTCGGTCATCTCCGGAATCAGCTCCTCCGGCACCATCTCCGGCTCCCGC
This sequence comes from Thermomicrobiales bacterium, assembly GCA_020853615.1. Lineage (GTDB taxonomy): Bacteria > Chloroflexota > Chloroflexia > Thermomicrobiales > UBA6265 > JACCXM01. The sequence goes on from JADYYO010000135.1 coordinate 1,036, forward strand.
CCGCCATTGGCCGCCAACGCGTGGACGTAGACCTTGGCCGCCTCCTCGACGACCTCCGAGATGGCCAGGGCGCTGGCGAAGCTGTCGCCGAAGGAGATCAGCCCATGATTCCTGAGGATCACCGCCTTCGTCTCGGGGTCGAGCACCTCCAGCACGCTCTCGCCGAAATCGGGCGTGCCGGTCAGGCCGTAGCGGGTGACCGGCACCCGGGCGCCGGCCACCAGGCAGACCTCGGTCAGGATCGGCGGCAGGTAGGGCCGGATGCAGGAGACGACAGTCGAAAAATGCGCGTGCGTGTGGACCACCGCCCGGACATCGGGGCGCGCGCGCATCACCATCGTGTGCAGCGGCGTCTCCGAGCTCGGCTTGCGCCGGCCGTCGACCACCTCGCCCTGATCGTTGACGATCACGACGTCGGCGGCCGTCGTCTCCGGATAGGGGATGCCGCTCGGCGAGATCGCGATCAACCCCGACTCCTCATCGCGGATGCTCATGTTGCCAGCGGTGCCGTGGACGATGCCTCGCTCCAGCGCCTCCAGCCCGACCGCCACGACCTTTTCCCGCAGATCTTTCAGCAGCATCTCGCTCTCCCCGCGCCCCCGGCGCGCCGTCATCAGCCGAACTCGCTGTGCACGACCCCCTCCGGGTCGATCTCCCGCAGCGCCGCCATCTCCTCGACCGTCGGCGGCGGCGTCACTGGCGTTGCCGCGCCGACCTCGACGGGGAACCCCGTCGCCTCCCGGAATGCCTCCGGGGAAACACCCGGGTGGATGCTCTCCACCACGAGCCGGCCATCCTGCCGCACAAGGATACTGAGCGGCGTGACCACGCGGTCGACATTCCCAGCAGCAGTCACGAAATCGAGCCGCTCGACGAAGGTGCGCGGGTCGTGCCGGGTGCGCCAGAGGATCACCCGCTTCGCCGTCGGCATCAGCATCGCGCTCCCCGCCCCGCCCGGCAGCCTCACTTTCGGCCGCGCGAAGGGGCCGATAGCGCTCATGTTGATCCGCCCCGCGCCGTCGATCTGCACCCCGCTCAGGAAGGCGACGTCGAGGCGTCCACGGGCCGAGAGATCGAAGAGGTCGGCGAGCGTCACCAGCGCCCGCGAGCCGCGCAGCAGCGCCGGATCGACCGTCGAGACGGGGAGCCGCTCCGGCTCGGGGTCGATCGAGCCGGCGATGTTCAGGTAGACGAGATCGGGCGCGTACAGGCGCTTGGCGAGGAGGGTGGCGATCATCGGCAGGGGCGAGGCTACGCCATGAAAGACCGTCTCGCCCGGCCGCAGGAGCCGCGCCATGGCGACGGCCATGATCTCCGCCGGGGCGATCGGCGCGGGGAACACGCTCATGCGAGGGCGGCGGCGCCGAGGATCCGCTCGGCGATGAACTCGCGGGCGGCCTCGGGATCGCGGGCGACGGCCACCCACGCGGCGAGATAGTCGGCATCGAAACCGTAATACGGGGTACAGGAGAAGGGCCACGCGCCGCGCGGCGCCTCCACCACCGCGTCAACCAGGAAGCCGGGGATGGCCACCGTCTCCGGCGCCGCCACGAAGGCCTCGCCATCGACGATCCGCTCGGCGGTCAGGATCACCCGCCGCGCCGCCTGCGCCATCAGCACATCCTCGAAGCGCGTGCCGATGATCCGTCCGTTCCCCTCCGCGTCCGCCTCCTGCACATGGAGGATGGCGACGTCGGGCATCAACGCGGGCACCACGAAGACCTCGGCGCCCGAATAGGGGTCGCGCAGCGACTGGAACCCACGCGCGGCGGGGAGATCCGACCCCTGCAGCCCGGCGACGGGCATGAAGGGGACGCCCTGGATCGCCGCCCGCAGCCCGGCGACCACGGTGGCGCAGGCATGCTCGCGCGCCTCGACCCGGCCCGCCTCGACGGCGGCGCGGTAAGCGCCGGCCATCCCGAAGGGAGTCTCGTAGCCGACGAACCCGGCCGACACCGCGGCGGCGCAGCCGGCCGCGCAGAGGAGATCGACGTCGTAAGCGCCCGCCGTCTTCACGATCTCCAGATCGCGCTTCCCCTGCCGAACGAGCTCGTGGACGGCCGCGCCCGGGCCCCGGTGGAGCGTGTTTCCCCCGAGCGCCACCCGCGCGCCATTCGAAATCGCGGCGATGGCCTCGGTGAGAGTCGTTCGTTTGTCATGCATGGCGCCCCGCTCCTGTCTTGTCTCCTCGTAGCAGAATCATACGATTGAGCGGTCTATCATGGCTGCCCGAGGCGCTTCGGCCTCATGAAGCATTCAGGCTGGAATCGCCGGCCTTCTGGCCGCAGAGGAATCGTCATCCATGCCCATGTTCCCGCCGCAGGTTCATCACTCGCACCTGACCCCGCTGCGATTCCTGCAGCGGAGCGCGAGCGTCTTCCGCCAGAAGCCGGCGGTCGTCTACGGCGACCGGAGCTGGACTTATCCAGAGCTGGAGGCGCGGGTCAATCGCCTCGCCTCGTCGCTAACCGCCGCTGGCGTCGCGCGCGGCGATCGCGTCGCGTTTCTGGCGCCGAACATCCCACCGCTCCTCGAAGCGCACTTCGCGGTGCCGCTGGCGGGCGCGATCCTCGTCGCCATCAACACCCGCCTCTCCTCATCCGAAGTTGCCTACATCCTGCGGCACTCCGGTGCGAAGGCGCTCGTGGTCGACACCGAGCTGGCGCATCTCGTCGAATCGCTCCTCGGTGACCTGCCCGATCTCAAGCTCGTCGTCAACATCGAGGACGTCCCCGGCGGCACGCGCCTCCCCGGCCCCGACTACGAGGCCTTCCTGGCCGGCGGCAGCCCCGAGCCGCTCGACTGGCCGCTGGAGGATGAGGACGAGACGCTCGCCATCGACTACACCTCCGGCACCACCGGGAAGCCAAAGGGGGTGATGTACACCCATCGCGGCGCCTATCTCAACAGCCTCGGCGAGCTGCTGGAGACAAGGATGACCTCGGAGAGCGTCTATCTCTGGACGCTGCCGATGTTCCACTGCAACGGCTGGTGCTACCCCTGGGCGGTGACCGCGATCGGCGGCACGCACGTCTGCCTGCGCAAGCTCGACCCGGCGGCCGTCTGGGAGCTGATTCGAGAGGAGGGGGTAACCCACTTCTGCGCCGCGCCGACCGTCCTCATCGCGCTGGTCAACCACCCCGACGCGCCGACGACTCCGCTCGACCGGCCGCTGATCATCTCGACCGCCGCCGCGCCCCCCTCGCCGACGCTTATCGCCCAGGTGGAGGCGCTCGGCGCGGAGATCATCCACGTCTACGGTCTGACCGAGGTCTACGGCCCCTACACCGTCTGCGAGTGGCAGCCGCATTGGAACGCGCTGCCGGCTGAGGCGCAGGCGCGCATCAAGGCGCGGCAGGGTGTGGGCTACCTGATCGCCGACGACGCCCGCGTCGTCGACGCCGAGATGCGCGACGTCCCCGCCGACGGCGAGACGCTGGGCGAGGTGATCATGCGCGGCAACAACACGATGAAGGGCTACTTCCGCGACCCGGAGGCGACCGAGCGGGCGTTCGCTGGCGGCTGGTTCCACTCCGGCGACCTCGCGGTGATGCATCCGGATGGCTACATCGAGCTGCGCGACCGGAAGAAGGACATCATCATCTCCGGCGGCGAGAACATTTCGACGATCGAGGTCGAGCAGGCGATCTGCGCCCATCCCGCCGTGCTGGAGGCGGCGGTGATCGCCATCCCGGACGACTACTGGGGCGAGGCGCCGAAGGCCTTCGTCTCGCTGAAGCCGGGCGCCCTCCTCGACGCCGAGGAGCTCCGCGACTTCCTGCGCGAGCGGCTGGCCGGCTTCAAGATTCCGAAGGCGTTCGCCTTCGGCGACCTGCCCAGGACCTCGACCGGCAAGGTCCAGAAGTTCGTCCTGCGCGAGCGGGAGTGGGCCGGGCACGAGAAACGCATTCATTAGCGCCATCCCGGGAGCATGCCGAGGGGAGGACCAGACCATGCCAGCGCCGCGCGGCCTCGCCCGCTTCAATCACGTGGTCACGAACAGGATCCTCGGCCCGCTCGCCCGGCGCCTTCCCGGCTTCGGCGTCGTCGGCCACACGGGCCGGAAAACGGGGAAGTCCTACCAGACACCGGTGAACGTCTTCCGGCGACCGGGCGGCTACGCGATCCCGCTCACCTACGGCCCCGACGCGGATTGGGTCCGCAACGTCCTGGCGGCGGACGGCGCCACGTTGCTGACGCGCGGCAATCAGATCCGCCTCTGCCACCCGCGCCTGATCCACGACGAGAGCCGCCTGGTCCCGGCCCCGGTGCGGATCGTTCTGGGGCTCATCGGTGTTGCTGATTTTCTGGCGTTCGAGGCGTGCGAAGATGCGCGCCCCCCGACCGGTAGGGGCGACGCCTGTGTCGCCCGCCGTCGCCGCACCGAACGTCCCATCCTGGCAACGTCGTTGCCATCCTCGACGCTGGTGGCGGACCAGCCCGGGCGATGCAGGCATCGCCCCTACACCCGGATCACCACGCCTCTGACGTCGAAGAGTCGCCCCTACGGCAGCGCCGGAATGTCCCCGCAGGCGAGCAGCGTGCCGTAGTCATCGGCCCCGCCGCGAATGGCGATCGAGTGCTGGCCATCGCTGAGGGCCGCGAGCGCGCTCTTGACGATCGAGACGCTGCGGCCGGTGTCGTCAAAGTCCTCCAGGAGGAATGCCGGCGCCGGCAGCGGCTGGTCGCACCGTCCGGCCTGCACCACCAGGACCTCATCGCCCTGGACGTCGCGCGCGGCGACCGTGATCGTCGTGGCTCCCCCCTCCTCGTGCAACACCGCCAGCGCGTCGATCCCGGAGTCACCCTTCTCATGCAAGCGCAGCGTCTGTTGATCGGGGGCCGAGGGCGGGTGCGCCGCTGGCGTTGCCGAGGGAGCCGTCTCCTCCTCCTGCATGGCTGGCGGCGCGACAAGGGGCCAGACCGTGAACGCCTCGAAGCGCATCACCGCGCCGTCGGCGACATCGGCGCGATGGAAGCTGGCGCCGATCCAGATACCGCCGGCGCCGCGCAGCGCCGAGGCGTCGAGCGCCGAGACGAAGGCGCCGTTGACCGCGAACCCGGCCGAGTCGCCGGCGACGACGAGCTCGAGCGTGTTGCGGCTGCCCGGCTCCAGGCTGAGCGCGAGCACGCGGCCGTGCGCCAGGTCGGGCTGCAAACCGATCTGATATTCCCAGGAGCCATCCGAGGCGACCGTGATCCGGTAATGCTCGCCGGACGGCTGCTCGCGAAAGGCGATCCCCACGTCCCAGGGCTGGCCGGGGGAGCCCTCGGGCACGATGAAGGTCACCCGCGCGACGAAATCCTCGGCCTCGACCCCGGCCGGGATAACCGTCGCCGCGTCCGCCGCCTGCACCAATTCACCGGTCTCCGGTCCAGCGAGCGAGGATTCCGCGCTCGCCGCGCGCACGAGGCCGGCAAACGTCGAGGCGTCGACCACGACTGGTGCCGGGGTCGCCGGGGCGCTTTCCAGGCCCGCCAGCGACCAAACCTCGAGCTGACTGTAGGCGGTCGTGCCCGGCTGCGCGGCGTCTTCGCTGAAGAAACCCGCGCCGGCGAAGAGATCGCCGCCATCCGTGCGCGAGGAGAGATCGAGCTCCGTCACCAGCCGGTCGTTGAAGGCGAAATAGCCAGTGTCGCCGACGGCAACGAGCTCGATGCTGTTCGAGCCATTCGGGGCGCGGTCGAGATCGACGAGGTTGCCGCTGGCGATCACCGGCCCCAGGCCATCCTTCAGGAACCAGCTCCCGGCCGAGTCGACGACCAGCCGCAACTGCTCCTCACCGCCGCGATCGCGGAAGCCGAGGCCGAAGTCCCACATCGGCAGCGACGACGGCTCCGGATTCTGAAAGACCGCGCGGGCATAGAAGTCGGGGGCATCGACGCCAATCCGCTCGACGCCGAGCCGCCCCGGGCCGAAGGCGATCTCGCCGGAGAGCGGCCCGGCAAGCGATGGTCGGCTCTGCGCCGCAGCGATCCAGCCGCCGTACGCGGCGAGCGGGCTTTGCGGCACGTTTTCCGCGAGGGTGACCGTGTCGGCCACGTCCTGCGCCAACTGCAACTGCGCCTCGAACGTCGCGGGGTCGGTAACGAGGGTGATGATCAGCACCGCCTCGTCGGGAACGAGGGTGCGGCACTCGACGTAGTTGACGAGGTCGATCTGCCCGCTTCCGGTCTGCAAGGTGAGGGAGAAGGCCGCGGCGGAGGCGTTCGGGCCATCGGCGACGAAGGGCGCGCCCGAGGCATCGCGGTAGGGGCGGATGTCGGAGACGCCATTCTCCCGCGAGAGGATGTTCGCCTCCTCCGCCACGCACGACGACAGGTCGCCGCCGTAGCGCGTCGCGCCCTCGAAGTAGAGCGAGCTGACGCCATTGACGAGATGCAGGCGATCGAGCCGCTCGGGGCCGGCCGCGACCAGCGAGCCGGACGGATCGACCTGCCACTTCGTGTTCTGCCACGAGACGCGGAAGCCGTAGGTCGGCGACGTCCAGTGGCTCCCTTCGACCTGCGCCGAGATACCGGCGACGGAGCTGGCGAGGAGGAGCAGCGCGGCGCAGACGGCGAGCAGCGGTCGGCCCAGGGACATTGGGAACTCCTCACGGCTTCCACGGGCGGGTCAGCGGCGGTCGAGCGGCCTGTCGCTGGCGAGTCTAGGCCCTGCCCCGCGACCTGTCACCCGTGGTTGGTCAGGGAGTGCTCGCCTTCGGGTTGCAGCCAGGACACATGAGCTCGCTCGATATTGGGCACGACATGTCGTGCCCCTACCGAAGAAGCGTGCAGGGGGTGGGGCGGCTCAGCGCGCTGGCCCCACTCGCCGTGAAGGCTGCCGCAACCGCGAGGCAAAACGACGGGCCCGGGTGGCCGCATGGCGGCAAAACCCGCTATACTCGGTTGGTTCCGCTGGGCGGTCTCATCGCTGGCCGTTACGCCGGAACGCTTTTGTGTCCGGCGGCGTTGTCCACGCATGAGGCGCCCGGGCGTGGCAGGCGCGTGACGCCTTGCCCGTTCTCAGGGCTCCGCCGGCACTCGGGTGGACCGCGATGACGATGAAAGGGTGATCGGCGATGCCGAAGCGAACGTACCAACCCAAGCGGATCAAGCGGATCCGCAAATTCGGCTTTCTGGCCCGCATGTCGGACCGCGGGGGGCGCGGCGTGCTCGCCCGGCGGCGGGCCAAGGGGCGCCACAAGCTGACCGTGGCCGACGAGAACAAGTTCACGCAGAACCGCTAGCGCGGCTGCCTCGGCGCGTGCCGGCGCGGCGTTCATGCGCCGCCGGGCGCGCCCGGAGCCCCTGCCGTGGAACGACAGCTTCGCCTCCGGCGCGAAAGCGAGGTGCGCGCGGCGCGCTCGCGCGGGCGCTCCGTCTCCGACGGCCCGTACGTGCTGCGCTTCGCGCCCAACAAGACCGAGCCGCCCGGCAACCGCTACGCGGTCGTCGCCGGCCGCAAGAGCGGCGGCTCGGTGCAGCGCAATCGACTGAAGCGGGTGACGCGCGAGGCGCTGCGCGGGCTCCATCCCGAGTTGCAGCCGGGCTTCGATCTGGTCGTCATCATTCGCGGCACAACCGACGAGCTTCCCGGCGCTCGCGACGCGCACGAGATCCTGTCCCGCATGCTGCGTCGTGCGGGGCTGCTGCGCACCCGAGCGAGTGGATCATCGACATGAGCATTTCACATCACGCCCACGACCACGAGTTCGCGGAGCCGCCGGAGGCGTACGACCATCCGCCCCTGCGTCCGCGCCATGCGCCGAGCCCTGCCGCGTGGCTGGCACTAGCCATCATCGCGCTCTACCGGCGCGCGGTCTCGCCGCTGCTGCCGCCCGCGTGCCGCTTCGTCCCGACCTGCTCGGAATATGGATACGAGGCGATCTCGCGGTACGGTATCCTTGCCGGTGGCCGTCTGGCCGTCTGGCGAATTCTGCGCTGCAATCCATTCGGCGGCAGCGGCTACGATCCCGTTCCGTAACGCCGGCGCGGGCGCCCTCCGCGCCGATCCGACCGACATCGACCTGCCATTCCGCGCGGTGCGGAAGGAGACACGAATCGCACGATGGATCTGGTAACCCTGCTCCCTGCCGTCGCCCGACCGGCGGTCAACATCCCGATCTGGAACCAGTACGTCGACCTCCTGGTCCTGGCGCTGAACTGGCTTGCCTCCCTCTTCCACAGCAGTGGGCTGGCGATCATCGCCTTCACCATCATCGTCAAGACGGTGATGCTGCCGCTGACCGTGCAGTCGATTCGCTCCTCCAAGGCGATGCAGGAGCTGCAGCCGAAGATCAAGGAGCTGCAGAAGAAGCACGGCAAGGACCGCCAGCGCCTGACCCAGGAGACGATGGCGCTCTACCAGCAGTACCGGGTCAACCCGATGGCCGGCTGCCTGCCGAGGCTGCTGCAGATCCCCATCTTCCTCGGGCTCTACAACGCGATCCTGCACCTCTCCAACGAGGGCACCGGGGTCTGGAACGATTCGTTCCTCTGGATCCCGGACCTTTCGCAGCCGGACGCGCTGCACATCCTGCCGATCATGGCGGCGGTCTTCCAGTTCGTGCAGACCAAGATGATGCGGCCGTCGGGCATGGGCAAGATCGACGACCCGCAGCAGGCCATGATGAACACGATGATGAACTTCATGCCGCTGACGGTCATCCTCTTCGGCTGGAACTTCGCCGCCGGCCCGGTCATCTACTGGGCGACGCAGTCGATCTACTCGGTGATCCAGCAGTGGTTCATCACCGGCTGGGGCAGCCTGAAGGACTGGGCGCCGATGCTGCCGGAGATGCCGGAGCACAAGCGGCTCGGGTACCGGCCGCCGCGCTCGCTGGACGACGTGGTGGTGGTCGGCGGCGAGGGCGGGCGGCCGGTCAAGGCCGGCGGCATCTCCGGCTGGTTCCAGACCCAGATGGAGAAGGCCCAGCAGATGAGCGCGCAGGCCCAGACCCCGCAACCGCGGGCCGAGGAGGCCGAGCCGGCCCGTGCCGAGGGCGGCAAGGGCACGGGCGGCGGGTCCGCCTCCGGCAAGGCCGTCATCGTCCAGCGCAAGGGCGCCGGCGGCCAGGACGCGGACGGCGGGGCCGCCAACGGCGCGGCGACCAACGGGAACGGGAGCGCCACCGCCAACGGCGCGGCGGCGGGCAACGCGGTCGTGGTGCCGCGCAAGGCGAAGCAGGCCACCGAGCCGGGCGGCAAACGCCGCCGCTGACGACGTCGATTCGCCCTGGCCCGCCCGCCCCGGTTTCCGCGGCGGGCGGGCCGCACGTTTCCCGGCGGCCCGGCGCCGGGGGAATGGACGGAAGCGCATGAACCAGCGGATGACCAGCGTCGAAATCCAGGCCGTGACCGTCGAGGACGCGGTGCGGCTGGCGCTCGAGCAACTCGGCCTCGGCGAGGACGAGGTGGAC
>JADYYO010000136.1 GCA_020853615.1 Thermomicrobiales bacterium
AGCATGTGTTCTCCTCCCCCGTTCGAGTGCCATATTCACGATGCGTGCGCCGTGTCGCCTATCGCCAACTGGTCCATTCTCCCCGCTATCTCGCTTCCGAGATCGACCGTGCCGGCCGAGCCGTCAACGGTGATCTGCTGGCCGCTGGCGATGCGCTGGGTCGCGGTGCCGGTCCCCATGACGGCCGGGATGCCGTACTCCCGCGCCACGATCGAGCCATGCGCCAGGATGCCGCCGATGTCGGTGACGAGGCCGCGCGCCTGCGCGAAGAGGGGCGTCCAGGCCGGGGTGGTCGTCGGGCAGACGAGGATCGTGCCCGGCTCCATCCGCGCGAAGTCAGCCGGCGAGAGGATGACGCTGGCCGGCGCGGTGACGCGCCCCGGGCTGACCGCGAAGCCGCGCAGCGTCGTCGCCTCGGCCGCGTTGCGCCGCTGCGTCTCCCGTTCGGAGAGATCGAGCCTGCCCACGCGCATGCCCGCCTCCGGCGGCACCGCGGCCGGCGGGTGGAGCCGCTTGCGCGCCTCACGCAGCACGCGACGCTCCCGCGCCAGCGCGGCCAGATCAGGGCGCGCCTCGCCCGCCGCCCGAGCGGCGATCGCCTGCTCCAGTTCTCCGCTGTCGAGGAAGTAGACATCGTCGGCGGCGTCGAGCGAGCCGGCCTCGACCAACCGGCTCCCCAGCTCTCGCGCGAAGCGGCGGAGCAGCGGCCACGCCGCGCCGACGTAGAAGAGCGCTTCTTCCCGATAGGGGGCGAAGCGCTGCGCCCAGCGCACGACGCGTTCGAAGAGGAAGCGGCGCACCGGATCGAGCGACTCCGCCACCTCCGCCGTCAACCGGTCGCGCTCGCGAGCGACCGCCGCCTGCCGGGCCAGCGCCTCCTGTCCCGGCTCGTGGACGAGCGCCTTCAGCGCCAGCAGGGCCGGTAGGGGCGATTCGACCAGCGTCGGGGCGATGAAGTCGAGGTTGTAGATCTGGTGACCATACCGGGCGAAGTAGCGCTGTAGCTCGTCGCGCAGCGCTCGCCCCTCGGGCGTCTCTGGCAGCGTCTCCAGCAGCCGGTCGGCGGGTGTGCTCGCGATCATCTCGCGCAGCGCGTCCGAGGTCCGCGCATGGCGGGCCATGGCATCCAGGTCGACTTCCGCCTGCAGCATCGGCGAGGGGAAGCCGCGCAGGAACTCCCCGCTGTGCAGATCGCGCCCCGGCACAAGCTTCGACAGGATCGACTCGAGGAGCGCATCGCTCACCTTGGCGGCCCCGATGACGAGCGCCGCCGAGAACCAGTAGACCGCGTCGGCGATCGCCAGCTCGCGAATGCCGCGCAGCAGCTCCTCGTCCGGGACCGTCTCCGGGTCGATCTCCTGCCAGCGGGCGATCGTCGCCAGGTAATCGGGCAGCCCCGTGTCGCGCCACTGCGCAATGCCGTGCCGGAAGATCAGGATCGGCCCCTGGACCATCCACTTGAGGAGGAGGAGCGCCGTCTTCACGCTGATGTCGAAGTTGGCGCGCGAATAGCCATAGCCGTTGACCGTGATGAAGAAGGGGCCGTCGATGAAGGCCGCGAGATCGTTCCCCATGCCCAGCACCTGGCCGACCCGCTCGATCGACCGCTGCAGTCCCGTGTCGAGATAGAGGTCGGCGAAGAGGGGGGAGAGGGGCTCCGGCATGTGCTCGACGACCTGGCGGCGGACCCAGGTCGCACCGGGCAGGGGCGACTCCCAGCGCGCCTCACCCAGCAGCGCGGCGGGCAGATTCGTAATCGGCCGCGCCTGCAACAGCCAGATCGCGCCGTCGGCGGTGGCCCACTCGATGTCCTGTGGCACACCGTCGAAATGCGCCTCGACGCGAAGGCCGAGTTCCGCCAACTCGCGCAGCAGGTCGGGCGTCAGGAGGCGCTCGCCCCTTGCCGCCTCGCCCGCCCGGTCTGGCGCGGCAGGAGCGGCCTCGCGGCCCGGGGTGAAGCTCGTCGCCGCCAGGCGCTCGCGATCGACGACGTGCGACTCGGGCGTTGCCTCGCCGCCGACCAGCGCCTCGCCCAGGCCCGGCGTCGCCTCGATGACCAGTTCGCCACGGTTGCCGGCTGCCGGGTTGGCGGTGAAGAGAACGCCGGCGATCTCGGCCGGGACCATCCGCTGCACGACGACGGCCAGCGCCACCTCGCGCGATGGCACGCCCATTTGCCGCCGGTAGCCGATGGCGCGCGCCGTCCAGAGGGACGCCCAGCAGCGGCGCACGGCATCGAGCAGCGCCGCGTCGCCCCGCACGTTGAGAAACGTCTCCTGCTGCCCGGCGAAGGAGAGGCCGGGGAGGTCCTCGGCGGTGGCGGAAGAGCGGACAGCGACCAGCGGCTCGCCAAGCGCGGCATAGGCGCTCGCGATCTCCACGGCGATCTGGTCGGGGATTTCACCGGCGAGGAAGGCGTTCTGAATCGCGGCGGACGCGCATTGCAGCGCCGCCGGGGCGTCCCCGGCGAGGCCCTGCAGGCTCGCGTCGATCGTCTCCTGCAGGCCATTGGCGGCAACGAACTCGCGATAGGCGCCGGTGGTGATCTGGAAGCCCGGCGGCACGGGGAAGCTAGCGGCCGCCAGGTTCGCCAACGAAGCGCCCTTGCCGCCGACCCGCGCCAACGTCGCCTCGGTCGCCGCGAGCGGGACGACCAATTCCTCCCCGTCTCCCATGGTCATGTGCCGTCCTCCTCCCGCCCGAGGGCGACCAGCTTCTGCCGCCAGTCGTCCGGGAGACGCTGGCGCACCTGAACGAGTAGCGCGTGAAGCTGGGTCATTGTGAGACCGGCCTCGCGCCACATCGGAGCAGAGCGCGCTGCAGCGGCTGTCGGCATTCGGTGCATTGCGCGCGGGCACTCATCTCCCGGGACGAAAGTCTACCTATCATGGTGACTTCGGCGGGTCCGGAGGGAACCGGGCACGCCATGGCGTGCCCCTACCCAGCCTCCCGTCCTTCGCGGGCGCGGCGCGGCTGCCCAACGTCTCGGGAACACCATGATTGCCGCCTGACGCACCCGCCCTATCGTGCGAGCGTGCGAGGCGCCGGCGAGGGGTTGATCTCCTACACGGCGTAAGATATGCTTCGATGTGTCGAATGGCACGCTCGAGCGATCCGGGAGACTGGCTGTTGAGTATCCACCGCTTCAACCTCGATGGCAGCGGACTGGGCCGCGTGCTGGGCACGCTCGAGGCGCGCATTCTGGAGGCGATCTGGCAGGAGGGGCCGCTGACGGTGCGGGAGATGGCGGCCGCGCTCGGCCCGGAGTGCCACTACAAGACGATTCTCACCGTGGCCAACCGGCTGGTCGACAAGGGGCTGCTGCTGCGCGAGCCGGCCGGCGACCGCGCCTTCCGCTACCGCGCCGCCGAGAGCCGCGACGCCTTTCTCGATCGCGTCTCCGCCAGCCTTGTCTCGGGGGTCGTCGGCGAGTTCGGCAAGCGCTCCCTCGCCCACTTCGTCGACGCGGCGCAGAGCGTCGATGCCGCCTACCTCGATGAGCTGGAGCGCCTGGTGCGGGAACGGAAGGAAAGCCAGGGATGACACGAGCGAGGTTTGTGACCTATTGGCTTTGGCGTAACCCCTGGACGCCGCCGGCCCTCTTCGCCCTCGCGCTGCTTGCCATCGGCGTCATCCCGACTGCGCTCGCGCCGGTCGCGCGGGTGATCTACGCCGCGTGCGAGCGCCTACCGCTCCTCTCGCCGATCACGGGCCACGCGCCGCCCCTCTTCCTGGCCTTCGCGGTGGTGATCGCCCTGGCGCTCCTCGCCAGCGGCGCTCCTGCGGCGCTGCGCGGGCTGGTAGCGACGATCCGATTCAACCGGGAAACCGACCGGCAGGCGGGGCCGCTGCCTGCCCGCCTGCTGGCGATCGGCGCGCGGCTCGGCATCCGCGAGCGGCTGATCTTCCTCGACCGGCCCGAGGCGATGGCCTTCTGCTACGGCTTTCTCACCCCGCGCATCGGCGTCACCGCCGGGCTCCTCGCGCTGCTGGATGACGTCGAGCTGCTCGCCGTGCTCGCCCACGAGCAGGAGCATCTTCGCCGGCGGGATCCCCTGCGCTACCTCCTCATCGACACCGTCGCCGCGATGGCATGCTTCCTGCCGATCGCCGGCGTACTGCGCGCCCGCGTCGAGACGCGCATCGAGGTCGCCGCCGACCGTGCCGCGCTGCGGGTCGCGCCGCGCCCGGCGCTCGCCGGCGCGCTGCTGGCCGTCCTTTCCGCGCCGTCGCCCGCCGCCCCCGGCCTCGCCGGGCTGAGCGCGACCGAGGCGCGCATCGCGCACCTGACCGGGCACGCGATCCTGCCACCGCTGCCGCACGTTGCCCTCGCCGTCACGGTCGCGCTGGCCGCGATCTTCGCCACGGTCGGCGCGCACCTCGCC
>JADYYO010000137.1 GCA_020853615.1 Thermomicrobiales bacterium
CCATTCTGGTTCGCCTGGAACGAGGCGTAGTCGGTGATCTTCGTCGGCGAGAAGGTGACGCACCCCTTCGAGCTGATGCCGACCGTGTAGCCGGGCAGGTTGTACTTCTGCAGCACCCCGTCGCAGCCGGCCATCAGCCGGTCGTTGAGCATGTCGAGGTGTGTGTAGGCGTCGGGGGTGAGGACGTGCTCGAGGCTGGCGCGGGCCGCCGCCATCGTCAGCGGGTTCCCGTTGTAGGTGCCGACCTGGTAGACGGAGCCGTTGTTGACGACCTCCATCACCTCGGCAGAGCCGCCGACCGCGCCGGAGGGCAGGCCGCCGCCGAGCGCCTTGGCCATGGTGACCATGTCGGGGAGGACGCCGAACTTCTCGGTCGCGCCGCCGGGCGCGACGCAGAGCCCTGTCTTGACCTCGTCGAAGATGAGGACCACGCCGTGCCGCTTCGTCAGGGCGCGCACCGCCTCGAGGTAGCCCGGCTCCGGCAGGACGACGCCGAGGTTCATCATCGCCGGCTCCATGATGACGCAGGCCGGCGGGCGCCCCTCCTCGAAGAGGCGCTCGATGCGGCGCTCCATCGCTGCGGCGTCGTTGAAGGGGACCGGGATCGTCAGGTCGGAGGCGGCCTTCGGGATCCCCGCACCGTAGGGGAGCGAGGCGTAGTTGTCGGGGTCGCCGATATTCTCGTAGGGGACGGAGATCGAGACCATCGCGTAGTCATGGTGGCCGTGATACGAGCCGAAGATCTTGACGATAGTGTCGCGGCTGGTGAAGGCGCGGGCGATGCGGATGGCGTCCATCGTCGCCTCGGTGCCGGAGTTGACATAGCGCCACTGCGGCAGGCCGAAGCGGCGCGCCAGCTCCTCGCCGACGACGATGGCGTCTTCGACCGGGGCGGCGAAGTGGGTGCCGCGCGCGACCTGCTTCTGGACCGCCTCGACGATGAAGGGGTTGGCGTGCCCCTGCACCATCGAGCCGAAGCCGTTGTGGAAGTCGATCCGCTCCGTGCCATCGACGTCCCAGACCTTCGAGCCCTTTCCCTCGGTCAGGTAGATCGGCCAGGGGTCGCGAAGCTGGTAGGAGGAGGAGACGCCGCCGGCGAGGGAGCGGCGGGCCCACTCGTACATCGCGCCCGACTTCGGGGTGCTGGCGTCGAGCTTCTGCTGCTCGCGCTCGGTCAGTTCGGCGATGCGGGCCGGATCGATGCGGACGGGAGACGCGGTAACCATGATGGATCCTTCCACACGACGGCCCGCGCGGCGCTGCCGGGCCCGACGGTCGTACAACAGGTCGATTATCCTCTTTTGGCCGCGCCACTGTCGAAATTGGGGTGACAGAGGGGCGTGTTACACTGCCGGCCAGTTTCGCACTGCCATCCGGAGATCGGGCAGGCGCTGTGCGGTCACGGCCAGCGAGGAGCTTCGCGCGAGATGGAAATCAGCGGTCAGCATCGTTTCTCGGCGCCACGCGAGCGCGTATGGGAGCTGTTGCTCGACCCGGGCATTCTGCAGCAATGTCTTCCGGGAACGGAGAACTTCGTCGAGGTCGGCCCCGAGGAGTACGAGGCCCGGATGAAGATCGGCGTCGCCGCGATCCGGGGCACCTATCAGGGGAAGGTCAAGATCCTCGACAAGAACGAGCCGAGCTCCTACCGCATGGAGGTCGAGGGGAAGGGGCCGGCGGGCCAGATCTCCGGTGACGCCTCGATCGAGCTCGTTGCCGACGGCGATGCCACGATCGTCAACTGGTCGGGCAACGCCAACGTGCGCGGCACGCTGGCGCGCGTCGGCGGCCGCGTCATGCAACCGGCCGCGAAGATGATCGTCGGCCAGTTCTTCAACTGCCTCGAAGGCAAGGCCGGCGGCTGATTCCCACACCGATGGAAGCGGTCCAACAGGGGAGGGCTGGGGTGCGCGTGCCCATCAGACTCACGGTCAATGGCGTGGAGCGCGAGGCGGTGGTCGAGCCGCGCAAGCTCCTCGTCCAGTTCCTGCGCGACGATCTCGGGCTGACGGGAGCCCATATCGGCTGCGAGACGAGCCAGTGCGGCGCCTGCACGGTGCTGCTCGATGGCGACGCGGTCAAGAGCTGCACCATCCTCGCCGTGCAGGTGGATGGCGCCTCGGTGACGACGATCGAGGGGCTGGCCCCTGCTGGCACGCTCCATCCGGTGCAGCGCGCCTTCTGGGACGAGCATGGCCTGCAGTGCGGCTTCTGCACCCCCGGCATGGTCCTCTCGACCGTCGCGCTCCTCGCGGAAGACCCCGATCCCTCGGAGGCGGCGGTTCGGCACGGGCTGGAGGGGAACATCTGCCGCTGCACCGGCTATCAGAACATCGTCCTCGCTGTGCGCGCGGCCGCGGCGGCGCTGCAGCACGGGGCCGAGGCGGAACCGATCACGGGGTGAGACGATGAATCCAGCGCCGTTTGCCTATCAGCGCGCTGAGAGCGTGCAGGAGGCGATCTCGCTCCTGCAGGAGCATGGCGAGAGCGCCAAGCTGATCGCGGGCGGGCACAGCCTGTTGCCGATCATGAAGCTGCGGCTCGCCGAGCCGGAGCAATTGATCGATATCGGCCGCATCGCGGAATTGCGTGGCGTCCGCCGCGATGGCGACGCGCTCGTTATCGGCGCGCTGACGACGCACCGGCAGGTGGCCACCGATCCTGCCATCACGGGAGCCGCTCCGCTGCTGACCGAGACGGCGTCGCGCGTCGGCGACCGGCAGGTGCGCAACCGGGGCACGATCGGCGGCGCGCTGGCCCACGCCGACGCCGCGTCCGACTACCCAGCGGCGATCCTCGCTCTTGAGGCGACGATGACGGCGCAGGGCCCCAATGGGACGCGCCAGATCGCCGCGAGCGACTTCTTCGTCGATTTCCTCACCTCGGCGCTGCAGCCGGATGAGGTGCTGACCGAGATCCGCATCCCGGTGCTGCCGGGCGGGACCGGCTGGAGTTACCAGAAGCTGGCGAACCAGGCATCTGGCTACGCCATCGTCGGCGTCGCCGCGCTCGTCACGCTCGATGGCGATGTGGCCCGCGACGTTCGCATCGGCGTCACCGGTGCGTCGCCGGTCGCCTGGCGCGCGGCGGCGATCGAGGATGCGCTGCGGGGAGCCGCGCTCGACGAGGCGGCGGTGACCCGGGCAGCGGCGCTGGCTGGCGAGGGGGTCGAGATGCTCGACGACCTGCACGGCTCGGCCGCGTACCGGACGCGCGTCACGCGGGGGCTGATGCAGCGAGCGCTCCTCGAGGCGGCGGGCCGCGCGCGCGGCTGATCCGGCGCACCCTCCGGCGACCATCCTCTTTCGACTCCTTCCAGCGGCTCCAGCCACGTTGACCAAATGGCTGCAGCGTCCCGGGGAGCCGGTCGAAGGGGGTGAAGGGGAGAGAGTACCGGGCGGATCCTCCCTTTCGCCCGCCAGTTCACCACCTACGCACCAGCGACGGCGCGGCAATCGGGCCCAAAGGGGAGGGTTTCGCACGCTGGCGTGACAGGAGTGACGGCCGCGTCGGCGGCACTCGCCCTCACCCCGGCCCCTCTCCCACCGCAGTGGGCGAGGGTGTGCTTGTATCGAGATATCGTGACAAAAGGGAACGGCGTGTTCCGCAAACGTGGGTACCGAGACGAGGCGTTTCGCAATTCTCGCGTAATCCCGCCACACGCTCCCCTCTCTCACCGCAGTGGGCGAGGGCCGGGGTGAGGGAAAACGCCGCCAGCCCGCCCCTCGCCGCAAGGAGATGTCCTCCCATACTCCCGCCCCACGCCGCTGCCGGCGGTCAAAGAGGGTGAAGGGGATGAAGGGGATAAAGGGGAGGGGGTCCCGCGACGCCCCTCCCCTTCGACTCACCCCTCTCACCTGGTGCGGGTGGTGCGGCACCGGCGATCAATACGAGCGGGGCATTCCGAGCGCGTGCTGGGCGAGGTACGACAGGACGAGGTTGTTCGAGACGGGCGCCACGCGATAGAGGCGCGTCTCCCGGAACTTCCGCTCGACGTCGTAGTCGGCGTCGAAGCCGCGCCCGCCGAGGGTGTCGACGGCCGCGTTGGCGGCGGCCCAGCTCG
Organism: Thermomicrobiales bacterium; assembly: GCA_020853615.1. Lineage (GTDB taxonomy): Bacteria > Chloroflexota > Chloroflexia > Thermomicrobiales > UBA6265 > JACCXM01. Next base: position 4,064 of record JADYYO010000137.1, read on the forward strand.
CGTCCGAGGCGAGGAGCTTGGCCATATTCGCCTCGGCGCCGCAGGAGAGCCCCGCGTCGAAGCGCGCCGCCGCGCGGCGGGTCATCAGGTCGGCCGCCTCGATCTGCGCCCACGCCGCGGCGAGGGGGAACTGGATCCCCTGGTTCGCGCCGATTGGCCTGCCGAAGACTTCTCGCTCGCTGGCGTACGTGGCCGCCCTCCTGACGAACCAGTGGCCGTCGCCGACGCACTCGGCGGCGATCAGGATCCGCTCCGCGTTCCAGCCGTCGAGGATCTGGCGGAAGCCGTTCCCCTCGGCGCCGATCAGGTTCGCGGCCGGCACCCGCAGCCGGTCGATCGTCACCGCGTTCGTCTCGTTGTTCATCATCATCGTCAGCGGCCGCAGTTGGATGCTGTCGCCCGCCTCCCGAAGATCGACCAGGAAAAGGCTCATCCCGGCCGTCGGGCGCGCGGCGTCGCGGGGAGAGGTGCGCGCGAGGAGGAGCATCAGGTCGGAGTGCTGCACGCGGGAGATGAAGAGCTTGCGGCCGCTGATGACGTACTCGTCGCCATCGCGTGTGGCAAAGGTCTCGATCCGGGTCGTGTCGGTGCCGGCCTCCGGCTCGGTGACGGCGAACGCCTGCAGGCGCAAGGCGCCGGCGGCCAGTTGCGGGAGATAGCGCACCTTCTGCTCGGGCGAGCCGTGTCGGAGCAGGGCGCCCATGATGTACACCTGGGCGTGCGCCGGGCCGGCATATCCCCCCTGCTGGTTGATCTCCTGCAGGATGGCGGTCGTCTCCCGCAGCCCGAAGCCGCGGCCGCCATACTCCTCCGGGATGAGCGCGGCGAGCCAGCCGCCCTCGGTCAGCGCCTGGACGAAGGCCTCGGGGTAGGCGCGCCGGCGGTCGAGGTCGCGCCAGTAGGCGTCCGGAAAATTGGCGCAGAGGGCGCGGATATCCTCCCGGAGTTGGAGAATGTGGGGCGGGTCGGCGAAGGGATCGCCTTCGGCCGCGATCTGGTTGGCGAGGTCCAACGGAGTCACCTGATCCTGTCGGTCGAACGTGCCGGAGGCGGCGATCCTACCATGTGAGGTCTCCCGGGCGGGACGGCGGTGACACGACCGCTGCCGCGAGCGATACGGAAGGCGAGTGGACGACATGAGCGAATCGGAACGCCGGGGTGGCGAGTGGAGGACGGTCGCGCTGGCGTTCGACGAGGAGACGCATATCGCGCGGCTGACGTTGAACCGGCCGGACGCGATGAACGCGATCAGCCGCGAGATGGCCGCCGAGTTGCGCGACGCCTGCGCGCGGCTGCGGCAGGAGGAGGCGGTCCGGGTCGTGGTGATGGCCGGGGCCGGAGAGCGGGCCTTCTGCGCCGGCGCCGACCTCAAGGAGCGGCGCGGGCTCTCGGCAGATGAGCGGTCGGCGCACACGGCGGAGATCGAGGCGGCGGCCGAGGCGATCGCGGGCCTGCCGATGCCGACCATCGCCGCCGTTCGCGGCTTCGCCTTGGCGGGCGGGGCCGAACTGGCGATCGCCTGCGATCTGCGCGTGGCGGCGAGTGGCGCCGAGCTTGGCTTCCCGGAGGTGCGCATCGGCATCTTCCCCGGCGCGGGGGGCGTGCAGCGCCTGCCGCGTCTCGTCGGGCTCGGCGCCGCGCGCGATCTCCTCTTCACCGGCCGGCGGGTCGGCGCCCAGGAGGCCTATCGGATCGGGTTGGTCGATCACCTTGTCGCGCCGGAGGCGCTGGATGCGGCGGCGGCCGAACTGGCCCTGACGATCGCGGCGAACGCGCCCCTGGCGGTCCGGGCGGTCAAGGCGGCGTTGGAAGTGAGCGATGCGACGTCGCTTGCCGAGGCGCGGCCGGCGGTCAACGCGTTGCGGGCGGCGCTTGATGCCACCGCCGATTACGAGGAGGGGTTGGCCGCGTTCGCGGAGCGGCGCGCGCCGCGCTTCAGCGGGCGCTGATGCCGCTCGCGGCGGCAACGAGGGCGCGCACCCGCTTGACCTCGACCGGGTTGGCCGGGTCGGCGTTCGCCTTGGCGCCCGTGCCGACGATGGCTCCGTCGGCGATGGCGAGGAGGCTGGGCAGCGTCTCCGGCGTCGCCCCGCTGCCGACATAGAGGGGCGCATCCGGCATGGCCAGGCGGACAGCCCGCAGATCGTCGGGGCTGGTCGGGTGGCCAGTGCCGGGGCCGGTCACGATCAGCGCGCTCGCCAGGCCCCGCTTGACGGCATCTTCGGCTAGCTCGCCAAGCGGGCGCGACGCGAGCGGCGCTGCGTGCTTGACGTCGACATCAGCCCAGACTGCCACCGGCGCTTCCAGCCGCCGGATCATCGCCTGCACGGCGTTGGCCCGCCCCTCGATCACGCCCTGGTCGGTGACGGCCGCGCCGACATAGACGTTGGCGCGCACGAATTGCGCGCCGGCAAGGGCCGCGATGGCCGCCGCCGCTTCGACGTCGTTGCGCAGCACATTGACGCCGACCGGCAGCCCGCTCTCGGCGATGACGGCGGCGACCGCCAGGGTCATCGCGGCGACCGTCTCCGGCCCCGCCGCACCGGTCCGGAAGGGGACGTCGCCGAAGTTCTCGACGATGAGCGCGCTCGCGCCACCCTCCGCCCAGGCGGCGGCATCGCGCCGGGCGTGGTCCAGCAGGCGGTCGAACTTCGCCGCGGCGGCGCCGCGCGCTGACCCGGGTAGCGGCGGCAGGTGGATGACGCCGACGATCGGGAACCGTTGCTCGCTCGCTTGTTCCATGGCCTCGGTCACCTGCCTGCACGGACGGCGACGATGCCAGCAATGGCCGCGCCGAGCGAAAACATCAGCATGAAGATCGCGAAATAGGTGAAGCCGCCCCGCGAGTGGACGGCTTGCGGGTCACGCCGGATGTAGCGGTCGTAGAGGAGGGAGAGGGCGAGGGCCGCTGCCCCGCCGGCGATGCCGAAATAGATGATCGCCTGTGGACCCACGGTTGCGTTCGCTCCCCTGCGCGGGCGCGCTGCCCGGTTGCGCCCGATCGTCGCAATAGTACCCATCGCTCGCCGCGTGCGCTAGAATGATGACGACAGTATTCCTGTCACCATAGAGCGTCTCGGCACCAGGAGTGACGAGTCCATCGCCCTCGGCGAGGGAAGCATCGGTGAGCGAAAGCGACAGTAACGGCAGTACTGGCCGGCGCGGACGGGGGCGCCCCTCCTCCGCGACGACGGGGCGGCCGCGCGGAGCCTCCCTGCCGCTCGGCAGCGCGGCGATCGGCAGCATCTCCGCCGAGCCGTACCGCTACACGATGGCCGACCTCGAGGAGCTGACGGGGGTCACCCCGCGCACCATCCGCTACTACATCACGCAGGGGCTGCTTCCCCCGGCGAAGGGGCGAGGCGTGGGGGCCACCTACGGCCCGACGCACCTGCTCCGGCTGCAGGCGGTCAACCACTTCAAGCAGTCGCACATGCCGCTCGAGGAGATTCGGCAGCGGCTCGACGCGATGCGCGACGACGACCTGGCCGCGATGCTCCATGTGGAGACTGCTCCGGCCGAAGACCGCTGGCGGCGCATCCTCCTCCATCCCGACGTCGAGTTGCACGTCCGCGAGCGAAACGGGCGCGACCGCGACTATGCGCTGGAGAAGGTCGTTGCCAACATCGTCGATCACTCCGAATTGATGCTGAAGCGCGAGTTGGGAGAGGGGCGATGAGCCAAGAGCCCGAGGAGGGCCGCTTCTGGATTCCGGACAACCCCGATGGCAGCGGCTGGGCCGATGTCGATTGGGCCAGCGCCTCCCGGGGCTCGCGTTACCACTACCGCCACGTTGGCACGATCGCCGAGGAGCGCATGCGCCAGCCACCCTACTACCGGGTCGTCACCCGCATCGAATCGTCCAAGCTGCATCCGCACGAGAACAGCTATTACGTCGCGCGCGAGCACCTTGCCGACTTCCTGGCCGAGATCAGCCTGATGGGCGGCGCAGAGGTGGTCTGGCACGTCGAGCCCTGCCCGGAGCCTCCGCCCGAGAGCCGGGTTCCGGACTGATATGAAATCCAGGTAATGACCACCTTGCTACGGCGTGCCCTCGCCCCCAACTGCCACCGACAGGGCACCCGGCGTGTGCGCAGGGAGCGGGATGCCCGGAATGGAGATGCGTGACGGCGGCGGCTTCTCCCTCATCCCCGGCCGCCACCCTGAGGGCGCCCGGCCCACTCTGGTGGAAGAGGGGAGGGTTGACGTCGAAACGGTATGACAGCAGGGGAAATCCCGCCTCGCAACACTTCGCTACCATCCAGGGCGTTCCGAGATTGGCACGACATCTCGCTACACGCTCCCCTCGCCCTGCGCACAGGGCCGGGTACCCGTGTGCGGGTGGCGGCTGGGGGTGAGGGTTGCTGGCGACTCCGACGATGAGTCTCGCCAATACCTCCCCTTGTCAATGGGCACCGAGAGAGGGGCTGGGGGTGAGGGCCGGTGGTGGCCAGACGACGGTCATGACCCGGATTCCGTATAAGGCGATGGTGATTACCGGGTTCCGGACTGACGACAAGCGAAACGGGGCGGCCTCGACCGGCCGCCCCGTTCCATTTGTCCGCGTCTTCCCGCTTACGAGCGCAGGAGCTCCATCACGCCGGGCGCGCCCACCGCCAAGTTCGAGGCGACGTTGCCCTCAGCATCGATGACGATAGCCGAGGGGGTGCCGGAGGCGCCGAATGCCTGCCCGGTGGAGAAGCCCTGGTCGAGCAGGATCGTCGATTCGAGGCCGTGCGCCTTATTCGCATCCGTCGTCCCGGTCGAGATGAGGACCAGCTTCGGCGCGTTCGGCCCGCGCTCCTTCTCCCACGTCTTGATGTCGTCGAGCATGCGCTGGCAGAAGCCGCAGCCCGGGTTCCAGAAGATCAGCGCCGTTCGGCCGTTGCGAATGGCGTCGAGATCGATCTGCTTCCCCTCCAGATCGGGGAGCTGCACTTTCGGCGCCTTCCCGCCGACGGCAACGCCGCGCGGACCCGCCGGCGCCTCGGGCTCGTCCGCTGCCGCCGAGGCATCCAACAGATTCGGCGCCTCGTTGCGCAAGAGCGAAATGACGGTCGGGCCGCCGACCGCGAGGCCGGAGGCGATCTTCCCCTCCGCGTCGACAAGGACGGCCGAGGGGGTGCCGCTGGCGCCGAAGGCCCGGCCGACGTTGAAGCCGGAGTCGAGCACCATTGGCGATGCCAATCCCATCTCGCGGTTGCTCTCCGCGTCACCAGTCGAGACGACGAGCAGCTTTGGCGCCCCCTCCGGCGGGTTCGCCTCCCACGCCTTGAGGTCATCCACCATCCGCTGGCAGAAGCCGCAGCCCGGGTTCCAGAAGAGGACGGCCGTGGGGTGGCCGGCGAAATCGGTGAGCTTGACCGGCTCGCCGTCGAGGTTGTTCAGCTCGACGACGGGGGCGTCCTTCCCGATCGCCGCGAGGCCGCGCGGACGCTGGGCCGCGGCCGGCTTCGGTGGCTGCACCGGGCGCGGCGCGACGGGCCGCGGCGCCGGCACGGGAACCTTGTCCGCGATGATCTGCTTGACGAGCGCCCGGATCTCCTCCGTGCCGCCGGCGGCCCCGCTGCCGATCGTGCCGTCGGGCCGCACCAGGACCGCGGTCGGCGTGCCGAACGTGACGTAGGCGTCGGCGACTTCCGAGTCCTTCTGCATCAGGACGTGCGTCAGGTTGTGCTGCCGCTGCTTGGCGCGGTTCTCCTCGAGCGACCCGCGCGAGACGACGACGGTCGTCAGGCGGTCGGCGAGGTCGTGCTGCCACTTGCCGACGTCGGGCATCAGCGAGTTGCAGGGGCCGCAGCCGGGATCGGAGAAGATGAGGAGGACCGGCTTGCCCGGGGCGCGCAGCGCGTCGAGCGTCATCGTCTCGCCGTGGAGGCCGGAGAGGGTGAAGGCCGGAGCCGGCGCGCCGAACGGCAGCCCCTCCTCTTCCTCCTCCTCGTCCTCGTCCTCGTCGTCTTCGTCGCTCAGCTCGATATCGGCGTCCTCGAGCGCCGTCTCGATCCGGTCGAGCCGAACAAGGAGTCGCCCGTTCTGGCCCAGGAGGTGGACCAGCAACCAGGAGATCGCCCCCAGCGCCACGAGGATGGCGACGGCGAAGATCAGCATTACCCACTGGAAGGCATCGAGCGAGCTGGCGACCTCGGTGACGCCGGGACCGGCATTACCGCGCGCGATCCCCGCGACGACGACGAAGCCGGCGATGACCGCCAGCACGGCGTTGCGAATCAGCGTTTGCGGCCCGATCTCCGACCGCGACAACTGCCCGAAGCAGTGGCACTCGAACTTGCGGCCCTTGGAGAGGTTGTAGCCGATCGCGGCGACGAAGGCGAGCAGCAGCAGGAAGGCGAGCAGGCCGCCCCAGATGGCGCTCGCCGCCGGAATCAGCAGCAGCGCGATGACGATCTCGGCGATCGGCAGCGCAATGCCGGCGGCCCGCGTCATCGACTCCGGAACGCCAAAGGACCGCATGGCGGCCTGAGCGCCCGAGAGATCGAGGAGTTTGGCGACGCCTGACACGACGAACACGACCGCGAGAATGAGCCGGGCCGCGAGCAGCAACGCATCCATAAGCTCGAACCTCTGCACAACGAACGGTCGACCACCGTCCGGCAAACCGACCGACGGGACACCACGGCGGGATCGAATTTCGCGCCGCCGTAGTGTACCACCCGCCTGGTTGCCTACGGCGCTTCCCGCCCCAGCGCATGCGCTGCGGCTCGCCAATACTAACCAAAGGGAAGCATTAGGTCCAGAGGGGGACGAAACGTGGCTCCCGCGAGCGGGGTACTACAATGCCCGTGCGACCTGCTCTCGGAATTGGCGACGTGCCATTTTGCCATGGGAAGGACCAACGAGTGATTCAGACGCAGGACCGGGCCACCGCCGGCGATGGCGCCCGTCCGGATACGAGCCCGCGCGTGATGACCGGCGGTGAAGCCCTCGTCGAGTCGCTCATCGTCAACGGCATCGAGACGCTCTTTGCCCTGCCGGGGGTCCAGCTCGATGGCGCCTTCGACGCGCTCTACGGCGCCAGCGACAGGATCCGGGTGATTCACCCGCGCCACGAGCAGGCCGCCGGGTACATGGCGGACGGCTACGCGCGAACGACCGGCAAGGTCGGCGGCTGCATGGTCGTTCCCGGCCCTGGCCTGCTGAATGCCTCCGCCGCCCTGTCGACGGCCTACGCCTGCAACTCCCCGGTCCTCTGCGTGACGGGCCAGATTCAGTCCGACCTGATCGAGTTCGGCCGCGGGCTGCTGCACGAGATCCCGAATCAGCTCGGCATGATCCGCTCGGTGACGAAGAGCGCGGAGCGCGCGGTGACCCCGGAGGCGATTCCGGGCCTGGTCGATCGCGCCTTTACGGTGCTGCGGCAGGGGCGGCAGCGCCCGGTCGAGATCGAGATTCCTCCTGACACCCTCTTCGCCAGCGGCGAGGTCGCGCTGCTCCCGCCGGCCAGCCTTCCCGAGCGCTCTGCCGGCGATCCGGAGATGCTCGAGCAGGCCGCGCGGCTCCTCGCCAACGCCGAACGGCCGCTCATCTGCGCCGGCGGCGGCGTCCTCGGCAGCGGTGCGTGGGACGAATTGCGGCGGTTGGCGACGCTGCTGCAGGCCCCGGTCGTCATGACCGCCAATGGCAAGGGCGCGCTCTCCGACCGCGACCCGCTGGCGCAGAACGTGATCGCCAGCGTCGATCTGCTGCCGGAGGCGGACGTGATCCTCGCCGTCGGCACCCGGTTCGTCGATCCGACGACGTCGGTCTACGCGATCGGGCCGGGGCGGACCGTCATCCAGATGGATATCGACCCCGAGGAGATCGGCCGCAACTACGACGTGACCGTCGGCATCGAGGCGGATGCCCGCGCCGGCCTGGCCGCCCTCGCCGATCTCGTCGAGGCCGAGGGCCGGGAGCGCCCCTCGCGCGCGGCGGAGTTGACGGCGCTCAAGGAGGGGGTGGCGGTCCGGGCGCGGGCGGTCTTGCCGCAGGCCGACTATGCGATGGCGATCCGCGAGGCGCTGCCGGACGATGGCATCGTCGTCTCGGAGATGACGCAGGTCGGCTACTGGGCGAACTTCGCCTTCCCGGTCTACGAGCCACGCACCTACATCACCTCCGGCTACCAGGGGACGCTCGGCTACGGCTTTCCGACGGCGCTCGGCGCGAAGGTGGCGCACCCCGAGCGGCCGGTCGTCTCGATCAACGGCGACGGCGGCTTCGGCTTCTGCCTGAACGAGCTCTCGACGATGGCCCGGCACGACATCGCCGCGATTGTCGTCGTCTTCAGCGACGACGCCTTCGGCAACGTCCGCCGCATCCAGCAGGTGCAGTTCGATGGGCGGACCATCGCCTCCGACCTGCTGAACCCCGACTTTCTGAAGCTCGCCGATGCGTTCGGCGTGAGCGGCAGGCGAGCGGAGAGCCCGGGCGCGCTCCGCTCCGCGATCGAGGAGTCGATCCGCGCGGAGGAGCCGACGCTGATCGAGGTTCCGGTCGGCCCGATGCCGAACCCGTGGAAGTCGCTTGGCCTCCGCTAGCGACATTGACCACGCTCCGCCGCCAGCGCTGGGATCGTCATTCTGCGCCGAGTGCGGATCGCAGACCGAGTCGCGGATCGTCGATGGGCGCCCGCGGCCGGTCTGCGTCGCTTGTGGTCGGGTGGTCTATCTCGACCCGAAACTCGCCGCTGGCGTGCTGATCGCGCGCGACGGCCGGGTGCTGCTCGGCAAGCGCGGGCCGAGCGCCCGCGAGCCGGGCAAGTGGAGTTTCCCGGCCGGGTTCGTCGAGCGCGGGGAGCGTGTCGAAGACGCGGCGCGGCGGGAAGCGCGGGAGGAGGCGGGGCTCGATGTCGCTATCGGCCGTCTGATCGGCCTCTTTTCGACCACCGGGGAGACGGTCGTCCTCGCCGTCTACGAGGGGGAGATCATCGGCGGCGAGGCCATCGCGGGTGACGACCTGACGGAGTTGGGCTGGTTCGCGCTGACTGACTTGCCGGAGCTGGCGTTCGCGCGCGACCGGCAGATCCTCGAGGCCGCGCTCGCACTGAATCGCTGATCGCGACAGGCGGCTGAATTGAACGAGCCCGGCAGCGGTCGCTGCCGGGCTCGTTTGCGCTTTCGCTGGTCTGCATCAGATGTGTAGGGCGTGCCCCAGAAGATCGAGCGCCGCCTCGTGGATCACCTCGGAGACAGTCGGGTGCGGGTAGACGCTCATGGCGATCTCCTCCGGCGTGACGTCGAGGAGCCGCCCCATAGCGACGCCGCCGATCAGCTCGGTGGCGTGCGGGCCGACGATCGTCATGCCGAGCAGGTCGTTCGTGTCGGCGTCGCCGACGACCTTGGTGAACCCCTCCGTCTCCCCCTCGATGACCGCCTTGCCGTTCGGCCGCATCGGGAACTTGCCGATCTTGACGTTGTGCCCCCGCTCGACCGCCTGCTTCTCGGTCAGGCCGACGCTCGCGATCTCGGGCCGGCAGAAGGTGACCATCGGCGAGTTGAGGATGTCGAGTGGGTAGGGACTCTGGCCCGCGATGTGCTCGATGGCGATGACGCCCATGTGCATCGCGGTGTGCGCCAGCATCTGCTGGCCGTTGATGTCCCCGATGGCGTAGACGTTCGGCACGTTCGTCTGCATCATGGCGTCGACCGGGATGATGCCGTTCTCGTGCGTGACGCCGATCGTCTCGAGGCCGATATCCTCGACGTTCCCCTGTCGGCCGATCGCTACCAGAAGAACCTCCGCCGCGATGACATCCTCCTTGCCCCGGTTGTCCTTCACTCGCATGCGGACGCCGGAGTCGGTGACCTCCACATCCTCGGCGGTCGGCCGCGAGGTCGGGTAGACGTCGATCCCCTGCTTCTTGAAGGCCCGGGTCAGCAGCGTGCCCGCCTCCTCGTCCTCGGCGGGGACGACGCGCCCCACGAGAGTCACTTTCGAGCCGTAGCGGCCGTAGATCGAGGCCCACTCGACCCCGACCGCACCGCCGCCACGGATGATGAAGCTCTTCGGCAGCTCCTCGAGGACGACGGCGTGGTCGGAGTTGATGATCCGCTTGCCGTCGAAGGGGAGGTCCTTGATGGCCCGTGGACGCGTGCCGGTGTCGATGATCAGGTTCCGCCCCTTCAGCGCGACTGGGGCGCTGCCGTCGTTCGGGGTGACCTCGATCGTGCCGGGGCCGGCGATCTTGCCCCGTCCTGCGAAGACCGGGATCTGGTACTTCTTGTCGAAGAGGAATTGCAGGCCCTTGTACTGGCCACTGACGACCTTCAGCGAGCGAGCGAGCGCGGCCGGATAGTTGAAGGTGATGTCGCCCGCGACGTCGACGCCGAACTCGGCCGAGCGCTGGACCTCGTCGAAGACGTCGGCCGACTTGAGGAAGGCCTTAGTCGGAATGCACCCCTCGTGCAGGCAGGTGCCCCCGAGCTTGCTCCGCTCCACGACCGCCACGTCGAGTCCAAGCTGCTTCGCCCGGATGGCGGCCACGTAGCCGCCGGTGCCTCCGCCGAGGATAACGACGTCGTACGCCTCGCCGTCGCGCGGGCCTCGCTGCTCATCTGCCATGAAGATTCGTCCCTCTTCCCAGTTGCTTCTCAGCTTCGGAATTGACCGAGCCGAGGATCGACCGACTGCCGGGAAGTATACGCGCCGCCCGCACATGCCTTGATACGGCGCGGGAAGCCCTGCCGATACCAGAGGTCGCCGGGCACGGTCGGATCCGCTTCGTCGTCGTCGTCCGGATCGTCGAGCACGTCTTCTTCGGGGAGGAGGTGAGGGCGGGGGTGTCGCATGGCGGTTCCACGATACTTGGGGCGGTTGCGTCGGCGCCACGCCAGTGGCGCAGGAGAGGAGGATAGTCGCGATGAACCAGATCCGGCACGTCCGCGTCGATCGTGAACGGGCGACGCCTTCGGACGATCCGATCTTCGAGGGGCCGGTGGCGATTCAGGAGATCGTGAACGACGCGCAGGCGAGCCTTCTGCGCGTGACGGCGGTCACCTTCGAGGAGGGAGCCCGGAACCGCGCGCACAGCCATGGCGCCGATCAGGTCCTGATCGCGACCGCGGGCAAGGGTTATGTGGCGACCGAGGGTGAGCGGCACGAACTCGAACCGGGCGACATCGCGCTGATCCCAGCGGGCACCCGGCATTGGCACGGCGCGGAGCCGGGCGCCGCGTTTACGCACCTCTCCATCCTGACACCCGGGCACATGGAAATCCTGGACGACGAGGCCGAGGAAACGCCCTGACACCCCGGCTTCCCGGCGTTCGTATGCGCCGGTCGGGCACGGTCCGCCGCCGGGCGTCGTGCGCATAAAACCCGCGCAATGACGCCAGAACTCCCAGGAATCCGTGCCAACGTGGCCGTTGAGATCTGCCTGCAGCAGTGCCAGAATGCTAGCGCACCCCGCACAACCATCCGGCATTCAGTCACGGCGGCAGCAACCGGCAACAGCCGGCTGATGGCGCGTGGCACGGGGGGCTCATGTCCGGGGCCACGACGGAATCGCGCGAGGCCGCGAGGTCTACGCGCATGACATCGACAGACGCGACCGGCGGCCAGACCGGCGGCCGGCAAGAGGCCCCGACCCAGGAATCACTACCGCCATGGCGCTGGCTGCTGCAGCCGGATCAGGAGCGCTTCGCGCACCCGGCCGAGAGCGAACTGGCGCGCCTGCTGACCTTCTACGGCATCCGTTGGGCCTACGAACCGACCACCTTCGCGCTCCGCGGCGATGGCGATAGGCCGGGGCAGGAGTACGTCACTCCCGACTTCTATCTCCCCGACCATGACCTCTATCTCGAGCTGACGACGATGCGCCAGCGCCTCGTGACCCGGAAGAACCGGAAATTCCGCAAGCTGCGCGAGCGCTACCCGAACATTCGTTGCCGAATCCTCTACTTGCGCGATGTCCAACGTCTGCAGGACGCTTATGGTCCTGATGTGCGGCGGGAGGGGAAGCTCGGGACGCTCCTGTTCACCGAGGACGAGATCGCGCGCCGGGTCGGCGATCTGGCGGATCAGTTGATCGCGTCCTGGCAGCCCGACCTGACGGCCAGGCAGTGCGGGCGCCCGCTGCTCCTCGGCGTTGGCGCCGGCTCGACCCGGTTTCTCTCGACGCTCGGCGAGAGAGTGCGCTCGCGGGGTTGCGCCGTCGACATCGATCGGGTCGAGCTGACCTCCGTTTCCGACCACGGCGCGAGCCCGCGAGCACGCGTGTCGCGCCTGCCGGCCGCCGCGGTTGCCGGGCGGCACGTCACGATCGTGCAGGAGGTGCTCAGCACAGGACTGAGCGCCACCTTTCTGGAGCGATGGCTGCGGCGGCACGGGGCGGCCGGCGTCGACGTCTGCGCGCTACTTGACCGCGAAGCGGCACACGTTCTGGACATAATGCCTTCGTGCCGCGGATTCGCGGCTCCCGACGTACCATTGGCGGGCTTTGGCCTGGACCGCTGGCGCGCGTTTCGCGATCTGCCATTCGTCGCCGCGGTCGAACCGGAATAGGGGCCCTCGGGGCGCGGCCGAGGGGTCGCCGCCAGAAGGAGCGCGATGCGCCCCAGCACCCGCTACGACGAGCCGTTCTTCTGGTGGGGACCCGGATGGCAGGAGCGGCCCGACCGGCCGCTTGCCGATCTGCTCCGTAACGGCACGATCGACCCGGAGCAGGCGGCGCTCATCTGGGCTGCCCTGGCGCGGCGGCGCTCGCTCGCCGTCATCGCCGGGCCGAGCGGCGCCGGCAAAACCACGCTCCTGACCGCACTCTGCGCGATGCTGCCAGAGGGGATGAGGCGGCTCTACCTCCGCGGCGGCTTCGAAACGTTCGCGTTTCTCGACGACCCGGCCATCGCTCCCGGAGACGCTGCCCTCCTGATCAACGAGATCAGTCCGCATCTGCCGGTCTATCTCTGGGGGCCAGCGGTCCGACGAGCGCTCGCCGCGAGAGCGACCGGTTACATGTTGCTGGCGACGGCGCACGCGGAGTCGGCCGCGCAATTCGTTTCGATGCTCGCCGGGAGTCCGCTGCGGATACCGGTGGCCGAGGTCGCCGCCTTCGACCTGGTCGCCCTCTTGGAGCGAACCGGCGATGTCGAAAGCGGCCGCCGCGTGGCGGGCGTGTGGGGCCTGACGCCCAGCAGAGATGGGGTGGTGATCGAGGAGTGGAGTGTTGGCATATGCACCGCTGGCGACATATCCCATGAGCCCCCCACTGCCTTCTCCCCAAACCGACACCCCTTTCCATTAGCCGAAATCGCGCGGCGAGCCCAGCTCCTTACCGATCTTCGCGGCGGCCAAATCGCGAAGCTCCCGGACGGCATCGCTCCGGTTTGACGGTTCGGCATGCCACGGTCGGACACCTGACCGGCCCGCTGCGCCTTGAGCCGCGACGAAGCTCGCGTGTAGCATCATGGGTGACACGGCGTGCCGCGCCGTGCCGCTAACCCTCCGCGTTCTTCACTGGCCCATGCCACTGTTCCACGCGCTGGACAAGTGAGAGGATCCATTACCCGTGAGCGACGTCGACTCCCGACCCGCCACCCTCGGCGAACTCCGTGATTCCGGCTACGCCTCCCGCTCGATCCGCGAGGAGATGCGCGCCAACCTGATCGTCGCCATGCGCCGTGGAGACGACCTCTTCCCTGGCATCGTCGGCTACGATCGCACCGTCATCCCGCAGGTCGAAAACGCCATTCTGTCGGGGCAGGACATCATCCTCCTCGGCGAGCGCGGGCAGGCGAAGACGCGCCTCGCGCGCAGTCTGGTCAACCTGCTCGACGAGGCGATCCCGATCGTCGCCGGCTCCGAGATCAACGACGACCCGTTCAACCCGGTCTCCCGCTACGCGCGCGACCTGATCGCCGAGCGCGGCGACGGGACGCCGATCGAGTGGATCGGCCGCGATCGCCGCTACGGCGAGAAGCTGGCGACCCCCGACACCACGATCGCCGACCTGATCGGTGAGGTCGACCCGATCAAGGTTGCGGAGGGACGCTATCTCTCCGACGAGCTGACGATCTCCTACGGCCTGATCCCGCGCACCAACCGGGGCGTCTTCGTCATCAACGAGCTGCCGGACCTCGCCGAGCGGATCCAGGTCGGCCTTCTCAACGTCATGGAGGAGCGCGATGTCCAGATTCGCGGCTACAAGATCCGCCTGCCGCTCGACGTCCTGGTCGTCGCCTCGGCCAACCCCGAGGACTACACGAACCGCGGCCGCATCATCACGCCGC
>JADYYO010000138.1 GCA_020853615.1 Thermomicrobiales bacterium
AGCCAATAGCCCACGCCCATTGACTCTCCGGTTACCTGAGGGTTCAGACTCCGGATCAGGCCAGTCGTCGCGTATGCGAGATGGAGATCGAGGAGGTCGCGTGGGTTCACCGATCAACGTGCTCATCTGGAACGAATATCGGCAGGAGCGGGAGGAGGAGCGGATCGCGAAGGTCTATCCGAACGGTATTCACGCGCAGTTGGCGAATCTCCTGGGGGAGGATGGCGACGTTACGGTCCGGACGGCCACGCTCGATGAGCCAGAGCATGGACTGACCGACGATGCCCTCGCCGCCACCGACGTCCTCGTCTGGTGGGGACATATGCATCACGACGAGGTCGCGGACGAGGTCGTCGAGCGGGTGCGGCGGCGCGTCCTCGACGGCATGGGGCTGATCGTCCTCCACTCGGCCCACTTCTCCAAGCTCTTCAAGGCGCTGATGGGCACGACCTGCAACCTGAAGTGGCGCGCCGATGGAGAGAAGGAGCGCCTCTGGGTCGTCGATCCGACCCATCCGATTGTTGAGGGGATCGGGGAGTACATCGAGCTGCCCGAGGAGGAGATGTACGGGGAGCACTTCGACGTCCCCGCCCCCGAGGCGCTGGTCTTCGTGAGCTGGTTCGCCGGTGGCGAGGTCTTCCGCTCCGGCGCCTGCTACAGCCGTGGCGCCGGCAAGATCTTCTATTTCCGACCGGGGCACGAGCGGCACCCAACCTACTACGACCCGGCAATCGGCCGCGTTATCCGGAACGCGGTCCGCTGGGCAGCGCCTGTCGCTCGCCCGCAACGCACCTTCGATCTCGTGCCGGCCCTCGAGCCGATCGAGGCCCGGTAGCAGTAGAGCGTCCGGCCTCTCGCGCTTGCGCGACGCCGCCAGTCGCCATCCGCCCCACGGCAGGGGAACGAGACAGGAGACGAGACCATGATCCAGCGCGGACTGACCCGACGAGAACTCGTGCGCCGGTATGGTGCAGCCGCGGCCGGCGTGGCCCTCCTCGGGCCACGCGCCCTTTCAAGCGTGGCGTCAGCGCAAGAGGCGACACCGGTGGCGTTGCCGGAGATTCCGGCAATCCCCGCCGCCTTGAAGGGGAGCGGGAACGTCGTGGTGGCGTCCTGGGGTGGCGCGGTCCTCGATGCCCAACTCAAGGCCTACATCGAGCCCTTCCAGGAGATGACCGGCATCACCGTGACGGTCGCGGACGGACCGGATCCTTCCAAAGTGAAGGCGATGGTCGATACCGGCAACGTCGAGTGGGACGTCGTTCAGCTCGGCCGCGGCGATGTGCTCGCCCTCGATGGCTACTGGGAGGAGATGGACTACTCCCTCTTCGACACCGCAAATCTCGACGCCGCGCTCATGCGCCCGGACTCGTTCGCCATGGTGCTCTTCGCCGAGATCCTCGCCTACCGCACCGACGCCTTCCCGAATGCGCCGGAAGGGTGGAAGGACTTCTGGGATGTCGAGGCCTTCCCCGGTAGCCGGACCATGCCCGCGGCCGCGCAACTCCCCTTCCTCGAGGGCGCGGTCATCGCCGATGGCGTGCCGATGGACGAGGTCTATCCGATCGACATCGATCGCGCCTTCGCCTCGTTCGATCGCATCAAGCCGCACGTCGTGAAGTGGTGGGAGGCCGGCGCGCAGCCCGCGCAGATGCTCACCGACAACGAGGTTCCCCTCGCGGTCGCCTTCAACGGGCGGATCACGCCGGTGAAGGAAGCGGGTGCCCCCGTCGACATCCAGTGGAACGAGGGTCTTCTCGCCGAGGACGACTGGGCGATCGTGAAGGGCGCGCCCAACCGGGAGAATGCGCTCAAGTTCTGCGCGTTCTGCACGCTTCCCGCGCCGCAGGCTCGCTTCTCGATGCTGATCCCCTATGGTTTCGTCAACAGCAAGGCGGCGGAGCTGATCCCGGCGGACCAGCTCGCGCGGCTACCAACGGCGCCAGAGCTGCGGCCGAAGCTCTTCCTACGCGACGAGCAATGGTGGGCGGAAAACCGCGAGTCGGTGATCGAGCGCTGGAACGAGTGGATCTTGGAGTAGACTACGCCGCACGACATGGAGCATCTGAATCATCAGGAGCGAGGCGTCGGGCCGCATGAGTGACCAGTTTCTATCCTCCGTCGATGTCGCGTGCGAGGCCGCGGTATGACGGTGGCAGCGCAGGTACGGACGCCGGAGAAGATCGGGGGGCTCGGCGCGCGCGTCCTCTTCGATCGCATCGAGAAGCGCTACGGCCCGGTGATCGCGGTCGACGAGGTCTCGCTCGATATCGCTCCGGGCGAGTTCGTCACACTGCTGGGGCCATCCGGCTCCGGCAAGACGACCTCCCTGATGATGCTCGCCGGCTTCGAGATTCCGACCGCCGGCGAGATCTACGTCGATGACGACCCGATTGCGGCGGTGCCCCCGTACCGCCGCAACATCGGGATGGTTTTCCAGAACTACGCCCTCTTCCCGCACATGACCGTCGGCGAGAACATCGCGTTCCCGCTGCAGATGCGGAAGATCGGCCGCTCGGAGATCGCGCGGCAGACGCGCGACGTGCTGGAGCTGGTCGGGCTCCCCGGCTACGAGGGCCGCTACCCGAAGCAGCTCTCGGGCGGCCAGCAGCAGCGCATCGCCGTCGCGCGCGCGCTCGTCTTCAATCCGCGCGTCCTCCTGATGGACGAGCCGCTCGGCGCGCTCGACAAGCAGCTGCGCGAGCATCTGCAGCTCGAGATCAAGGCGCTGCACGACAAGCTCGGCGTCACCATCATCTACGTCACGCACGACCAGGAAGAGGCGCTGGTCATGTCCGACCGGATCGCCGTCATGAACAATGGCCGCATCGAGCAGTGTGGCGGCCCAACGGACCTCTATGACGAGCCGGAGACGCGCTTCGTGGCGACATTCATCGGTGAGTCGAACTTCATCGATGGCGTGCTGGCGCGGGCCGACGGCGCCATCGGCTACGTCGAGGCCCCGGGTCTCGGCTCGCTGCGCGCGCCGCTGAAGCCGGGTATCGCCGCAGGATCGCCCGTGGCGCTCACGGTCCGCCCGGAAAAGATCATCGCCCACGATAATGGCGCCAGCTCGCACCTGAACACGGTCGACGGCACGGTTGCCGACGTCGTCTTCGTCGGCGAAATGCGCCGCTATGTCGTCGCCCTGCCGGGGGGGCAACGCCTGGTGCTCAAGGCGCAGAACCGCTCCGGCGTGCAGAGCTTCAATCGGGGCGACGCCATTCGCGTCGGCTGGAGCGTCGACGACTGCCGGCTCGTCTGATTTCGCCGTCGCCGCATGCGGGAGATGGGCCAGTGGCCGCGTTGACACATGACTTGCAAGGCGCCGACCGTGAGGGTCAGGTCGCGCGCTTCCAGCATCTGCGCCGGCGGGAGCAGTGGCG
Organism: Thermomicrobiales bacterium; assembly: GCA_020853615.1. Classification (GTDB taxonomy): domain Bacteria; phylum Chloroflexota; class Chloroflexia; order Thermomicrobiales; family UBA6265; genus JACCXM01. The sequence continues at coordinate 3,387 of JADYYO010000138.1, forward strand.
CTACGTGCTCCTGCTCCTCCCGGCGGTCGTCTTCCTGATCGCCTTCTACGGCTATCCGGTGGCGGCGATGCTGACCCGCGCGTTCTACGATCCGGTTCCTGGCCTGCAGAACTTCGAGCCGCTGGTCACCGCGCGCAGCACGGTCGAGTTCCTCGGTCTCTCGATCCCGATGAACGCCTACATCCGGGTCTTCTGGATCACGCTGCAGATCGCGGCCGTCGTCACCATTGTCAGCCTCCTCCTCGGCTACCCGGTCGCCTACGCGCTCTCCTCGGTCTCCGCATCACGGGCGAACCTGCTGATGATCTTCGTCCTCATCCCCTTCTGGACGAGCATCCTCGTCCGCTCCTACGCCTGGATGGTCCTCCTCGGCAAGGAGGGGATCATCAACGAGGCGCTCCTCGCCGCCGGGCTTCGCACCGAGCCGTTAGTCCTGCTCAACACCCGGCTGGCCGTCTATCTGGGCATGATCCATATCATGCTCCCCTTCATGATCCTGCCGCTCTACGCCGTCATGCGCGGCATTGACCGCAATCTGCTGCGCGCGGCGGGGAACCTCGGCGCGCCGCCCTCGGCCGTCTTCCGGCGCATCTTCCTGCCGCTCAGCCTGCCGGGGGTCGCCGCGGGGTGCCTCCTCGTCTTCATCCTCTCCCTCGGCTTCTACATCACCCCGGCGCTGCTCGGCGGCCAGAAGGATGTGATGGTCTCGATGCTGATCCAGCAGCAGATCAGCCTGTTGAAGTGGGGCTTCGGCGCGGCACTGGCGCTCGTGCTCCTGATCCTGGCCCTCGGCATCTATGCGCTCTTCACCCGCGTCCTCGGCGTCGAGCGCGTCTTTGGATCGGCACGCACATGACCGCGACCTCACCCACGCGACCCCTCTCCCCGGCTCAGGCAGCCTCGCGCGCGCGGACACGACCGAGGGTGCGCGCGTCCGTTTCGGCCGGCAGCGTCATCCTCTGGATCTTCGTCGGCATCATCCTCTTCTATCTCGTCTTCCCCGTCTTCGTTGTGGCGCCGGTCTCCTTCAGCTCGGCGAAGTATCTGCAGTTCCCGCCGCCGGGCTGGTCGCTGCAGTGGTATCAGAACTACTTCGACCGGCCCGGCTGGGTGCCGGCCACCCTCCTCAGCATCCGCGTCGCCATCGCGACGGCGATTCTGGCAACCGCGCTCGGCACGGCGGCCTCCCTGGCGCTGGTGCGCGGCCGGTTCCCCGGCAAGGGCGCGGTCAACTCCTTCATCGTCTCGCCGCTGGTCGTCCCCGGCATCATCGTCGCCATCGGCGTCTACTTCTTCTATGCGCAGGTGCGGCTGGTCGGCAATCCGGTCGGCCTGATCCTCGCCCACACCTGCCTCGCCCTCCCCTTCGTCGTCACCAATGTCTCCGCGACGCTGCAGGGGTTCGACGAGCGGCTCGAATACGCCGCCATGAACCTCGGCGCCAACCGCTGGCAGACCTTCCGCCGAGTGACCTTGCCGATCATCCGGCCGGGGGTCTTCGCCGGGGCGCTCTTCGCCTTCATTACCTCCTTCGACGAGCTGCTCGTCGCCCTCTTCGTCAGCGGCTCGGGGGCGGTCACACTGCCCCGCAAGATGTGGGACAGCCTGCGCCAGGAGATCGACCCGACCATTGCGGCGGTCTCCACGATCCTGATCGCCTTCTCGATCGTCGTGCTGCTCACGGCCGAGCTGCTGCGCCAGCGCGCCGAGCGGACGCGGGCGGCGGCCTTTGTGGCTGAGGAAGACGAGCTCGGCGCGCGCGAATGAGGCGGCGCGGCTCAGCCCCGGTTGAGCGAAACGCCGCCGGGGGGGATAATCGGCCAAATCCGCGTCTGGATGCCCCGCGCGGAGCGCGACCGCGAGCCGCGGAGGGTAGCGACGCCTGAGATGGCCAACCTCATCACCATCGCCCGCCTCATCCTCCTCTTCGTCGTCATCGCCATGATCCATTTCCGGCCGGTCGATCTGGCGCTCCTCTCCATGGTCCTGCTCGGCGTTGTCTTCGCCGGCGACGGCCTCGATGGCTGGGTGGCGCGCAAGCGCGGCTCGACCTCCCCCTTCGGCGCGGTCTTCGACATCGCGGGGGACAGGATCGTGGAGACGGTCCTCTGGGTCTATTTCGCCTGGGAGCGGGTCATCCCCCTCTGGGTCCCCTTCCTCGTCATCGTCCGCGGCGGGATCGTCGACGCTGTCCGCTCCATGTCCTACCGCGAGGGGATGACCGCCTTCGGCGAGAAGAACATGATGCGCTCGCCGATCACGCGCTGGCTGACGGCGGGCCGCTTCATGCGCGGGCTCTATGGCTATGTCAAGGCAGCGGCCTTCATCTTCCTGACGGGGCTCGTCGGCTACGCTCAGCCCGAAGCCGCGGGCACCTGGCTCGACAAGCTCTACAGCATCGATGTTGTCCGCTGGTTCGGCTGGATCAACGTCGGGCTCGCCGTCGCGCTCCTCCTCATTCGCGGGCTGCCAGTCATCGTCGACGCCATGCCCTACATGCGGCAGCGCGACGACCGGAGCAGTATCGCTCCCGGCCCCGCGGAGCGATGACGCCGGCGTCCGGGCCCGGCGAGGCGGGAACGGCACAGGAGTCCCGGCCCGCTCCCGAGGAGCGGCCAGGCATCCGCGCCTCGCGCCGGCCCAGCGACCGATTCCGCCGCGAGCAGCCCCGCGCGCGGCGGCAGCGGCTCTCGATCCGGATCGCCAACGCCCTCTCCCGTATTACCTCGTGGCTCCCCGATTGGCTCCGCAACGGCATCGCCGATCTCGCCGGCATCGTCTGGATCCGGCTGACCCCGGTCTACCGGGCGAACGTGATCGCCAATCTGCGCCAGGTGATGGGGCTGGGCACGCCGGACCCGCTGCTCGAGGCGATGGCGCGCCGGATCTTCCGCATGTCGGCGCGCAATTTCGGCGAGTTGCTCCGCCTCCGCCACCTGAAGCCCGAGCAGCTACGACGGCTGGTCAAGATTTCCGACGCGGATCTGGCGATCTTCGCGGAGGCGGCGCGACGCGGGCAGGGGGTGATCATTGCCACCGCCCACATGGGCGCCTTCGACCTGGTCGGGCACGCGATCGCGGCGCAGGGAGTGCCCCTCACCGTCATCACCGGGCGCACCACCTCCCGCTTTCTCTTCGACGCCGTCACCCATCTGCGGCACAGCCACAACGTGACGATGGTCGAGCCGACCCCGGCCGGGGTGCGGCAGGTCATCCGCGCCTTGCGCCGAGGCGAGATCGCCGGGTTCGTCGCCGACTACGACTTCTTCCAGAACGGCGTGCCGGTCACCTTCTTCGGCCGGGAGACGACGCTCCCCCCCGGCGCCATCCGGATCGCGCGCGACACGGACGCCCTGGTCGTGCCCATGTTCCCCTACCGCGTCGACGGCAGCCATCACATCCGGCTGGGCGAGCCCTTCACGGTGCCGCGGACGCGCGACATCGACGCCGACGTCACCGCCGGCATGGCGATCCTCACCTCCCGCTTGGAAGAAGGGATCGGGGCTACGCCCGACCAGTGGGTTCTGTTCCAGCGAGCGTGGCCATTGGCGCCCGCGCCCCCTGTCCGCGTCTTTCCGGTCGGGTCGCCCCTCGAGAGCGAACTGCTGAAACGCGTCGACGCCGTCCTCCCGCCGCCACGGCGCGACGGTGCGCCCGCGCCGCCGTCTCCCCCGGGGGATGCGCCCAGAGGTCATACGGACCCGCCTCCGCGATCTCCAGCTCGATGAGCGAGCCGGCCGGGAGTGCGCCCGGCACGAAGACGAGGCCATCGACCTCCGGCGCGTGACGCCGGGCCCGGCCGACAGCGATCGGCTCGGTGTTCCCCGCCTCGTCTTCCGCCTCGCCGACCGCCTCGATGAGGATCTGCAAGCGCTGCCCGACCAGCGCCTGGTTCTTGCGCAGCGAGATCCCCTGCTGCGCCTCCATGATGGCGTTGCGCCGCGCCTCGGCCACCTCGGCCGGCACGGCGGGGAGATCGAGCGTCACCGCCTTCGTCCCCGGCTCGGGCGAGTAGGTGAAAACCCCCACGTGGTCGAACTCCTGCTCCTCGACGAACTCGAGGAGCGTCTGGAACTGCGCGTCCGTCTCGCCCGGGTAGCCGACGATCAGCGTGGTGCGCATCACCACGTCCGGCATCTTCGCCCGCGCGTGGTCGATCAGGCGGCGGGTCATGTCGATGTTGCTCGGCCGGTTCATGTTGCGCAGCACGGTCGTGTCGGCGTGCTGGATCGGCATGTCGAGGTAGGGAAGGAGCGCGTCGTGCTCGGCCATCACGTCGACCATGCGCAGCGTCAGCGGGCTGGGGTAGATGTAGAGCATGCGCAGCCAGGGGAGATTCGGCACCCCCTCCACGATCTGCTGCAGCAGGCTCGGCAGGCCATGCTTGATGCCGAGGTCGGCGCCGTAGCGGATCGTGTCCTGCGCCACGAGGACGATCTCCTTCGTCCCCTGGTTGACGAGATCGACGATCTCCTGCAGCACATGCAGCGGCCGCTTGCTGATCTGCCCCCCCTTGATGCTGGGGATGGTGCAGAAGGCGCAGGCGTGGTCGCAGCCGTCGGCGACCTTGACGTAGGCCGAGGGGCCCGACTGCGCCCGACTGAAGCTGGTCAACATCCCCTCGCAGCCGGCGACCTCCGGCTCGATCGCCTCGCCGAGCAGCCCGCCGACGACATCGCCGATGCGGTACCACTCGCGCGTCGTCAGGACGTGATCGACGCCAGCGGGGATGTCGTTCCGGTAGTCGCCGAGCGCCGGCATGCAGCCGGCGGCGATGACGACCTGGTCCTCCTGGCGGCGATCGAGCAGCTCGGAGATCGCGGCCACCGACTCGTCGCGCGCCGCACCGAGGAAGCCGCAGGTGTTGACGATGACCACCCGCGCATCTTCCGGCCGCTCGACGGCGGTCATCCCCCGCATGCGCAGGAGATGATCCATCCCATCCGAATCGACCCGGTTCTTCGAGCAGCCGAGGGTCAGGATGTGGAAAGCGCGGTTGTCGGAGTCGAGAAGTCGAGGAGTCGAGGAGTCGAGGAGCCGAGTCGCGGCGGGACGTGCCATTGCGGATGTTCCTTCGCTTGGCTATCGGCTATCAGTCAGGCAGCAAGAACGAGCCAATAGCTGATAGCCAACAGCCAATAGCTCTTAGCGATAGTTATTGAACTGCAGCGCGACCGGGTAATCCTCGGCCTTGAGGGCCTGGATGACCGCCTGCAAGTCGTCCTTGTTCTTGCCCTGCACGCGGACGGCGTTACCCTGGATCTGCGGCGTCACCTTCTTGAACTCGTCCCGGATCTTCTTCGAGATCTGCTTCGCCAGATCCTCCGGAATGCCACGGCGGAGCGTCACGACCTGCCGCACGCGCGCGCCGGAGGCCGGCTCCTCCGGACCGTAGTCGAGGATCTTCAGGGAGAGCCCGCGCCGGATGAACTTCGACTCGAGCAGGTCGCGCACCGCGCCCAGGGTGTACTCCGAATCGGTGTTGATCGTGAGCTGGTTGTCGCCCGCCTCGATCGTCGTCTTCGTATCCTTCAGGTCGTACCGGTTGTGGATCTCGCGCAGCGTCTGGTCGAGCGCGTTCTTCAACTCCTGCTGGTCGAAATCGGAAACCACGTCAAATGACGAAACCGAAGCCATCTGAATGAACCTCCATCAGGTACAAACAGCCTATTCTACCCTGCCCGGGCCGCCACGGCAGGCCGCTTGCACGATTCGGCGCGGCGGGGAGAATCGTGCGAAGGAACGGCGGCAGCATCGACAGCCATTCGGTACTGGAAAGGGATTGCGCAGATGTCGCGGCAACTCGAATCGTCACCGGTCCACTCGCTCGGGCTGATCGCGGCCACATTCACGGCCATGCACCCCGATGGCTCCATCGATCTCGAGGCGATCGAGCGACAGGCGGAGGGGCTGCGCCAGCATGGCCTGCGTGGCGCGTTCGTCTGCGGGACAACCGGCGAAGGCGCCTCGCTGACCGGCGAGGAGCGAATGGCGGTCACCCGCCGCTGGTGCGAGGTCGCGGGGGACGATCTGGAGATCATCGTCCATGTCGGGCACGCCAGCGTGCGGGAGGCCGGCGAGTTGGCGGCCCACGCCGAGGCGAGCGGAGCGGCGGGAGTGGCGGCGATCGCGCCCTTCTACTTCCGCCCGCGCGGCGTGCCGGAGCTGGTCGACTGCTGCGCGCGGATCGCGGCGACGGCGCCGCAGACGCGCTTCTACTACTACCACATCCCCGAGGTCAGCCACGTCCACCTGCCGATGACCGAGTTCCTGCCGGCCGCGGCGGCGGCGATTCCGACCTTCGCGGGCCTCAAGTTCACCGACACCGACGTCGCCACCTACGCGCTCTGCATCGAGCGGGCGGGAGAGGACCGGGAGGTCTTCTTCGGCCCCGACGAGATGCTGCTGGCCGGCGTCAGCATGGGCGGCCGCGCGGCGGTCGGCACGACCTACAACTTCGCCGCCCCCATCTACCAGCGGATGTTCGCGGCGTTTTCGCGGGGCGATCTGGACGAGGCGCGGCGAACGCAGCTCATCGCCACGCGCATGATCGAGACATGCGCCGGCTACGGCGGCCTGCCCGCCTTCAAGGCGATGACGCGCTGGTTCGGCGTCGATTGCGGCCCCTGCCGGGCGCCGCTGGTCTCGCTCGATGACGCGCAGATGGAGTCGCTGCGCGCCGACCTGGAGCGGCAGGGGTTCTTCGCCGAGGTGGCGGGCAGCCCGGTCACGGCGTGACCGTCGAGGGATTAGCAGACGCGGCTTGCCGGCGAAACGGAGCCGGTGCGTTGCGGGCCCGGGCACGGCATGCCGTGCCCAGGGTTCCCCAAACCGAACGTCCAGGCACAGCACGCGGGCGTCGGCCCTCCCGCATAGCGGCAGCCGGAAGGGTGCGCTATGATCCTCGCACTCCGGATCGGTCTGCCGAAGGCATGACCGTGCCACAGCACGCAGCGCGCCACACGGTGCCGGCAGAACCGCGGCCGACGCGGGTTGCCTGCCGTTGACGCGCTGCCGGGGGCCGCACGCGGCCTTCCGGAGGTCAACGCGCTCGATCGCGGCCAGGGATCCCAGCCACGGGATCCTCGCAGGAAGGAGGCAGTGTCAGCGGCGCGAGTTCGCCACCCGTGAGTTCGCAAGCCGGATCGACGCTGATCCGGTTCCGTAGCATATGCGGAGAGGAACCCCATGAATCGCATAGCGAGATTGGTCGCCGTACTCGCCGTCGCGTTCGCCGCGATGGCCGGATTCGCCACCCACGCCCAGGGCCAGGGCGAGGTCAACCGTGGCGATCTGCACTTCATCGTCGTCACCCACGGCCAGGCCTCCGATCCGTTCTGGTCGGTCGTCCAGAATGGCGTCAACCAGGCCGCCAAGGACATGGGCGTCCAGGTCGACTATCAGGCGCCGAGCACCTTCGACATGGTGCAGATGGCGCAGTTGATCGACGCCGCCGTGGCCGCCAAGCCGAACGGCCTCGTCGTCTCGATCCCGGACGCCGACGCCCTCGGCGACTCGATCAAGGCGGCGGTCGCGGCCGGCATCCCGGTCATCTCCATCAACTCTGGCGCCGATGTCGCCAAGGAGCTCGGCGTCCTCAACCACGTCGGCCAGACCGAATACGAGGCTGGCGTGGGCGCCGGTGAGCGGATGGGCGAGGCCGGCGTGAAGAATGCGCTGTGCGTCAACCAGGAAGTCGGCAACGTCGCCCTCGACGAGCGCTGCCGCGGCTTCGCCGACGGGCTCGCCAAGTCGGGCGGGAAGTCGACGGTCGTTCAGGTCGACCTGAACAACCCGAGCGAGGCGCAGTCGCGCATCGAGGCCGCCCTCAGCGCCAATCCGGATGTCGACGGCGTGCTGACCCTCGGCCCGACCGGCGCCGCCCCGGCGCTCGAGGCGCTGCGCGGCACCAACCAGCTCGACACGATCAAGCTGGCCACCTTCGACCTCTCGCCGGACGTCCTGAAGGCGATCGCCGCCGGCGAGATGCTCTTCGCGGTCGACCAGCAGCAGTACCTGCAAGGCTACCTGCCGATCGTGCTCCTGACGCTGTACGACACCAACCTGAACACGGTCGCCAACCCGGTCATCATGACCGGCCCCGGCTTCGTGACGAAGGAGAATGCCGAGCGCGTCATCGCCCTTGCGGCGGCGGGGACCCGGTAGCCCGTCACGGCCACGGCGCCGCCGTCCGGTGGTCGGGGGAGGCGAGCCAGCGACGAGGCCGCGCCGCGCCTCCCCCCGCGCTCCCATCACCCGCACTCGGGTGATGGGAGCGCCGCCAGCGCCGGCGATGGAGCGCCGCCCACGCCATTCTGCTCTCGCTCCCGGCAGCGCACGCTGGTGAGCGACGAAGACGCTCCAGAGAGGACCGCTCTCGACTCGTCGTCAGGACGACGGATCGCCAGAGATCCGATACCAGCGCCATCAGGCAGGAGATTTGCGGGCATGTTGCAGCGTGGAACGCGATGGATCGCGTTGCTCAGCGTCGTGGTCATCGCCACCGTCGGGTTCGCGGCGCAGTCCTTCGGCCAGCAGGCCAACGACCGCGCCAACCTTCGCTTCTTCGTCATCACCCACGGTCAGGCCTCCGACCCCTACTGGTCAGTGGTCCAGAACGGCGTCAAGCAGGCCGCGGCGGATATGGGCGTCCAGGTCGAGTATCAGGCGCCCCGCACCTTCGACATGGTGCAGATGTCGCAGTTGATCGATGCCGCCGTGGCGTCGCATCCGGACGGCATCGCCGTTTCCATCCCCGACGCCGACGCCCTCGGCGATTCGATCCGGGCTGGCGTGGCGGCCGGCATCCCGATGATCTCGCTCGACTCGGGCAGCGACGTTGCCGCCGAGTTGGGGATGCTCAACCACGTCGGCCAGACCGAGTACGAGGCCGGGCTCGGCGGCGGGGAGCGCATGGGCGCGGCCGGGGTGACCACCGCCCTCTGCGTCAACCAGGAGATCGGCAACGCCGCTCTCGACGACCGCTGCCGCGGCTTCACCGACGGCCTCGCGAAGACGAACGGCACCGTCGAGGTTGTCGCCGTCAACCTGAACAACCCGAGCGAGGCACAGTCGCGCATCGAGGCCGCCCTCAGCGCCAATCCGAACATCGACGGCATCCTCGCGCTCGGCCCGACCGGGGCGGCGCCGGCACTCGAGGCGCTGCGCGGCACCGGCAAGCTCGGCACGATCCAGCTCGCCACGTTCGACCTCTCGCCCGAAGTGCTCGACGCCATCCAGAAGGGCGATATGCTCTTCGCCATCGATTCGCAGCAGTACCTGCAGGGCTATCTGCCCATCGTGCTGCTGACGCTCTACAACACGAATCTCAACACGGTCGCTAACCCGGTCATCATGACCGGCCCCGGCTTCGTGACGAAGGAGAACGCGGCGCAGGTCATCGATCTTGCGGCGAAGGGAACGCGCTAGACGCGGCAGACCCTGCCGAATGACGACGACCACGCGGCAACACCGAGGGAATCGCCATGCAGGTGACGCAACGAGCCGAGGCCGAGGCGGCGTCGCGGCCACCCACCGCCCAGAAGCAGGCCGCGAAGACCGGCACGTTGCGCCGCCTGCTGATGCGGCCGGAGATGGGCGCGGTCGCCGGCGCGGTCGGCGTCTGGCTCTTCTTCGCCCTGACCGCCGGCGGCCGCGGCTTTCTGACGCTCCGGGGTACGGCAAACTACCTGGAAGTCGCCGCGCAGTTCGGCATCCTCGCCATCGCGGTCGCGCTGCTGATGATCGGCGGCGAGTTCGACCTGTCGATCGGCTCGATGATCGGCGCCTGCGGCATCATCTTCGCCCTGCTCTCCGCCAATTTCGGCTGGAATGTCTGGATGGCGATGCTGGCATCGCTCGCCTTCGCCATCCTGCTCGGCATCTTCAACGGCGCGCTCGTCCTCACCACCGGCTTGCCGTCGTTCATCGTCACCCTCGGCACGCTGCTCATGATCCGCGGCGTCACCGTCGGCACCACGCGCCTGGTCACGGGGCGGACGGTCGTCAGCGGCCTCGGCGACCTGCCCGGCTACGACGCCATCCGCGACGTCTTCGCCAGCAAGCTGACGATCGGCAATGCCGGCTTTTCAATCGCCATCCTCTGGTGGCTGGTCATCGCCGCCCTCGCCACCTGGGTGCTGCTGCGGACCCCGTTCGGCAACTGGATCTACGGCGTCGGCGGCAACCCGCAGGCCGCGCGGAACGTCGGCGTGCCGATCAACCTGGTCAAGATCGTCCTCTTCATCGGCACGGCGGTCGCCGCGTGGCTGGTGGCGATGATCCAGGTGCTCGGCGCGCGCAGCGCCGACGTGGTGCGCGGCACCGGCACCGAGTTCACCGCCATCATCGCCGCGGTGATCGGCGGCGTCCTGCTGACCGGCGGCTACGGCTCCGCGGTCGGCGCGGTCTTCGGCGCGCTGATCTTCGGCATGGTCCGGCAGGGGATCGTCTTCCTCGGCATCGATCCCGGCTGGGAGGACGCCGTCCTCGGTGCGATGCTCGTCATCGCCGTCCTCGTCAATCGCTATGTGCGCCATCGGGCGCTGGGAGTGCGCGAATGAGTGCTGCCGCCACATCGCTGATGGACGCGATGCAGCAGGAGGAGCGCCGCCGGCTCGACGTGCCGCGCGGCACCGAACTTCTGCGGCTGGAGCACGCGTCCAAGTACTTCGGCTCGGTCGTCGCCCTGGAAGATGTCTCGATCGATCTCAAAGCCGGCGAAGTCCACGCCCTGCTGGGCGACAATGGCGCCGGCAAGTCCACGCTGATCAAGATCCTCTCCGGCGTCCACCAGCCCGACAAGGGCCGCTATCTCGTCGAAGGGCAGGAGGTCCACTTCACCTCGCCGCGCGATGCGCTGGCGCGCGGCATCGCCACGGTCTACCAGGACCTGGCGATGATCCCGCTGATGAGCATCTCCCGCAACTTCTTCCTCGGGGCCGAGCCAACGACGGGCTGGGGCCCGTTCCGCCGCTTCGACGTCGAGACCGCCGACCGCATCAGCCGCGAAGAGCTCTTGCGCATGGGCATCAATGTCCGCGACACCGCGCAGGCCGTCGGCACCCTCTCCGGCGGCGAGCGGCAGTCGGTGGCGATCGCGCGGGCGGTCTACTTCGGCGCCCGGGTGCTAATCCTCGACGAGCCGACCGCCGCCCTCGGGGTCAAGGAGGCGGCGGTCGTGCTCCGCTACATCGCCCAGGCGCGCGCGCGAAACCTGGGCGTCATCTTCATCACCCACAACGTCCACCACGCCTACCCGGTCGCCGACCGTTTCACCATCCTCAATCGCGGGAGCTCGTACGGCACCTTCTCCAAGCAGGAGGTCACCCGGGAAGAGGTCGTGCAGATGATGGCCGGCGGTGACGACCTGGAGACGCTCGGCCACGAGTTGGAAGAGTTCGCGCGGCTTGATGACGAGCGCGTGGGGCGGATGCTGCCAAGCGAGGCCGGCGCCGGTGCGATGCTGCAGGAGATGGGGCAGGCCTTCGTTGCCGAGGGACAAGAGGCGGAGCGGGAGACGCCGCCGCCCCGCTGATCGAAGTCGATCGCCGCGGAAAGGGCGGGAGGAATGATGAGCCAGATTCGCATCGCCAACGCCCCGGTCTCCTGGGGGGCCATCGAGTTTGAGGGGTTCGAGAAGGAGCCGCTCCCCTACAACGTCGTCCTCGACGAGATCGCCGAGACCGGCTACGCCGGCACCGAACTAGGGGACTACGGCTTCTATCCGGCCGAGCCGGCCGCGCTGCGCGCGGAGCTCGACCGCCGCGGGCTCGAGCTGCTCGGCTCCTACGTCGGCGCGCGCCTGCGCAACCCGGAGAAGCTGGCGGAAGACCGGGAGCATGCCCTGCGCGTGGCGCGCCTCCTCGCCGCCGCGACCCGGGAGACCGACCGGAGCAAGGGGCCGTTCATCGTCATCGCCGACGACAATGGCGCCGACCCGATGCGCACCCTCAACGCGGGCCGGATCACGCCGGAGATGGGCCTGCTGGAGGAGGAGTGGGCCGGCTTTGCCGGCCGCGCCGAGGCGATCGCTCGCGCCGTGCGGGAGGAGACGGGTCTCCGCTCCGTCTTCCACCACCACTCCGCCGGCTTCGTCGAAACCCCGGCCGAGGTCGACCGCTTCCTGGCCGAAACCGACCCGGAGCTGATCGGGCTCGTCTTCGATACCGGCCACTACTCCTATGGCGCCGGCGAGAGTGGTCCCTCGGTGCTGGAGGCGATGGACCGCTGGGGCGACCGCATCTGGTATGTCCACTTCAAGGATTACAATCCCGAGATCGCCCGCCGCGCGAGGCAGGAGGGGTGGGACTACGTGCAGGCGATCCGCGCCGGCGTCTTCTCCGAGCTTGGCCAAGGGGGCGTCGACTTCCCGGCCGTGGTGCGCTGGCTGCGCGGCCGGGGCTACGATGGCTGGGCGGTCGTCGAGCAGGATGTCCTGCCCGGGATGGGCACCCCGAAGGAGAGCGCCCGCCGCAACCGGGAATACCTGGCAGCGCTCGGTCTCTGAGGAGCCGGCGATGCCCCCGAGCGCATGAGCGATCGCTACGCGATCGTCGACCTCGACCCCGCCGATACCGTGGCAATCGCGCGGATCGCCGGGCTGCTTACCGCCGCGTTTCCGCACTGGTTGGCGACCGCGGATGAGGCTCTCGCCAACGTGCGCGAGGCGTTCGCGCCCGATCGCGTCTCGCTCGTGGCGCGCTCCGGCGACGAGGTTCTCGGCTGGGTCGGCGGCATCGCCGACTACAGCCACGCCTGGGAGCTGCACCCGCTCGTGATGCGCGAGGACGCCCGGGGCATGGGTGTCGGCCGCGCGCTGGTGACGGCGCTGGAGGCGCGCGCCCGCGAGCGGGGCGCGCTCACCCTCTACCTCGGCACGGACGACGATGGCCCCGCGCCGCGGACGAGCGCCGGCGGCGTCGACCTCTTCCCGGACCCGCTCGCGCACGCCGCGCGGCTGGCATCGTTCGGGCACCCGGTCGGCTTCTATCGCGCGCTCGGCTTCACCGTCGTCGGCCTGATCCCGGACGCCAACGGGCCGGGCAAGCCGGATATCCTCATGGCAAAACGCCTATAGGAGTCGCGGCTGTGAGGCGACTCCAACTCCTGGCCGGCTCGCCATTGACTTCGGAGCCCATCACCACTAGCATGTTCCGAGAATGAACAGAATGCAACTCTCGGTACGGGAAGCGAACATCGTTGCGATGGGCCAGGAAGCCGTCGCGGTGCGTTGCGGAACGTCTGCCGCATTCTGCAATAGTTGGCGCCGGCTTCGTTCACGGCGGCGCTGTTCGGCGCGCAGGGTCGCGCGGGCCGGGGAAGGAAGGGGTCATGAACGAGCGAGCGTGTGAGGAGCAGGAGCGTCTCCTCGACATCATGCGCAACGATCTCTACGTCGCGGTCGTCTCCGACATCCTCGACGCCGAGGGGCTGCGGCATCAGGCGATGGACGAGCGGCTCCGCCCGCTCTCACCGAGGATGCGCCTTATCGGGCGCGCCCATACCGTCCTGACCACCGATGTCTACGAGCCGCCGGACGAGCCGTACAAGCTCGAGATCGCCGCGGTCGACGCGCTGCAGTCGGGCGACGTGCTGGTCGCCTCGACCAACCGCTCGCGGCGCACCTGCTTTTGGGGGGAGCTCCTCTCGACAGCCGCCATCGCCCGGGGCGCCACCGGCTGCGCGATCGACGGCCACACCCGCGATGCCCTGCGCATCATGGAGATGGAGTTCCCGGTCTTCACCACCGGCTTCCGCCCGGTCGACTCCTCCTCGCGCTCGAAGGTCATCGACTTCGGCTGCCCGGTCGAGGTCGGCGGGGTCGTCGTCAACCCGGGCGACATCATCTTCGGCGACTTCGACGGCATCGTCGTCATCCCACCCGACCGGCTGGAGTCGGTCGTCACCGCCGCCCACAAGAAGGTCACCAGCGAGAACGCGAGCCGCGATATGCTCCGCGAAGGGGCGATGCTGCGCGACGTCTACGACCGCTTCGGCGTCCTGTAAGCGCGAGCGGGGCACGGGCGATGATCGTCGACGTCCACACCCATACGCCGAGACACCGCGAGGCCGCGCCGGCCGATGGCGCGGTCAACGCGGCCTGGCGCCCCGATCAGGCGCGGCCGACCTCGCTCACCTGGGCCGAGCAGATGGCGGCGCTCGAGCGAGTCGACCGCGCCATCGTCTTCAACATCGCCGCCGATCCCCGCGTCGAGAACGAGCCATGGGATCTTATGTACGCGGCGCGCGAGGTCAACGACGACACCGCCGCCTTCGTCCGCGCCTATCCCGACAAGCTGATCGGCTTTCTCAGCGTCCACCCGCACGACCCCGGCGCGCTCGTGGAGATGGAGCGCGCGACACAGGAGCTGGGGTTGCGCGGCGTCAAGCTGGGGCCGAACTACCAGAATTTCGACCCGCTCGGCCCCGAGGCGTTTCTCGTCTTTCGCCGCGCGGAGGAGCTCGGCCTGCCGATCCTCTTCCACCAGGGGACCTCGCCGAACCGGTTCGCCGACCTCGACTACGCCCATCCGCGGCACATCGACCGGGTGGCGATGGCCTTCCCCGAGCTGCGTATGATCCTGGCCCACATGGCGCACCCGTGGCAGGCCGACTGCATCGCCGTCATCCGCAAGCACCCGCATGTCTACGCCGACATCTCGGCGCAGTTCTACCGCCCCTGGTCGTACTACAACGCCTTTCGCCTCGCCCATGAGTGGGGCGTGATGGGGAAGCTCCTCTTCGGCTCCGATCTCCCCATCGCCACGCCGAACGAGACGATGGACGCCCTCGGGACGGTCAACGCCATCACCGAAGGGACCGCGCTGCCCCGCGTTCCGGAGCGGGAGATGGAGGCGATCCTGCACCGCGACAGCCTGCGCCTGCTCGGCCTGGCCTGATGCTCCACCGAGGCCGCGCGGCCGCCCGACAGGAAGGGCCGTGATGCCAGAAGACGCGGACAACGCACCGGAGACGCCGCGCCTCCTGCTGCACGAGTTGAACCGTGGCGAGGCCGCCGCCCGCGCCGCCGACGCCCTGCTCGTCCTGCCCGTCGGGGCAACCGAGCAGCACGGCCCGCATCTGCCGCTCGGCACCGACGTCCTGATCGTCGAGGCGATCGCGCGCGAGGCTGCGCGGCAGGCGCGGCCCGATCTCGACGCGATCGTCGCGCCGACCCTCCCCTTCGGCTCGTCGCACCACCACCTCCCCTTCGGCGGGACGATCTCCCTGGCAACCGACCGCTACTATGCTGCACTCGCCGACATGGTGGAGTCGCTGATCACCAGCGGCTTTCGCCGCCTCTTCATCCTCAATGGCCACGGCGGGAACCACGAGGTGGTCCAGCTCGTGGCCCGGGATCTGGTGCTGCGCTACCCGGTGAACATCGCTGCCGCCTCGTACTGGGATCTCGCGCGTGAGGTGCTGGCCAGCTCGGCGTCACGCGACGTGCTGGGTGGGCGCTTCCCGGGCCACGCTGGCGATTTCGAGACGTCGGTCATCCTCGCGCTGCGGCCCGACCTCGTCGGGCCATTGCCGCGCCGCGATGCCGATGCGTTGGCCCGGGCCGGTACCCCAGCCACCCCGTTCCGCGCCGAGCGCCACGGCTTCTGGCGCCAGATCGACGGCCACACCGACAGCCCCCACGCGGCGACCACCGAGCGCGGCCAGCAACTCCTCGACCTGATCATCCCCGCCGTTGCGTCCGCCTTCCGGCAGTTCGCCGCCATGCCGCTGGAGTAACCGCCTCTCACCGTGTGGCTCGTCAGGTGAGACGTGCATACCGGTGTCACCTCGAATGCCGTGACCCAAGTAGGGTGGCATCCTGAGCGGAGCGAAGGACCTTGGCGCCCGGGCGGCGCGCTCACGCCAACGATCTCACCAGCATTCGCGTGTCGCGTTCTACCGGCGATGCCGGTCCTCGCCGCCACGCATCCCCGCCCCAGCCGGATGACGGCGGCACGATCGTTGCGAACAGCGTCGTTTCGATACCGCGCGCAACCGGGAAGGAGCAGGGAATGACGTCCACCACCATGCCGACGAAAGGGGAAGTCCTCGCCGCGATCGACCGGGAGCGGCAGGCCTGGGAGGATCTCCTGGCCGAGATCGGCGAGGCGCGCATGCTCGAGCCGGGACCGATGGGCGATTGGTCCTTCAAGGACCTCACCGCCCATCTCACCGGTTGGCGGGCACGCTGGCTGCAGCGTCTGGAAGCGGCCGCCAACGGCCAACCCGAGCCACCCCCAGTCTGGCCGGCAAACCGGACGACCGACGACGAGATCAATGCCTGGATCCATGAGATCAACGAGGACCGGCTGTTGGGCGAGGTGATCGGCGAGTCGCGCGAGTCGTTCGCCCGCCTCGCCGAAATCGTGCAGATGCTCCCCGACGAGGCGCTGAACGACCCCGGGCGCTTCCCCTGGCTGGAAGGGCAGGCGCTTGGCCCGGCGCTCGTCAATGGCGGCTACTTCGGCCACTTCCACGAGGAGCACGAGCCGGACGTGCGCCGCTGGCTGGCGGCCCAACCGTGACTCCGCGGCGGCCGCCAGCGGCGCGCCTCTGGTCCGCTTCCTGCATCCCTCTCCGTAGAGCGGGGTTGCGACGGTAAGCCGGGCCCTCGATCAGGCCAGGAGCGATGCCATGACCGAGCGCACGACCGAAGAGGTTCTTCGCGATCACCTGCGCCGCCGGGCGGCCGGGGACCTCGAAGGCGATCTCGAGCACAACTACGCGGACGACATCGCGCTCCTCTGCAAGAGTGGCGTCTTCCAGGGGTGCGACGCGCTCCGCGCCTCCGCCGAGATTCTCGGCCTGCAGATCCCCGGCGCGAACTACGACTACCTCTCCGTCCAGACCTTCGAGGAGAGCGGGTTCCTCGAATGGCGCGCCGAGTCGGACACGGTCCGCATCGACGATGGCGCCGACTCCTACCTGATCCGGGACGGCCGCATCCAGGTCCAGACGATCCACTACACGCCGATCTCCAAGGACTAGCGCGTTCGCGCGGGGTAGAGTGGCGAGCGACGATCGCATCAGCCCGAATGGAAAGGACCGCATGCGCGCCCAGAGCTTCACCAGCCCCCGCTTCCTCGCGCTCCGCCTCGACCCGGGCGAAGACGTGCTCCTCGCACTCCGCGCCGAGGTGCAGGAGCAGGGGATCGCGAACGCCGCGATCCTCGCCGGTGTCGGCTCGCTCGACAGCTACCACTTCCACGTCGTGAAGACGACGAACATGCTGCCCGGCAACACCTACGTGCAGGGGGAAGGGCCGTTCGACATTCTGACCGTGACCGGGCTGGTGCTGAACGGACGGGTGCACGCCCACATCACCTTCAGCAACACCGAGGTCGCCATGGGGGGCCATCTGGAGGAGGGGTGCCGAGTCCTCACCTTCGCCGTGATCCTGCTCGCCGAAACGGCCGGCGCCGACTTCACCAGTTGGGATACGCCCGGCCCCCTCTGAGCGTTCGCCGCGCGCCGACAACGCGCCTACCAACGACGGGAGGACGAGATGCAGGTGATCCGTGGCAACGCGGCCAAGACCGTGCAGACAGGAGCCTTTACCGGGGAGACGCGGCTGCGGCGCCTGCTTGACGCCCAGCAGCAAGGGGGCATGGCGGTCAGCCTCGTCAGCTTCGAGAATGGCGCGCGCACCCACTGGCACACGCATCCGGGCGAGCAGATCCTCTACATCCTCGACGGGCTGGGTCGCGCCGGCACCGCCGGGGAGGTCTTCACCCTCGAGCCGGGCGACCTGGTCTACGCCCCGCCGCTGGAGCGGCACTGGCATGGCGCGGCCCCCGGCCACGCCATGACGCATCTCAGCGTCACCACCGGCGGTGCGCCCGAGTGG
>JADYYO010000139.1 GCA_020853615.1 Thermomicrobiales bacterium
ATCGAGCTGAAGAACCCGGCCGACGTCAACGCCACCACGGAGAAGGCGTACAAGCAGCTCCAGACCTACCAGGCCGAGATTCCGCGCCTCTTCCACTGCAAAGAGCTGCTCGTCATTTCCGATGGCAACGAGACGAAGATCGGGGCCATCGCCGCCGGCGAGGAGCACTTCACCGCCTGGAAGACGATCGACGGCGAGACCGTCTCCCCCGCCGCCACGCTCGAGGTCGCCATCAAGGGGGTCTTCGCGCCGCACCGCTTCCTCGATCTCGTCCGCTCGTTCATCGTCTTCAAGGACGACGGGGGCGCGCTGACCAAGAAGATCGTCCGCTACCACCAGTTCCACGCCGTGCGCAAGGCGCTCGAGACCGCCGTCCGGGCGTCGCGGCCGGCGGGCGACCGCAAGGGGGGCGTCATCTGGCACACGCAGGGGTCGGGGAAGTCACTGACCATGCTTTTCTTCGCCGGCAAGCTGGCCCGCCACCCGGCGATGCAGAACCCGACCATCGTCATGCTCACCGACCGGCACGACCTCGACACGCAACTCTTCGAAAAGACCTTCGCGCCCGGCGCCGAGGTGCTGGGGCAGCTTCCGGAGCAGGCGGAGACGCGCGCCGACCTGCGCGAGCTGCTGAAGCGGGGTCAGGGCGGGGTCGTCTTCACCACCATCCAGAAGTTCTTCCCGACGCGGGAGGAGGAGGCGCACCCCCTCCTCAGCGACCGGCATAACATCATCGTCATGGCCGACGAGGCGCACCGCACGCAGTACGGCTTCGGCACGCGAGTGGGAGAGACCGGAAGGTTCGTGCGCGGCTTCGCCCAGCACATGCGCGACGCCCTGCCGAACGCCACCTTCGTCGCCTTCACCGGCACCCCGCTGGAACTGGCCGACCGCGACACCCGGGTCGTCTTCGGGGACTACATCGACATCTACGACGTCGGCCGCGCCATCGCCGACGGTGCAACCGTCCCCATCTACTACGAGTCGCGGCTGGTGAAGCTGGATCTGCCGGAGGGGCAGGCGGACCTCCTCGACGAGGAGTTCGCCGAGATTACCGAGGACGAGGAGGCGGGCCGCCGCGACCGGCTCGCCTCGCGCTGGTCGCAGCTCGAGGCGGTCGTCGGCACGCCGAAGCGGCTGGCGCAGGTCGCCGCCGATCTGGTCCAACACGCGGAGCGGCGGCAGGAGGCGCTGGCCGGCAAGATCATGATCGTCGGCATGTCGCGCCGCATCTGCGTCGATCTCTACGACGAGCTGGTGAAGCTGCGCCCGGCGTGGCACGGGGAGGAGGACGAGGCCGGCGCGCTGAAGGTGATCATGACCGGCTCGGCCAGCGACCCGCTCGATTGGCAGCCGCACATCCGCAACAAGGAGCGGCGCGATCGCCTGGCCGACCGCTTCAAGGACCCGGACGACCCCTTCGGCATCGTCATCGTGCGCGACATGTGGCTGACCGGCTTCGATGCCCCGTCGCTGCACACCATCTACCTCGACAAGCCGATGAAGGGGCACGGCCTGATGCAGGCGATCGCCCGCGTCAACCGCGTCTTCCGCGACAAGCCGGGCGGCCTCGTCGTCGACTACCTCGGCCTGGCCAACAACCTGAAGGCCGCCCTCCGCTCCTACATGCGTGACTCAGAGACGGGCGCCGCGCCGATCGCGAACGACGAGCTGCGCATCGACGAGCTGGTCGCCACGATGCTGGAGAAGCTGGAGCTCTGCCGCGACGCCTTCCACGGCTTCACCTACGGCTCCTTTTTGACCGGCTCCCCCGCCGAGCGGCTGCACGTCATCACGCTGGCGCAGGAGTTCCTCATCCTGCGCGACTACCTCGAGAAGGGCGACCACGTCATCGACCGCTTCCTCGATCACGCGACGGCGCTGGCCAAGGCGTTCGCCATCGCCAGTGCCACGCCCGAGGCGCAGAAGGTGAAGATGGAGATCGCCTTCTTCCAGTCGGTCAAGGCGGCGCTGCAGAAGACGACCGGGCGCGCCCGCGCCGGCAGTGACGAGAGCTTCGATCACGCCATCCGCCAGCTCGTCGACAAGTCGATCGCGCCCGAGGGGGTCGTCGACATCTTCGCGGCGGCGGGGTTGGAGAAGCCGGACATCTCGATCCTCTCCGACGGCTTCCTGGCCGAGATCCGGGACATGCCGCAGCGCAATCTCGCCCTGGAGCTATTGAAGAAGCTCCTCAACGACCAGATCAGTGCCCAGAAGCGAACAAGCGTCGTCCAGGCGCGCCGCTTCTCCGAGCGGCTCGACGCCTCGCTGAAGCGCTACCACAACCGCGCGCTGGAGACGGCGCAGATTATCGAGGCGCTCATCGATCTCGCCCGCGAGATGAACGAGGCGAGCCAGCGGGGCGAGCGCCTCGGCCTCAGCACGGACGAGGTCGCCTTCTACGACGCCCTCGCCGCCAACGACAGCGCGGTCGACGTTCTCGGCGACCAGCAGCTCCGGGTCATCGCCGGCGAGGTGGCCGCCACCGTGCGCAACAACGCCACGATCGACTGGACCGTGCGCGAGACGGCCCGCGCCAACCTGCGCCGCCTCGTTCGTCGCGTCCTGCGCCGCCACGGCTACCCGCCCGACACGCAGGAAGCCGCCACCGACCTGGTCATCGAGCAGGCGGAGCTCCTCGGCGCGGAGTGGGCAGCGTAGCGGGCTGTTGGCTGTTGGCTTCTGGCCGTTGGCTCACGACTCCCGACTCACGACTTCCGACGCTCTTGCCGACTCGCCGCCTTGCCGTCTTGCCGGCTCCCGTCTACGGACACGCCCGCGCCACCGACTCCCCACACCGC
>JADYYO010000140.1 GCA_020853615.1 Thermomicrobiales bacterium
CCCGGGTCGGTGCCGTCAAAGAGATAGTGATCGAAGTAGTTGTTGGTGGCCATGTCGGCGCTGTGGTACTCGGCGGCCGCGCCGAGCTGGTAGTTCAGGTTCAGCGGGGCGAGCCCGAGGCTGCCGCGATAGCCGTTGATGAGATCGACCAGAGCGGCTTCCTGATCGTCCGGGGCGTACCCCGCATCCTGCGCGGTCGTGACCGCGGGGCTGATCCAGGCGAACGCGCCCATGACCAGCATGAGGCTGGCGACGAGCATGGCGAGGCGACGCATCGCTCCCTTCCCTTCTGTGGCCTGTCCGCAAACGGTGCGGGCCGCCCTGCGGGTCTCCGGACAGGATCGCGCTCGCGAGCGATGGCGAGCGCATGCTCCACGGTAGTGTGTTACGCATGCACAGCGGGTGCATGACTTGCGCCCGCTTCGGCTGGGCGCACCATCCCTGCCGATGTTAACGCGCCGTTGCCAGAACCGGTTTCTTTTGTATACCCCGATGGTCCCAGGAACGGGAGTGATTGGGTGGTACATTGCTCGGGGAATCGGAGTTCGCGGGAGTGAAGTGGCGCCAGATGACAAGCCTTCCTGGGCCGGATTTCTACGACGACGACACGGTGTTCGCCACCTACTGGGCAAGCCGTGAACGTCCAGACAATCCGAACGACTCGCTCGAGCGGCCGATCATGGCAGAGCTTGTTGGGGATCCGCAGGATCAGCGGATTCTCGATCTTGGCTGTGGAGCCGCCACCTTTGGCCGATATGCCCTGGCACGGGGGTGCCGCTCCTACCTTGGGATCGACGCATCACGCAACATGATCGCCGCCGCCCGGGAAACGCTGGCCACCATGCCTGGCCGGGTTGAGCAGGCAGCGATGGAGCGCTGGGCTTATCCAGCAGCCACATTTGACCTGGTAGTGTCATCACTCGCACTGCACTACGTTGACGACCTCACGGCCGTCTTCGCCGGTGCGCATCGTGCCCTCGTCGCTGGCGGACGCATCGTCGTTTCCGTCGAGCACCCTGTCATCACCTCGTGTGCTCGCGGCTGGCAAAGCGGGCAGCGTCAGGACTGGATCGTCGACGATTACTTTCTTGCCGGGCCGCGCGAAACATCGTGGCTCGGCGGCCAGGTCATCCGGCAGCACCGCACCATCGAGGGCTATGTCGCAGCGTTGCAGCGGGCCGGGTTCGCTCTGGATACGCTGCGCGAGTCGCACCCAAAGCGTGAGTGGTTTGCCGACGAAGCCGAGTACGAGCGGCGTATGCGCATCCCGCTCTTTCTCTTCCTGGCCGGTCACAAAGGAGCAGCGAGCCAGTAATACGAACTCCGGATAATCACTGCCGGCTTGCCACGCCGAACTCTCACCCCCGACTCCTCGCGCGCGCGGGGAGAGGAGTCGGAGTGAGGGCTGACCACGACAAAGCGGTGCCGCTCTCGCAACTGCCAGCCATTTCCCTTTGCGCCGATCGGCATCGGGAACTGTGCCTGACGACGGCGCCGCGCGCTGCGCGAGGGGGCAGGGCCGGGGATCGTTCAGCCGGAAGCCGCGGGCTGGATGACCCGGCCCTGCCGCGCCACGCCGGGAGGGAGAACGCCGATGCCATCCGCGCCCTGGGCGTTGAAGACGCCGAGGAAGGTCTCCCAGTCGACGTCGTACTCGTAGACGCGGTCCCAGTTGGAGCTGGTCGGGCCGAGGACGTCGCGGATGACGACGCCGTAATCGTTGTAGCCCATCACCACCACCGCATGGTCGTTACCGAGCACGGTCAGCATCTGCTCGCCGGTCGGCGTGATCCAGGCGGTCGGCACCCAGGGGAGGAAGTCGGCCGTCGCCTTCATCCAGACGAGGCCGCCCTGCAGCAGCGTCTGCTCGATCCCCTCGCGCGTATGTACCGGCGCCGCCTCGAGGCCGTAGTGGCCAAAAAGGGGGAGCATCGCCTGACCGGTCGTGCGCGCCAGGAAGTTCTCGAAATAGTCGCCGGAGAAGGCGGAGAAGATGTCGCCGCCGTAGATGACGAAGCCGTCGGCCGTCTCCTCATACCAGGGCTCGATCGAGGTGTCGTGCCCGACGATCGCCAACTGCTCGTCGAAGCCGACATCGTGGCCGAAGGTCGCCAGCACCACCCACGAGGCGTCGAACTCGCAGGTGTAGTGGTGGAACTGCCCCTCCTTCGTCGCCGCATTGACATAGGCGTCGTAGACGCGGCCATCAGGCGTCACCACCTGCTGCTGCGCCGAACCCTCGCGGCGGTTCGCCGCCACTGCTGCCGGCAGCGCGGCGAGCGCCAGCGACGACCGGACCAGCTCCCGGCGCGTCTGTTTCCGATTCAGGATATGGGGGTGCACGAAGATCCTCCGCTGTCTCTGGGGGTTGCGGTGAGCATAGCATCGCCGGCAGCCGCGCGAACGCCAGTGGCTCCCATGGAATGTCTACCTCCCGAGACGCGGCCAACCCACCGGACGTTTCGGATGCGAGCCGGCAAGACGGCAAGACGGCAAGAGGCGAGTCGAGCAGTCGAGAAGAAAGTCGAAAGTCGGAAGCTAATGGCCAACGGCCAATAGCCCGTTTATCCTGCGCCTCGCGACTCTCGGCCGTTCGTGTGAGGATCCGCGTCGTTGGCGCTCTCTCGTTCTGGGAATGATCTGACCCGCAACCGCGATTTCACGGTCTTCTGGGCGGGGCAGACCCTCTCCTTCCTGGGCGATGCGTTCTCGATCGTCGCCATCCCGCTCCTGGTGCTGGAGGTCACCGGCTCGCTGACCCGCATGGGGGTCGTCACCGCGCTGATCGGCGTCGGCTCGCTCGTCGCCGGCATCGCCGCCGGGCCAATCGTCGACCGCTTCGACCGGCGCAAGCTGATGATCCGCTGCGATCTCGGCCGGGCGATCGTCTACGCGCTGGTCCCGGTCGGCTGGTGGCTGGCCGGCCCGCACCTCTGGCTCGTCTACGCCGTCACCCTCATCGGCTCGGCGCTGGCGATGCTCTTCGGTGTCGCCTACATCACCGCCGTCGCCAATCTGGTCGAGCGCGACCAGATCGTCGATGCCAACGGCCGCCTGCAGGCGAGCTACGCCCTCGCCTTCATCCTGGGGCCTTTCCTCGCCGGGGTCATTTCCGGGCGATTCGGGCCGGCGCTGGCGATCGGGCTCGACGGCATCACCTTTCTCGCCTCGGCCATCTCCCTCGCCTTCGTTCGCCTGCGCCGCCCTAATGCCGAACGCCCGGCCTCGGAACGGGAGAACTCGATCGAGGAGTTCCTGGCCGGCGTCCGCTTTCTCATTGGCAGCCCCCTCTTCCGCTGGCTGACCATCCTGATCGGCGCGCTCGCCTTCGCCTCGACCGGCGTCACCGACCTCGTCATCTTCTACCTGAAGGAGGATCTGGGGCAGGGCGACCGCGTCGTCGGCATCGTCTTCGGCGTCGCCAGCGTTGGCACGATGCTGAGCGGGCTCCTCACCCCGCGCCTGCGCCGCTCGTTCGGCTTCGGCGCCTGCCTCATCGGCGGCTTCATCCTGGAGGGGTGCGCCCTCCTCCTCGTCGGCGGCAGCGCCTCGATCGCGCTGCTGGCGAGCGTCTGGGCCGTCGCCGCCTTTGGCAGCAGCACGCGCGGCATCGTCTCCATGACGCTGCGCCAGGAGCTGACTCCCGATCACCTCCTCGGTCGGGTGACAGCCGCCTTCTGGACCGTCTTCTCCGTCCCCGGCCCGCTCGGGGCGCTGGTGCTGACCGCCTTCGGGGAGCGCGTCGGCACGCGCGCGGCCCTCGTGGTCGTCGGGATCGTTATCCTTGGCATCGCCACCATCGCCCTCTTCACCCCGGTGCGCGCGTTCGCCCCGGCGATACGCCAGGCTGAGCCGGGAGGCGCCGGGTAGCCCAGCAACAGCCAACGCGCCGCGCGCTCGCGCGGGCGCTCGGGGTGGCGATCGGGCGCCTGCCAGACGGCACGGCCGGCCACTCACTCGCGGGCAGCGCCAAACCCCGGGAGGCGGCCGGCGGCGGCAAACTCCCCGGCGGATGCGCCGCGCGGACGTGGAAGCAGGGCCCCCGCGCCCCGATAGAGGAGCCCCAGCACCGGGGGGACGATCAGCGTCGTCACCAGGCTCATCACCGCGACGACCGAGACGACCATATCGGGCAAGATGCCAAGCGACCGTCCCATCGCCACGACGATGAAGCCGATCTCCCCCCGTGGGACCATCCCAATACCGATGATGATGGCTGAACGCATCCCCAACCCGATGAGACCCGGGACGCTGCCGAGCAGCTTGGTCACGATGGCAACCAGGGTAACCGCGACGGCGAGGCCGACGAACGACGGCTCGCGCAGCAATCCCGGCGACACCTGCATGCCCGTGATGACAAAGAAGAACGGCACCAGCAGGCGGTAGGCCGGAAGGGCGGTCTCGCTGAGGCGACGGGCATCGAGCGACTCGCCGAGCACCAGCCCGGCCAGGAACGCCCCGACAATTGGCGCCAGGCCGATCGCGGAGGAGAGGACGGCGAGGCCGAGGCAGAGGGCCATCGCCATGGCGAAGAGGTTGTCGACTTCGAGCCGGTCGGCGAGCCGAGTCAGGAGCCGGCGCACCACGCGCGTGCCAACGAGGAGCACGAAGAGGACGAAGGCCGCGACCTCTCCCACCAGGAAGAGGATGCCGGACGCGGAAATCACCTTGCCGGCGCCGAGGGCGCCGATGACGACGATGACGATCATGCTCAGGATGTCGTCGATGACCGCCGCGGCCAGGATGATCCGGGACTCCATGCTGGCAATGACGCCGAGGTCCCGCAGCGTGCGAGCCGTGATGCCGGTGCTCGTCGAAACGAGCGCGGCGGCGAGGAAAAGAACCTCGCCCCGCTGCCACCCGAGCAGCGTCATCAGCGCGAAGCCCCCAGCGAAGGGAAGCACCACCCCGCCCAGGCCCACGAGCGCAGCCCGGCGGCCAACGGCTAGCAACTCGCTGACGCGCAGCTCGAGGCCAACGAAGAAGAGGAGGAGGATCAGTCCGAACTCGGCCAGGACGGCATAGGCCGACGCGGGCGTCCTCGACGCTCCCCAATACCGTCACCAGAGCGGCGCTGGGGACCCCGGCGAGGCCAAGCCCGTGCGGCCCAATCGCCATCCCCGCCAGCAGTTCGCCGATCACCGGCGGCTGCCGCAGCCGGGAGGCGACCGCGCCGCCGACGGTCGCGGCCGCATAGATGATGAAGGCGTCAAGGAGGATGCGCTTCCCGAGGTCCATGGAGGGCCGACCCGGCTCATCGAGACGAGATCATGCGATAGACTGACTCGTACACATCGGCCATGGCGCCAGGAGAAAAGCGCTCCTCAACCCAGCGGCGGCAGGCCGCACGGTCCAGCTCCCGCACGCGCGAGACCGCGTCGAGGAGCTCGCGCAGCGTGCCGCAGACGAACCCTGTCACGCCATCGGCCACCACCTCGGGAACCGAGCCCACCCGCGTGGCGATCACCGGGGTGCCGGTCGCCATCGCCTCGACCATCGTCAGCCCGAACGGCTCCGGCCAGTCGATCGGGAAGAGGTAGGCGTAGGCGTTGCCGAGGAGATCGTTCTTCGCACGCTCGTCGAC
>JADYYO010000141.1 GCA_020853615.1 Thermomicrobiales bacterium
CCACCGGTCGTAGTCGTTGATCGGCCAGCATGCTCCCCATTCCCCGACTCCCGCTAAAAGATGCAACGAATATGCGCCAGCACATGTCCGACTGGCGAACAGGCCCTGCATTCTAGCCGGAGGCCGAAGGAAATGCCGTCTTGGAGTCGTCAGGAGCAGGCTGGGCAGCCTGTCGATCTTGCGCAGAGGCAATGGACGACACGGTGGCAAAGCCCGGCGTAATCGGTTGTCATGGCCAATGGATCCGAGGATCGGCCTCCTGAAGCGGGTCGCGCATCGTGACCGGCGGGTTCAGGCTCCCGAAGGCGGGCACAACCTCGCGCGTTCCAACCCGCCAGAGGGCACCCCGCTTCACGACGGAGGAAGCGGAATCTCGGGAAGGCCCGTGACAATCGGGTTCCCCCTCCCCGCGGGACGAACAACAAGCTGGCCCCTGGAAGGAGCCGACGCGTGACCCGAGTGAGACGACTTTCAACCCGCCAGAGCGAAGCCTGCACCGTCACCCGTTCCCGGCAGATCGGTGAGCGCTCACGGGTCCGGCCACGAGCGATCATGCGACGCCCGCAGATCGGACCTGGGTCGTGATTGCAAATTGGGTCAGGCAGGGCGAAGGAGCCCTCGTGTGCCCCATTTCGAGGCGAATCGACGGTTTACTTGATCCGGGATGGGCCCGATGGTTACCCCTTGAGGGGGCACACACGGCTTCCGCAAACACGCCCTAATCTGGGGTCGCGCAATTCCAAGAAGTCGGCGGTCGCCCTGGATCGGGCAGCGGACACAGTACCGCAACCCGGTGTAGACGCCATAGCGGACTCCGTTGGCGGAGATGTACGAAGTGACACCGCTCCACCTCTCGATCCACGCGATCCTACTACTGGCGCGCATCCCTTGATTTCGAGGCGACCCAGTGTTGACAGGTATCCTGTCCCCAGATAGGCTGCGATGAAATTCCTGAGCACATGTCTTGTGCCAATTCTTGCGGTTGTGCCGCACGATGGAGTTGCCGTGGTCGACGAAGACTCAAGTCCCTTGACCTCGAAGACACCTCGCGAATTGGAACACCCAGTGCTGAATGGGGAACACACGCCGGCCGAGTTGTTGTACCGGGACCTGTCCGGCCATCGGGCCCAGACACTCACGGCGGAGATCACCCGGTTCCATCGCCCCCCTGGCTCATCGGGATACCACGCGGTCACCGACCTGGTCGCAAATCAACTCCGGAACGCCGGACTCACTGACGTCCAATCCACCGTTTATCCGCTTGATGGCGAGACGGTCGTTGGCGGTGAGCCATTGCCGCTGGCCTGGGAGCCCGGACGGGCGAGCATTCGCGTGCTCCAGCCCGTCCAAGAAGGCGTGGTCGAGTCCAGCGAAATCTCGTCGTGCTTGGCGTGGTGGTCGGCTCCGACTCCTAGCGGTGGACTGGTCGCGGACCTTGTTGACCTGGGCATCGGAGAGTCCGACGCTGATTTCGAAGGCAAGGATCTTGTTGGCAAAATCGTCTTGATCGGGCACACTGAGCAGCCGAGTGGCTGGGCCTACGCCGCCCAGCGAGCGATGGAAGCGGGTGCCAAAGGCATCCTCTCCGATTACCTCTTTTATACGTTCGAGCCAGAGCGGACGCGGCAGAGCCACCCTGAGGCCGTCCAACTCCTGCGGCTGCCTAACCAGCGCGGACAGTACGATGCCTGGGCGTGCTCAATCGCCTATCCCACGGCGCAACGGCTCCGCGACCTCCTCAAACTCGGCCCGGTCACGCTCCATGCCGACATCCGCTCCAACTTGTTCAAAGGGCAGGGACAAAACCTTCTGGCAACAATTCAAGGTCAGGAACAGCCAGACGAAGCCGTGTTCTTCATCGCCCACTGCTCGGCTGCCACATGCCCATGCGCGAATTGTGCGGCCGGTCCCGCTCTGATGGTGGAAATTGCTCGGGTGCTCAATGATCTGATTGTGCGAGGGGAGTTGCGACGGCCCCGGCGCTCAATCAAGTTCCTCTTCGTCATCGAGGAATTGGGCTCGCTTGTCTACATCGACGCCCACCGAAATGAGCTCGATCGCATTCGGGCGGCTTTCTTCTTCGACAGCGTGGGTCACGACCAAGGCAAACTAAAGTCAATCCTACTCTTCTACCGCCACCCGGATTCGTCGCCATCTTTCATCAATGACTTCTTCGCCGGGGTCATGGAGCGAGTGCCAAAAGACGGCACGTGGGTCTTCAAGAATGGCTCAGATATCGGGCCGGTGCAGTTTGAGCAGGCTCCTTATACCCCTTGGAGCGATAACCACACTTGGGCGGCGTACGGAATTCCGAGTCCACTGATCATGTCCTGGCCTGATCTTCACTTCCACACGCAATTCCTCACTGCCGACATGACAGACCCCCGAGTATTTCGGCGAGCGGGTCTGGCAGCAGCTCTCGCTGCGTACGAGATAGCCGACGCGGGACCCGACGAAGCGCTCTTGATCGCTGAGGAGGTCGCTGCGCGATCTGCCCTACGGTTCGCGAGCGTCAGTCAGCGAGCGGTCCGCGAGATGGCCAATTTCGATTCAGGGGTGCGCGGCAGCGCCGAACAGATCGCGCACCGCGCCAGGCGCGATCTTGATCACGTCTTGCGGCGCGACCGGGAAGCCATTGCTTCCTTTGAACGCGTTAGTCTCGAATCAGCCTCCGGACTACTTCGTCGAGTCTTTGGCCGATCTCGACCATGAACTGGAGCGGCAGGCACCACGCGCCGCGAGCCGGCTGGAATTGGCAGCGCGAACTCTACCGGCACTCCGGGACGGAGAAGTTGGTAGTGCCGAGGCTTTGCTCTCATCGATTTTGCAAAGACGACAGGAGGGCCCGGGCAGTGCACTGAGTGATCTGTGGCTGTCGTATCCCGAGCAGGTCTTGTTGGCAGAGCAGCTTGCTGCCCAAGACCCGCAGGTCATCTTCAGTTCGCTTCACCCCATCGGCGACGAGTTCTGGAACATGATCGACGGGCATCGGACGGTGATGGAGATCGCGGAGGTGGTATGCAGCGAATTTGCCTTCAACTTCGATCCTACCCTTCTCCTCCCGCTCGCCCGGGGGTTGGTTCGAATCGGTCTCGCATCGGTGGCAAACTCCGAAAAGATTGCGACATCCGCGGCAAGGGTGAAGGCCAACTGCACCGGGAAGTATCCCATTGAAAGGAGCGAGGGACAAAGGCAAGCTACGTCCATACTTACCACCAGTGGGATCCCGTGAACAGTCTGAAAGCGAGGCGACGATGATCGAGAATGGCGACACCAACCCAAGGCAATCCGGAGGACGGGAACCGAGGATCGCACGCCGCCGATTTCTCGGCGCATTAGCATTCGGAGCGGGTAGCCTGGGGCTGTCGGGCAAGGTTCCGGCACTGGTTGGCAGCGACGCTCAAGCAGCGGCTCCCGAGCAGGGATCACGACCGCTTCGCCTGTCGCTCGCTCCCCCGCGCCAGGGTACGCCGACCCCCGGAGGATCGCTGACAGTTGGGCTGGGAGAGCAGCCCTCGACGCACAATCCGTACGGCGGCATGTCGAACCGTACGACAATCTCCCAATTTCTCGAGTCCCTCGTCGGGTTGGACATCACGACGCTCGAGCCAATTCCCCTCCTCGCCACGGCGTGGGATGTTCCAGACGAGAAGACGTACGTCTTCACGCTGCGCAAAGGTGTCCTGTTCCATGACGGAACGCCGTTCAACGCGGACGCGGTGAAGGCCGCGTTCGACTATATGCTTGACCCGGAGGTGGCATCTCCGCGCGCTAGCGATTTCGATCGGGTTGACTCGGTCGAGGTCAATGACGAGCACACGGTCACGTTCCACCTTAAGGAGCCATTTGGGGTTTTCTTGTCCACGCTCGCACGGCAAGGCTACTTTGTCTCGCCCACGGCGCTGAAAACGTGGTCGGCAGCCGATCTCGAGACAAAGCCCCCGGGGACGGGGCCCTTCAAGGTCGCCGACTGGATCAAGGACGACAAGATCGTCCTTGAACGGTTCGAAGACTACTGGGACAGCGAACGCCCATACCTCGACAGCATCACATACCGGATCCTCCCCGACGGCAACGTGAAGACCATCGCGTTCAAGGCCGGGGAACTCGACTTTGTCGATAACCTGCCGGCGACCGAAGTGGCAGCGATCCAGGCCAATCCCACGTACACCTTCGCCAGCGCGCCTTCGACTGGCTACCGTTCGATTTATCTCAACACCACCGCCCCGCCCTTCGACAATGCCGACGCGCGCCAGGCCCTGGCGCACCTCGTCGACCGCGCGCAGCTGATCGCGCTGGGCACGCTCGGATTTGGCACGCCCGCGCAGGGGCCGCTCGCCCCGCCGCAATGGGCCTTCGACCCGGATTTCAGCCCATATTCGCCGAGTCTGGAGAACGCAAAGGCCGCTCTCGCGGCCGCAGGAACGCCAGACGGCTTCACGTTCACACTCAAGGTTTCCAACAGCCCCGAGGAAGTTCGGATGATGGAGATCATCCAGGCACAGTTGGCCCCGTCCGGCATCACGATGTCGCTGGAAACCGGCGAGTACAATGCGATCCGCTCGACGGTGATTGATG
This sequence comes from Thermomicrobiales bacterium, assembly GCA_020853615.1. Taxonomy (GTDB): domain Bacteria; phylum Chloroflexota; class Chloroflexia; order Thermomicrobiales; family UBA6265; genus JACCXM01. The sequence goes on from JADYYO010000141.1 coordinate 4,579, forward strand.
GCGATTATCAGGCCTTCTTCGCCGGCTGGCTCGGCGGCCCCGACCCTGATCGCAACATGTTCGACAGCTTTCACAGCGAAGGGTGGTTCAACTGGGTCCGGTACAAGAACGACGAGGTCGACGCGTTGCTATCGCAGGCGCGCGCCATCCGTGACACCGAAGAACGGACGAAGCTCTACCGTCAGGCACAAGAACGCGTTGCGGCAGACGCGCCAATGGTCTTCTTGCGATTCCCGTACTGGGCCGTGGACGGTCAGGCATATACCGGTCGCGTCCGCGGCTACATCCCGGACCCGATGCAGGACATGCTCTTCAAGGATGTCTGGGTCGAACCGCAGTAGTTCTCCCTGCACGAAAGGACTCCACCTGAGGACCTGCTGATACCGAACCCAATGCGGGGCGCTGCCGTCGACGAACGCGCGGCGCTCCGTTTTCACGTGGTCATTTCCCGAAACGTGGGGCACGAATGGTGCGATTTGTGGGCAAGCAGTGCTTGCTCTCCATCCCGACGATCCTCCTGCTGACGTTTTTTGTGTTTGCGATCGTCTACCTGATTCCAGGCGATCCCGCCGAAGCCTTACTCGGCAACACCGCGAGTCCCGAGGCGATCGCCGCGTACCGACAGAAGATGCGACTCGATGAGCCGCTGCTCGTGCAATACGGCGTCTGGCTAGGGCGGGTTGTTCACGGCGATCTCGGGGTGTCGGTCCGCACGTCGGAACCGGTCATAGATGCCATCGTGGCTCGTCTGCCAGTGACGCTGCAGCTTTCTGCAGTTGCGCTGGCATTCGCGCTCGTAGGCGGCGTTCCGCTGGGGGTGTTGGCCGCGACGCGGCGCAACAGCGCCTGGGACGGCGTCGCTCAACTCGTCGGCTTGGCGGGCCTCGCCATGCCAGGCTTCTTCCTGGCACTGCTTCTGATTCTCGTTGTTTCACTTAAATACGGCTTGCTTCCGGTCTCGGGCTACGTCTCATTCACCGAGAACCCCGTCGAGAGTTTCAAGTCGCTCCTGTTGCCGGCGGTCACGCTCGGCTTTGCCGTCCTTGGCGCGATCACCCGCATGACCAGGACGGCGATGCTCGAGGTCCTTGGCGATAACTTCATCACCGCCGCCCGCGCGAAGGGGCTCCGGGAGCGCACGGTCCTCGTTCGTCACGCCCTGAAGAACGCGTTGATCCCCGTTGTGACCCTAACGGGGCTGCAGCTTGGAAGTCTCCTTGGAGGCACGATCATCATCGAGAAGATCTTCGGTCTCCCGGGGATCGGTCGCCTCATGATCGACAACGTCTACGCCCACGATTTTCCAGTGATCCAGGGGGTGCTCCTGTTCTTGGCGCTCATCCGGCTCGCCACGAATCTGGCGACTGATGTGCTCTACGCCCTGCTCGATCCCCAAGTTCGATTCCAGTGACAATGCAAGTTGAGCGCGTGACATGGTGATGCTAGGCGGTTGGAAGCGGCTCCTCTCGAGCCAACTTGCGATGGCGGGCCTGCTGATCTGCGTCGTCATCGTTGCACTTGGTCTCGCCGCGCCGATGACGGCCCCGTACGATCCCGCTCAACTGGGTGCCGGACTGCCCATGCAACCGCCTAGCGCTTCTCACCTCCTCGGCACGGATGAGCTGGGCAGGGACGTCTTCTCGCGAGTGGTCTATGCGGCGCGCATCGCGCTCTACGTCAGTTTGGCCTCGACGCTACTGGCTGCGATCGTGGGCATTCCGCTGGGGCTCGTTTCGGGATACTACCGAGGCTGGGTCGACAGCGTCGTCATGCGAGTGACCGATGCCTGGCTCGCTTTTCCGGTGATGGTCCTTGCGCTCGGCATGACGGCAGCGTTAGGTCCAGGCCTCAACAATGCAACGCTCGCCATTGGGTTTGTCACAATCCCGCTGTTCATTCGCCTCACGCGAGGCCAAGTGCTCAGCCTGAGCCAGCGCCAATACATCGAGGCGGCCCGGGCGGCCGGGCAGTCGAACACAATCATCCTCGCTCGCCATCTTCTGCCGAATATCGTTCCCGTGCTGATCGTGCAATTCTCGTTGGCCGCCGGCAGCGCGGTCCTCGTCGAAACCGCATTGAGCTTTCTCGGCGTGGGGGTGATGCCGCCGACGCCAAGCTGGGGGTCCATGTTGAGTAGCGCGCAAGCCTACCTGCTTATGGCTCCGTGGATGGCAATCGCGCCTGGCACATGCATCTTCCTCCTTGTGCTCGGCTTGAACCTCGTCGGTGACGGACTTCGCGATGCACTAGATCCGCGAACGGCGCGGTAGAAGGTGGTGAGGACGGTTCCCGCGTGTGATGACAGTGAGCACCCGATGGTCGTTGATTCGGACAGGAGAGATTCATGTTGGATCATGTGATTCGAAACGCAAGAATTCTCGATGGGACCGGCGCGCCGGCGACCTTCGGAGATGTCGGCATCAATCAAGGGAAGATCGTATTCGTCGGTGATGGCTCACGTGAACGCGGCCGGAACGAGGTCAACGCCGACGGACGAACGCTCGCGCCGGGTTTTTGGGATCCCCATACCCACCTCGAATATGACATGCTCCTCGACCAGTCGCAGGTGGGACTCGTGGCACAGGGGGTCACGACGACAATAACGGGCAACTGCGGCACGTCGATGTATCCGACGAAGAGCCTAAGAGGCGTGCTGACCAACAGCGCCGGGCTCGAGCAATTCGAGTGGCGGGGCATGCGACAATACGCCGGTCTCGTCCATCACGTCGGCACTCCAATCAACTCGAGCCCACTCATCGCCAACGGATCTCTTCGGTACGAGGTCATGGGCAACGACGACCGGCAGGCGACGCCAGACGAACTGCGGCAGATGCTGACGCTACTGGAAGACGGCTTGCAGGAAGGCGCGATCGGGCTCTCGTCCGGTCTCGACTACATCCCCAGCCTCTACTCGGACACCGACGAGTTGGTCGAGTTCTGCAAGGTCGTCGCGAAGTACGGCGGGGTCTACGCGTCACACACTCGTGATTGCTCCCCGATCTATGCCTACTCCTACCATGCGACCGAGGTCCTCGCCCCTGCGAGCGAACGCGCACTTCATCTGAACGGCGTGCTCGAGCTTATCGAGATTGGCCGGAAATCAGGCGCGCGCGTCCACCTGTCTCACCTCCACGCATCCGGGATCGTGGGGACGGAAATGGCGGCGGTCCGCGAGGCTCGTCGCCAGGGCGTCGACATCACCGTCGATGCGATGTCCTACAACGTGTCGTACAGCATTCGATCTGATCTGCTTCTGCGACGGGTCAAAGAGCGGTCACCGGACCTCGTGAACCTCTCCATCGAAGAGGCTCGCGCCCGCATGCAGGATCCCCTATTTCAAGGCGAACTGAGCCGTCGTCCACAACTACGCCGTCACATCTCGCCGGAACGCGCCGGAACCTGGGAGCTTAGCCGGACCGGCTCCCGGAACTGGGACGGGCGCACCGTCGCACAACTCGCCGCCGAACAAGGCAAGACGCACGTCGAGATGATGTTCTCGTTGATCCTCGACGAGCAGAATCCGGTCGGCATCGTTCCGCCGGCATCGGTCGTCAAGCCAGTACCGATCGAGCAGATCGACGACCCGTTGATCATGCCCATCTCCGACGCTCTCGCCTCCGATCCAGCCGATCCGTACGGTACCTACTCTGCCAGGGGTTACGTGAGCACTGTACGCTTCTGGGAAATGGCGAGGGCGTATGGGATTTCTGAGGAGGAGATTGTCCGCCACCTCACTACGCTTCCCGCGCGCCGATTCGGGGTCTGGGACCGCGGGGCCGTCGCCGTGGGTCAGCAGGCAGATCTGGTCTTGTTCTCTCCGGACGACTACCGGGCTACGGCCGACACCCATGAGCCGTTCAATCTTGCCAGCGGCATGGAATGGATCTTCGTCAACGGGGTGCCGATCCTCGCCAGTGGCGAGCGCACCGCCAATCTGCCGGGAAAGATTCTTCTTAAGGAGCGCGTTCCGACGGCGGCATAGAACTGGTCGGCCTCGCCAGTCCAGCGCCGTGTGCTGGACTGGCGGGGCCAAGCGCTTCGGCGTAGACGGCGCTGCCCACATTGCGAAGCAGACTGGACCCGCGGGTCTGACGCTCCCGCTTACGCGGGTGCAGCGCCGGAATGAGTCAGGCAATCGGCCGCGTACCCTCGCCCAGATGCTTTCTCGCTCGCCAGTCCGCTCATCAACTCGAGCATGCTCCCGACATGGGTGAAGCCGCGGTAGCGCCACCCCGGAGCGCCCTCCCGCAGGATCGTTCTGGGCATTCCGCAGGCGATGGCGATCACGCCACCGGGAGAACCGGCGGAGCGGAGGCTCACTACCGGATTGGCTACCCGGTATCAATGGGGAGTCGAGTCGTGCGGGCAGGTCCCGCATCTGGGAGCGGTCGAAAGCAGGACACCGTCGCTAGGTGGCGCTTACGACTCACTCGCAAAGTACCGCCAGCGTGTCACCGGGTCGGTCACGACGCGGACCCAGCCGGCGACCAGGTTGACCGAGAGCGCCGTCAGGAGGATGACGACGCCGGGAAAGGTCACGAGCCACCAAGCGCTCGTCACGTAGGCGCGCCCCTGCCCCAGCATCAGTCCCCAGGACGACTGCGGCGGCTGGATGCCGAGGCCGAGAAAGCTCAGCGAGGCTTCGGTCAGGATCATGGTGGCGATCTCCAGCGTCGCCAGGACCAGAATCGGGGAGAGGAGATTCGGCAGCAGGTGGAGCAGGATGATGCGGCGATCGGAGCAGCCCGTCGCCAGCGCGGCCTCGATGAAGACGTTCTCGCGGTACATCAGGACGAGGCCGCGCGTGACCCGCGCGTAGACCATCCACCTCGTTATCGCCAGAACGAGGATGACATTCGCGATACTCGCGCCGAGCAGATAGAGGACCAACAGCGCCATCAGCAGGGATGGGAACGCCATTTGCAGGTCGACGAGCCGCATGATCAGGTCGTCGAGCGGTCCCCGATAGTAGCCAGAGATCAGGCCCAACGTCACGCCGATCGCCCCAGAGAGCACCACGCTCAGCAGGCCGACCGCCAGCGAGACGCGGGCCCCGTAGATGAGGCGGCTGAGTTGGTCCCGGCCAAGCGCATCCGTGCCCAGGAAATACGGGATGCCCCCGTCCTTGACGACTGTGAGCGGCGGCTTGTTGCGGAGCGCGAGCCCGCCCTGCTCCGGATCGTGGGGCGCGACGACGCCGGCGAAGAGCGCGGCCAGGATCAGAACGAGGAGGAATCCGGCGGCCGCCAGGACGACCTTGTCGGCGGCAAGGGCGCGCAGATAGCCCCAACGACTGTACCGCGCCGGTCTCCGGCGCTCCGCCCCAGGGAAGGCTTCCACGCTCCCGCGCGCCGGCTTGACGACCCCCGCGGCGCTCATCGGTAGCGCACCCGCGGGTCGAGCAGGCTGTACGCGACATCGATCAGCAGGTTGAGCGTGATCACCATGACAGCGATCACCAAGACGCACGCCTCGATCAGGGGGAGATCCCGCTTCTCGATCGCCTGGATCAGCAGGATGCCGATCCCCGGCCAGCCGAAGACCGTCTCGATGACGACCGCCCCGTTGAGCAGCGCCGCCGCTTCGTCGCCAGTCAGGGTCAGGATGGGGATCGCCGCGTTCTTCAACGTGTGGACGTAGGTGACGACCGGCTCGGCGAGTCCCTTGGCGCGAGCGGTGGTGACGTACGATTTTGCGGACTCCTCGAGCATCGTGCTGCGCACGACCTGGCTGATGCGGCCCAAGGGGCGCACGGCAAGCGCCAGCGCCGGGAGGATGACGAATGACAAGCCACCGAACCCCGACGTCGGCAGCCAGCGTAACTGCACCGCGAAGAGGAGGATCAGCATGAGGGCGAGCCAGAAGTCCGCGACAGACGCACCGATGAGCGAGATGACGCTCACCAGCCGATCGGCCATGGAGCGCGGGCGGAGAGCAGAGACGATCCCGAGCACGATCGCCAGCGGCACGGCCAGCACCATGGTGACCGCCGCGAGGTAGAGTGTCCGCGGCAGTCGCTCGAGGGCGATGGGGAGTGCAGGCGCACCCTGCCAGATCGAGTCACCGAGATCGCCACGCGCGAGGTTCCCGACGAACCGGGCGAACTGCTGGGGCAACGGATCGTTGAACCCCAGGTCCTCCCGCAGCGCTTGCCGCTGCTCTTGCGTCGCCTCGGGCCGCAGCATGAGGCTTGCCGGATCGCCCAGCAGATGGGTCGCAAAGAAGACGACCACCGCCAGCACGGCAAGCAGGAGGAGGCCGTGCGCGATACGCTTAATGATGTAGCGGGTCATCCCTTGGCAGTCCCTCGTTGCAGCGCGCCCTCCCCACGGCCCTCAGGGTCAAACGCGAGCATCGACGTTGGCAGACCCATGGGCGAACAACGGGCCGCGCGGAGACACGCCGTGGCCGCGATAGGCGGCATTCCTCATCCCCCGGCCGCGATATCGGAGAGCCGCGTGCCGACGGCGATCGTCTCGCGGGAGAGCGCGACGGAGAGGAGCGAGATGCCGGGATGGGCAAGCGCCGCCTGCAGCGCCTCGCCAAACTCCTCGCTCCGTTCCACCCGGAATCCGACGCCGCCGAACGCTTCCGCGTAGCGCACGAAATCGGGACTCCAGAGCTCGGTCCCCGCCACTCGTCCGGGATAGGCACGCTCCTGATGCAGGCGGATCGTCCCATACATCGCGTTGTCGAAGACGAGGCAGGTCAGCTTCAGCCCGAGTTGCGCCGCCACCGCCAACTCGCTGCCGGTCATCAGAAATCCGCCGTCGCCGGCGCAGGCGACAACCGGCACGCGATTCTCGGTCACCAACGCGGCCGCGACGGCGGCGGGTACGGCGTAGCCCATAGCGCCCGACGTCGGCGCGAAGAGCGTCCCCGGCTGCCTGAACCGAAAATGGCGGACGATCCAGCCCCAGAAGTTCCCGGCGTCGCTGGTCAGGATCGCGTCGGCTAGCAGGTGGCGCTGGAGTTCCGCGACGACAATCGTCGGGTCGACGGCATCGCCCGATGCCGCCCTGCTGGGGGACATCCCGGCGACGTAGTCAGCGCGATCTCGGGCGTTGTTCGCCTCGCGTTCGGCGTCGCGGTCCTCGGGACTGGTGGCAAGCACTGCCGCGACGAAGTCGGCCGCGTCGGCAGCCAGCGCGATCCGCGCCGGGAAGACGCGCCCGAGCTCCTGCGGCGAGAGGTCGACGTGGATCAGCGTCGCACCCGGGCTGGGCACGGTGTACCCCAGAGTCGTGACCTCGGAGAGCCGCGTTCCGATGGCGAGGACGACATCGGCCGCCCTGGCCCGCGCGGCGACGCTTGGCGCCGCCCCGAACGAGAGGGGTCCGAGGTACAACGGATGGTCGTTGGGAAACGCGTCGTGCCGGCGGAACCCGGTCATGACCGGCACCTGCAGCCGCTCGGCCAACTCGACCAACCGGGCCGTCGCCCCCGCGCGCAACACACCGCCACCGGCGATGATCAGGGGGGCGCTCGCCTGGGCCAGCAGCGTGACGATGGCATCCACGTCTGCGGCCCGAACGCTCGTCGCGGGGAGCGCCGTCGCGTCCGGGAGCCGATCGGGCACCGACTCGTCGAGAAGATCACCGCGGAGTGCGACAGCCACCGGGCCGGGTCGGCCCGTGACGCTGCGGCGATAGGCTTCGCTCACGATCCCCGGAAGACGCTCCGCGCTCGGCACTTCGACTGCCCACTTGGTGAGCGTGCCGAGGAACGACGCGAGCTCGACCTCCTGCAGCGCCTCTCGATGGCGAAATGCCGTCTCCACCTGGCCGACCATGGCGATGAGCGGCGTCGAGTCCTGGTAGGCGGTATGGATGCCAATGGCCAGATTGGCCGAGCCGACGCCACGGGTCCCCATGCAGATCGCGGGAATGCCGGTCAGCTTACCCACCGCCTCGGCCATGAACGCCGCCGCACCCTCATGCCGCGTGGACACCAAACGTAGACCAGACGCCCGGCCGATGGCGTCGAGCAACCCGAGAAAACTCTCACCCGGCACGCCGAAGGCGTACCGCACTCCACGGTCCTGCAGAATTCGTACGGCTGCCTCGCCGGCTCGCATCGCGCCCACCTATGCGATATCCACTCCGCTCGGGCTTGCGGCGACGCCGCCCCCTGCCTGTTCCGAAATGGCCATGATCAGGGCGGAATGGTCGAGATATCCACCCCCTGAGGCGGCCACCGCGTCGTAGAGTCCCGAGACCAGCGACGCGACCTGCAGCGAAAGCTGACGCTCCTGGGCGGCGGCGAGTGCGATGCCCAGATCCTTGTGATGCAGATCGACCCGGAACCCCGGGGCGAAATCGTTCCGGATCATGCGCGACCCGCGCAACTCCAGCACCCGGCTCGCGGCGAGACCGCCACCCAGCACCGCCAGGATCTTCTCGGGGTCAACGCCCGCACTTTGCCCGAGCACCAACGCCTCACTCAGTCCCGCATAGGCGGTGGCCACGACGGCCTGGTTGCACGCTTTGACGGTCTGTCCCGCGCCTGGACCGCCGACGTGGACGATCGTCTTGCCCATCGCCTTGAAGAGCGGCATGGCCCGGTCGACATCTTCGCTCTCGCCGCCAACCATGATCGATAGCGTCGCGGCCCGAGCACCCGCGTCACCACCGCTGACCGGCGCATCGAGCGCTCCCGCCCCGCGTGCCGCCAACGCCGCATGCATCTCCACGGATGCCGCCGGCGCGATCGTGCTCATATCCACGAGGAGATGGCCAGCCGCGGCGACTTGACCTAGACCATCGCTGCCGAGCACGACCTGGCGCACCTCGGGCGTGTCGGGCAGCATGGTGACGATGATCCTGGCTCGCTCCGCAACCTCGGCGGGGCTCGTGGCCACGACCGCGGCATCGCCGACCTCATCGACCAACGCGTCGATCGGCCGCCGGCTCCGGTTGTGGACGACCAGCTTGAAACCGGCGCGGACGAGGTTCCTCGCCATGAGGCTGCCCATTACCCCAAGGCCAATGAATCCGACTTGCTCCATCACGGATTCACGCATGATATCTGGTCAATCTCCGGCGCTCTCGTCGCATCGCATCGGATCCCCGGACGAGACTAGCGCTCCGGAATGCCCGCCACCGCCTCGACCTCGACCAGAATCCCCTCTCCCAGCCTCCCCCCCTGAATGCAGGTGCGCGACGGCGGGTCCACTGGGAAGAACTCGCGGTAGATCGCGTTGAACGCATCCTTGTCGTCCAGATTCGCGAGAAACCCGGTCACCTTCAGGACGTTACCGAGGGTCGTGCCGGCTGCCGAGAGCACCGCCTCGATATTGCCCAAGGTCAAGCGCGACTGTTCCTCGATACCGCTCCCCAACTCGCCGGTTGCCGGGTCACGGCCAACGATCCCCGACGTGAAGACGAGATTCCCGAATCGCACAGCCGGCGAGAGGACGGGGTTGCTCGGCGCACCGTCCGACCGGATGATCTCTTTCATCTATTGCCTCCTTTTCCCTCAGCCTCTGGAACGCCGCTGAGCAGACCTTGCAGCATTTCCCGCCAGCGCTCCAACGCTCCCTTGATCAGGCGCTCGACCTCGCGAGCATCGCGCCGCTCGCAGGCCTCGACAATAGCGTGATGGTCTTCGAGACCGATGCGCAATTCACGGGCTTGCGCCAGGCCGACCAGTCGGTACCGACTCGCCTCCTCCCGCAGTCCAGTGATGACCGCGAGGAGCCGCGGATGCCCAGCCGCGGCATAGAGCGTCTCGTGGAATTGGCCGTCGGCGGCGAGCCACGCCGGCCGATCCTCCCGTGCCACGATCTCAGCCATCACCGGCAACATGTTCCGCATCCGATCGAGCCGCGCGTCGTCGAGGCGCTCCGCGCCGAGGCGAGCAGCCGTCCCCTCCAGCGCGATGCGCAGCACGTACAGCTCCTCCAGGTCGGCGGCGCTCAACGCCCGCACGTACACGGCACGGTGGCTCTGAATCTCGACGAGGCCCTCGTTTTCGAGGCGGCGCAGCGCTTCGCGAATGGGCATCCTGCTTACCGACAGGCGCTGCGCCTCGGCCTCATGGTCGAGGCGCGAGCCTGGGGCGAGTTCACCGTTCAGGATCCGCTGGCGCAGCGTGGCGTGGGCCAGGTCGACCAGCGTTCGGTGCACCGCCGGCGATTGCTCGACAACGCCTGTTGTCCCGCGTTCCACGCTGCCATCGGACCCTCTGGATGCGCCCAATTCCCACCTCGATCCGTCACTACTCGCTGCGGAATGCCATCTCCTTCACTAGCATGAACGCATCGAGCCGCGGCTGCCAGTCGATCTCTCTGGCGGCACCGTAGTTGAGTTCGAGATGGACGATCGGGATGAGCCCGTACTTGTCGTAGAGGATGTGGGTGACGCCCTGCAGCGCCTTCGCCCGCTCGTCGCCGGTCAAGGGCAGGGCCGCCTCCAGCGCCTCGTCGAGCGACGGGTCGCAATAGGTGGATGCCGTTCCGTCGCAACGGTAGTAGGACTGAGCCGTCGCGCTGAGGTCCATCATCTCGTTGCTGTGCGGGCTCACCAGCAGCCAGCCGCGATCTGCCGGCACCTCCGCGCGCGGGATCTCGTACGCTTGCTCGTTGAACTGGGCCGGCTCGACGACCTCGCTCTGCGCATCGAGCCCAATCTCGCGTAGCTGTGTCGCGATGTATTCACCGAGCTCGTCGCTGCGGAGGAAGTTGCCCTGGCGGGTAATGACCTTGATCGGGGCGGCGACGTCGACCCCCGCGGTGCGGGCCTCCTCGACAAGCTGCTTGGCCTGGTCGAGATCGTAGGGATACGGCTGCAGGTCGGGGTCGTGCCCCGTCGCCGAGGGCCCGACGAGCTGGGCCGCGGGGATGCCCCCGCCCAGCAGCTCGTCGGCGATCGCCTGGCGGTCGACGGCGATCGCGATCGCGTGCCGAACGCGCTCGTCCTGCATGGCCGGGTGCATCGTGTCCGGGCGCATGAAGACCGTTTCGATGCTCGAGACCGACAGGCAGACCGGGGTGGTCGCGCAGTCTTCCGGCGAGAGGAAGCGGGCGATCTGCGCCTCACCGGTCGAGACCATCGCGGCGCGGACGTTCGGCTCGGGCCGGAAGACGAACTCCACGTCCTGAATGGTCACGTCCCCGTGCGCATCGGGCGAGTCGATGCCCCACCAATCGGGGTTGGCCGTGAGTTGGATGTTCTGGCCACGGTTCCAGGCCACGAACCGATAGGGGCCGGTGCCGATCGGCTCGGCTGCGAGCGAATCCGGCCGCTCCTGCACCTGCTGCATGCTCGGGATCGGCGAGAAGTAGAGGCGCGCCGGCAGAATCGGATCTGGCTCCTCGGTCGTGACGTCGAGCGTGTACTCGTCGACCGCCTTTGCCGTCATGTCCGGCCCAACGAACTGGTAGATCTCGAAGTGGTTCTCCGGGGACCAGGTGTAGTTGATCCCGAAGGCGGCGACCTCGGCGTTGAAGGGCGACCCGTCGTGGAACGTCACGCCTTCGCGCAGGGCGAAGCGCCAGGTCCGCTCGTCCGTCTGCTCCCAGCTCGTCGCCAGCTCCCCGATCAGCTCGTTCGTCACCGGGTCGCGATTGAGCAGCGCCTCCTGCACGTTGCGCAGCACCGGGTGGCCGTCGCCGCTGTACGCCTTCCAGTTCTCCAGGGTGTCCGGCTCGACGCTGAGGACGATCACCACCTTGCTCGACGGCGCGCCGCCAGTGGAGGTCGCGTCCTGGGCGAGGATCGCGCGTGGCAGGAGGGACGCGCCGGCCGCTGCCATCCCCAATGCGGCGCTTCCCCCCAGCAGACGGCGTCGGGTGAATCGGGAACTGTCGACGAGCGAAATGACCTTTGCTCTAGTCACCGGATCCTCCTTGACCCTATCCCGAAACGACAGAGATACGAGATACGACCGAACGCGGCCTACGCGCGCGCCGAGCCGACAACGTCTTGCTGTCGCCACCCCGCCACCTGGTCGAGGTAGGCCAGCACCTCATCGACGAAGACGACGTCTCCCATGCGGGCGTCGATATCGAAGAGATTCGACGCATGGGCGATCGGGGAGCGGTCCCCTACGGCCTCGCGCGGGATGATGGTGTGGAGGTTGTTGTCGTGCGCGGCCTGGGCGGAAGCCCGGACGCAGCCGCTGGTGCTGCACCCGGTGATGATCAGGGTGTCGATGCTGCGGGCGACGAGCTGGCTGAGGAGCGTCGTGCCGAAGAAGGCCGAGGCGCGCTGCTTGACGATCAGTACGTCCCCATCCCGGAACTCCATCTCGGGGTTGAGTTCGACCCACTCGGTGCCTTGGATCATGATCCGCTGCAGCGGTTTCTTGCGCAGGACCTGCGCCCCGCAGTCGGAGAGGTCCGCCTGGAATGCGGTGGTCGTGAAGAAGAGCGGCACGTCGTTGCGGCGCGCCACCTCCAGGATACGGACGGTCTCGTTGATCACCGAGGTGAGATCGGAGCCGATCGGCGAGGCGGGATCGGTCCATGCCTTTGCCAGGTCGATGATCAGGACGGCAGGGCGCTCGCCGAACCCGACCCGGCCGGAAAAGCCACACTGCTCGTAGAACTGCTTCAACTCGTCGTTGCCCAACGAGTGCTGGTGATTGGCGTTCGTCAAGGCGACAGACTCCTCCTCTTCCACTGCGGTCGAGCGCCGGCAGAGCGCCCATACCGTCGGATACTTGATATTTGATCAAATACGCGAACTCGACCCGATCATAGCAGGCAGGTACGTCGTGTCAAGGGGGTGCGCGGAGGAAGCGGCGATCCAGGACGGTCAGCAGTCGTAGGCGAGCAGCCGGGCCGGGTTCTCGACGAGCATCGTCTGGATGACGGCCGGCTCCACCCCCTCCTCCAGGAGGAGCGGTACGAAGCCAGCAAGCAGGTAGTCGTAGCCCGCTCCGCCGTACCACTGCAGGCGCGACTTCTGGCAGATGTCGAGCGACAGGAGGAGCTGCGAGGCGAAGCCGTCCCTGACGAGCCGGGCGACGCTCTTCGCGCGCTGGCGATCAGTCTGTTGCACGCGCATCCCAATGTGATCGATGCCCAGGTAGGCCCCCTGCTCGGCAATGGCGTAGACCCGATCGAGGTTGCGAAAATCGCCAAGGTGGCCAACGACGACGCGTCCCGGATCGACACCCTCGTCGCGCAGGATCTCGAGCTGCTCCAGGACAAGCTGCTCGAGGTAGGTGTGGGTGTAGATCGCCGCCCCGGTGCGACGCTGCGCCCGGGCCGCCGCCCGAAAGACCCGCTCTTCGGCCGGCGTGATGAAGTCGCGCCCGGTGCCGATCTCGGCGATAATGCCAGCCCGGATATCCGTGTCGTCGATCCCCGCCTCGAGCTCCTGCACCATCACGTCGGCAAGCCGGTTGATCGGCAGCCGGTAGACCTCCTGGGTGTAGTACGGCTCGGTGTAGTAGCCGGTCGACGCGATGATGTGCAACCCGGTCTCGAGCGCGATCCGACGCAGCGCCTGCACGTCTCGCCCCATCCCGGCGTTCGTCATGTCGACGACGGCTCCTCCGCCCGCGGACCGCAGAGCGTGCAACTCGTCGACCGCTAGCTCCTCGTCGTCGAGGATCGCGTCGAATTTCGACAGGCTGTGGCGCAAATCGACCAGCACGTGCTCGTGGCAATGGGTCACGCCGAGGGCGCTCGGCTCCACAGGTCCGTTCACCGTCATCACGCGCATGCGCCGCTCCTCCCCTTCCCGCAAGACCCAGGTCGCAGCCTCCCTAGCCGCGCCACCGGCAGCCTAGTACAGCGTGCCCGGCTGTCGCCGGCGTTTGGTCAAGCCAGACTCCGACCAGCGGCGAGATCATCACCAACGGCACAAGCCGCGACCTGGCAGGCATCATCATGGAGCATCCCGGAGGTGCGCAGACCACCGATCCTATCTTCGCCGACGCCGGCTTGGGCCCTGCCACGTCAGCAGCTGCACCGGCGTGATTGCGAACAGCAGCATCCGCGAGTTCGCCAGCTCCCAATCGTAAGCTGCCGCGCGCTCCCCAAGGTAACGCGCCGACATCTGCCGGCCGATGGCGAGCCAGCCGCTATCGTCCGACGCCCCCTCCCGCAGCTGCCCGGTGCCCTGGCACATCACACGATGCCTCGAGGCGGGATTGTCAATGCAGAGAGCAACGCGAGGATCAGCCACGAGATGACGCGTCCAGGCGGACCCCTCGCTGCCCAAAATCCAGAAACGCGTGCCATCCCACTGAAACCAGACGGGCACGCTGTACGGCCAGCCGTTCGCGTCGAGGCAGGCGAGACAAGCCGTCAACCCGCGCCCAAGAAACGCCCCGAGCTCGGCAGGTGTCAAGGAGCGACCCCGCTCCGACTCCGGCGTTTGCGTCGCGTCGTTCAGGATCGTCACCGTCCTAATCCCTCCCCGGCGAGAGGTCGCGCCGTCCTCGCGCCTGCTCCATAACCGGCATCTCACGGCCGGCTGAGGAATTGGTTGACAACGCCCTCACCGCCGTGCGCACGGCCGCTTGACATCCTCCGGCCCCGCTGATACCCTCCGACCGAACAATTGCAATTCTAGTGAACAGCATTCCTTCAGACGCTCTCGGCGACCCCATCGTCGCCGTGACTACCTCGTCTTCTCGATGTTGCGGCGCGCGGATTCCCGCTGGATGGCAGCAGATCCGACGCGAAACGGCTCATCGGCCGGGCCAAAGGGGGGAGCGGCAAAGGCGGGAACGAGGCCACGAGCAGCCCGAGGGTCGGCATGCTCGAAATTGCGCGTCCGAACGTCGATGGAATCCGATCAGGAGAGAAGGAGCCACCCCGTGAAGCATGGGTTCAATTCAGCGATCCGGAGGAGCCTGGTCAGCCGTCTCGACCGTCGTACCGCGTTCCGACGAGCCCTTGGGCTTGGTGCTGGGCTGACCGCGGCGCGAGTCCTCGGTCCCGGCGAGCAACTTCGCGCCGCAGCCCAGGCGACGCCAGAGGCCGTCGGCGTCTGCACCACGCCAGACCGCCCATGGCTTGGCATGGATCTCGGCAGCGGCCCCATCGTTCGTGCCGGGTTCGGCGGTTCGTTCAGCGAACAGGAGTTCGCAGCTGTCTGGGACCCCTTCCGGGAGCTGACCGGTATCGAAGTCGTCGAGGTGCCGCATACCGAGAACATCCACGAGCAGGTGCGGGCCCAGCAGGAAGCGGGACAGGTCGAGTTCGACATCGTCGAGGGCACTGCGGCTCAGTACCAACAGTACTCCGATATCTGGATGCCGATTGATTACTCGATCTTCCCGCAAGCCACGCTGGAGACGATGGACGATCGCTGGAAGCAACCGAACGCGATCGGGTACGCGGAGGTGCCCATCGTCATCGCCTGGAGCGAGGAGACATTCCCGGGAGACGACAAGCCGGACACCTGGGAGAAGTTCTGGGACGTGGAGACCTACCCCGGAGGACGGTCCCTGCAAGGCTTCAGCGCGTTCAAGGTCGTCGAAGCGGCGCTCCTTGCCGATGGGGTTGCGAAGGAGGATCTCTATCCGCTCGATATCGACCGCGCCTTCGCCAAGCTTGAGGAACTGAAGCCGCACGTCCCGAAATGGTGGACTTCCGGCACGGAAGCGCAGCAGTTGCTCACGTCAGGTGAGGTCTCCGTCATCGGCATCTCGAACTCGCGCATCGAAGACCTGATGGACCAGGAACTCCCGTTCGCCTACACCCTCAACGAGGCCATCGTCCACAGCGATTTCATCGGCGTCGTCAAGGGTGCTCCCCACGCCGCGGCAGCGATGGCGGTGCTGGCATTCCGCTTCGAGCCGGCGATTGGGGCCGCCATCGGTGAGCTCTGGAGACAACCGATTCCCTCTACCGCTGTCTGGGAGTGCGCTTCACCCGACGCGCGCGAGCGCTGGACGACCAACCCGGAAAATCAGGAAAAGATCGTCGTCACCGATCCGTTCTACTGGGCCTCCGAGGCGGAGGATAGGAGCGGACGTTCGGTAGAAGACATGGTCAACGAGCGCTTCTTCGAGTTCATCTCGTCGTAAGGGCGAAGATGTAGAGCTTCACAACTCACGCGGGGGTGATGCCTCGATTTGGCGTCATCCCCGCAGTCGATCTGGAGTTGAGCCCGGGCAAACCCCGAGAACGCGGAGGGTCATCGTTGGGCGAAACGTCCGTCCTTACCGGTGGCGAGGCAGTGGTCCGGAGCCTCGAACGGCATGGTGTGCGGCATGTCTTCGGCATCCCTGGCGACCACACCATTCCGATCTACGCCGCGCTCGGGAAGTCGCGCATCGCGCATTGCGCAACTCGCCACGAGCAGGGAGCGGGCTTCATGGCGGACGGCTATGCACGCGCAAGCGGTAATCCAGGAGTGGCGATCGTCATCGGCGGCCCGGGCCTGACCAACATCGCCACCGCGCTGGCGGAGGCCACCGCCGACGGTGCTCCCGTGCTGGTGATCTCGGCCGACACGCCGTTGGCTGATCGCAGAATGGGACGCGATCACAACCACGAACTGCGCGACCAGCAGGCCGCCGCAGCTGCGCTATGTCGCTGGAGCGCCCGGATCGACTCGGTCGCCCAGATCCCGGGCGAGATCGCGCGCGCCTTCGCCGCGTTTCAAGACGAACAGCGAGGCTCCGTCCACATCGGCGTCCCGGTCGATCTGCTCAGCGCGGCTTCGCTAGTTGACCTCGGAGCATCACCGGGGAGCCCTCCCCCCGGACCCGCTACGGAGGGCATCGAACGCGCGGCAAACCTGTTGCGGGATGCCGAGCGCCCACTCGTCCTTCTCGGCGGCGGGGCCCGTTTCGCGTCCGGGAGCGCGGTATCGTTGGCCGAGGCGCTCGATGCGCCGGTGATGACCAGCTGGAGTGGGATGGACGCCTTCCCCGGCGAGCATCCACTCTGGGTTGGCGGTGGCTTCCATCTCGCGGCCGCGCGCGAGGCACTGACCGGCGCCGACGTCGTGCTCGCTGTCGGCACGCAGTTCGGACGCAGTGATTTCTGGAGTGTCCCCGCTGCGATCCCAGGGCAGGTCATCCGGGTCGATCTTGATCCGGGCCAGATCGACACCAACATTGGCTCTACGGTCGGCATCGTCGGCGATGCGAAGACCGTGATAGAGTCCGTCATCGCAGTCCTCCCACGCCGGGCACGGACCGATGGCGTGGCGCGCGCGGCCTGGATGCGCGCGGCGATCGACGCCGAGGCCGACCGCGCGGGCGCGGCGTATCGGCCCTGGTTGGCGGCGATGCGACGCGGGCTCCCCGACGATGCCGTGATCGCGGCCGATTCGACGCTGGCGACCTATCTCGGATTTCGCTATCTACGGATCCCTTCCGGCGGGGCCTTCCTCTATCCGAACGCCTACGGCACCCTTGGCTACGCCCTCCCTGCGGCGATCGGGGCGCGCGTCGCCCAGCCCAACCGTCCAGCCGCCGTACTGATCGGAGACGGCGGGTTCCTCTTTACCTGCCCCGAGCTCCTGACTGGGGTGGAGCAGGGCCTGGGACTCCCGGTCGTCGTTTGGAACGATCGGGGGTATGGGTGCATTCGCGCCGGGATGCGCGAGCAAGGGGTGATGCCGCTCGGCGTCGATTTCGCGATTCCGAATCTCGCCGCGCTGGCGTCTGGGTTCGGTGTTGGCTACGCCCGCGCCGACGATCCGCAGACGCTCGAGGGCGCCGTGCGAGAGGCGATCGGCCGCGAAGCGCCCACGGTCATCGAGGTCGACGCGACGGGCTTGCATACCGTCGCCGACACGACGAACCGACCAACGTGAGAGGATGACCGTGCTAGCGGCGAGCAGCGAACGTGATTCAGACACCCATGGAGAAGCGGTCCGGTTGGACCGTGTCGTCAAGCGGTTCGGGAGCTTTGTGGCGGTTGACGACGTCTCGCTGGACATTGCCCCTGGCCAGTTCCTGACGCTCCTCGGGCCGAGTGGCAGCGGCAAGACGACGATTCTCTCGATGATCGCCGGGTTCGAGACACCCACGTCGGGGACGATCGAGATCGGGCGACGACGCGTCGACACGCTGAACCCCGAGAAGCGGGGCGTCGGCCTCGTCTTCCAGAATTACGCGCTCTTCCCCCACATGACCGTCGCGCAGAACGTCGGGTTCCCGCTGCGGATGCGTGGGTTGCCCCGCCGCGAGATCGAGCCGCAGGTCCTGCGGGCGCTCAGCCTCGTCCAACTGGCCGACCAGGCACCGAAGAAGCCGGCGCAGTTGAGCGGCGGTCAACAGCAGCGGGTTGCGCTCGCTCGCGCCTTGGTGTACGAGCCGACCGTGCTGCTCATGGATGAGCCGCTGGGTGCGCTCGATCGTCGGCTACGCGAGGTCGTCAAACTGGAGCTAGTCCAGCTGCATCGCTCGATCGCCACCACCATCATCTACGTGACCCACGATCAGGACGAGGCGTTGACCATGAGCGACCGCATCGCGGTCATGCGCAGCGGCAGGATCATCCAGGTCGGCACTCCGCGCCAGATTTATGAACAGCCGCACGACGAATTCATCGCCGAGTTCGTCGGCGAGTCTTCTCTGCTTTCCGGGCGACTGCACGAGGTCGATCGAGCCCGCTGCCGCATCAAGCTCGATTCCGGCCCGATCGTCGACGCGCAGTCTCCGCGCGCGATTCCCCGCGGGCAGCCCGTGCAGCTCTTGCTGCGGCCGGAGAAGTTGCGCCTACTAGCCCCCCATGAAGGACGGCTCGACGGGACAGTCTCCGACGCGATCTTCCTCGGAGACTCCATGCGCTATGACATTGCGCTGAACGACGGCTCGCGCCTACTTGTGCGTCAGCACAACCGTGCTGGTCTTCGGGATTTTGCCCCTGGCGACTTGGTCGGTATCGACTGGGACGCGGCTGATGCCACGGTCCTCGCGTAGTTAAGCAGAAAGCGCAGATGGCCGTAAACGACGACGTGCTGCGAGTCGAACAGAGGCCGGCAGAGATGCCTCCGCATTGGCGTCTGCGGTTCCATCCGGGCCTCCTCGTCATCCCCGCGCTCCTGCTGATCGGCCTGGTCTTCGCCTGGCCCCTGGTGCGCTTGATGTGGCGGAGCTTCAGCGAGGCGGAGCAGCCGCTCGCGAATTTCCAGCGCATCTTGACGACGCCCCTGTACTTGGGCGCGCTGGGGCGCACCTTCGGCTACGCGGCACTCGCCACCCTGGGGAGCCTCGTGCTGGGCTACCCCCTTGCCTACCGCATGCGTATTTCCCGCCCGGCGGTGCGCACCGCCATCATTCTGCTCGTTGTCATCCCCTTCTTCGTGGCGCTGCTGGTGCGCACCTTCGGCTGGATGATCATTCTGGGCCGGACCGGTCCCATCTCCCGCCTCAGCGAGGTGCTCACGGGCCAGCCGACCACGCTACTCTACACCCCGCTCGCCGTCCAAATCGGCATGGTCGCGATCCTGCTCCCGTTCATGGTGCTGCCGCTCTATAGCGTCATGGCTTCGATCGATTTGCGGCTGCTCCGGGCCGCTCGTGTCCTGGGGGCCTCACCGGCAGCGGCCTTCCTGACTGTGTTCCTGCCGCTCACGCTCCCTGGGATCCTCGCCGGCATCGTCCTCGTCTTCATGCTCGGCATCGGGTTCTTTGTCACGCCCGATCTGCTTGGGTCGAATCGGGGTCAGGTCTTTGCGACGTTGATCGTAAAGGCGCAGAGCACTTTCTCGGGCTCGTCCGGCTTCGTCGAGGCCATGGCCATCGTCTTGCTCATCGTGACGATCATTACCCTGATGATCAGTTCCCGCGTCGCACCGTTGCAGCAGGTTTGGGGTGGGAATCTCGGTGAGCAAGGTGCGACGCGTAGGCGCCAGGCCGAAGTCGAACATCTGCCCGGTCGTCAGTCTGTTACGGGCCCACGGATCGTCCGGTCGTTGGCTGACGTCGCGCTCTGGCCCGCGATCCGCGCCCTCGACAAGCTGCCGAACCGGCTCGTCGCCCTGCCGGCATGGCTGCTGGCTGGGCTGGCCATCGTCCTACTCGATACCCCGATTCTGGTGGCCATCGCGATCTCCTTCGGGGAGGATATCTTCCTCTCCTTCCCGCCCACGGAACTGACCCTTCGCTGGTACCAGGAATTTGCGCAGACGAGATCGTGGATCGACGCCTTGGTGACGAGCGTGGGCGTCGGGCTGCTGACGGCCGTCTTCACGGTGATCGTCGGCGGAATGGCGGCCATCGGCTTAGTGAGGGCCGAATATCCGGGCAAGGACGTGTTGATCTCCCTGCTTGTGGGCCCGATGATCATCCCCCAGGTCATCACCGGGATCGCCATCTACTACGTCTTCTTTCCCCTCGGTCTCGTCGGTTCAGTTCCCGGGCTGGTGCTGGCGCACAGTCTCGTCGCCTTGCCGATCGTCACCATCACGATGGCCGCTAACCTGCGCAATTTCGACGTGCGGCTCGAACGAACTGCCAGGGTCCTTGGGGCCTCGCCGCTCCAGGCCTTCAGGCACGTCACCCTACCGATCATCAGCCCGGGCATCGTCGTCGCCGCCTTCTTTGCCTTCCTCACCTCGTTCGATGAACTCGTCTTCTCCCTCTTCCTCGTTGGCGTTCGCCTACGCACGCTGCCGATCCGACTTTGGGAAGACCTGCACTTCAAGCTGAGTCCGATGCTGGCGGTCGTTTCGGTCATCGAAATCGTACTCGTGCTCGTCGCGGTCGGGGTCGCCGGAATCGTCACCAGGAGCCGGCGGACAGTCGACTGAACATCGGCCAGAAAGGGAGGAGAGTCACGTTGCAGGCGGAAGCGGTCGACTCAACAGCGAGTTGGAGTTTCGTGGATGCGGCGGCCTACAGCCGACGGGTCGAGGAAGGGATGCCGCCGCTCATCGTCACTTGCGCCACCACCGGAGAGTACCGGAAGCGTGATCATCCCAAGTTGCCAGTGACCGCCGAGGAGCAGGCGGCAGCCGCGCGCGACCTGTATGACGCCGGGGCGCGCATCATTCACATTCACGGTCGCGAGGCGGACGACCCCGACAGGAGCTCCAACGATCCGCAGCGGTTTCGCGAGATTAACGAGCTGATCAGAAGCCAGGCTCCCGGCATCCTCATCGACAACACGCAGACGATTGCCGAAGTCGAAATCGAACCCCGAGAGATTCTGGGGAGAGTCCACTACTACAAGTCCGCGCCGCTCGAAGCAAAGCCGGACCTGATGGCGCTCAACCCGGGCCCCATGACCTTCCGCGGCGGGGCAGAGTGGCCTAGCGGCGTCTTCATCACCACCTTCGACGAGACCGAGCGCACGGCCAACGCGCTCCGGGACGCGGGCATCAAGCCACAGGTCTTTCTGTACCATCCCGGCCACCTCGACCTCCTGGAGTATCTCATCACGCGCGAGGCCCTCGATCCGCCCTATTTCGTGCAGCTCGTGTTCGGCCAGCAAAGCGGCATCAACGCGGGGCCGGAAAGCGTCCTCTACATGCTTAGGAACCTCCCCGCGAACTGCGTTTTCCAAACGTGCGCCCTGGGCCTGATGGAGATCCAGGTCAATACGCTGGCGCTCCTCCTC
The DNA here is from genome assembly GCA_020853615.1 of Thermomicrobiales bacterium. Lineage (GTDB taxonomy): Bacteria > Chloroflexota > Chloroflexia > Thermomicrobiales > UBA6265 > JACCXM01. The sequence continues at coordinate 26,063 of JADYYO010000141.1, forward strand.
GGTGGACACGTCCGCACCGGCATGGAAGACTCCCTCCTCTTCCAGCGGGATCAGCAGGTTGCCGACAACTGTCAGTTCGTCGAGCGGGTCGTGCGAATGGCCAACGATCTCGGGAGGCGCGTCGCCACCCCCTCAGAGGTGCGAACGATGCTCGGCCTACCCTCCCCCCATGCATGATCGGCACGGCGCACGTCGCCTCTACTCCACCCCTCCGCAGCGACGGTCATGAGCGAACACGACCCACTCTTCACGATCGCGGAAGCCGCACGCATGGTCGGTGTTAGCCCGTCCACGTTAAGGCATTGGGAACACCTCGGCCGGATCGCGCCCAGCCGAACCGCGAGCGGCCACCGTCGCTTCAGCTTGGCCAACATCACCTCGCTCAGGCAATTCCACGAAGAGGGCCGGACCTCGCGGCGTACCCCTGGGGAAGGAATCGACGACCCGAAGGGGAGCATGACCTCCAACGGCACGGCGACTCACGATCACGTGCCTGCCTGGGCCCACAGGCTGAAGAAGCTCCGGATGGAGCTCGGCTACAGCCTGCGCGAAGCGAGCGCCCGGACGACGCTGTCCGCGTCGTTTATCAGCACTGTCGAGCGTGGGCAGGCCAATCCATCCGTGGCGGCACTGCAAAAACTCACCTCCGCCTATGGCACGAGCATCGTCGAACTGATGGATGGGGCGACCCATGCCCCCCGCCCACTGGTGCGGGTGGGGGAGCGAAAGGTCTACGATGTGACCGCTGGCGTCACGATGGAGCAGCTCAACTTCGGTTCCCATCAAATGGAGCTCCACCTGTTCAGGGTGGAACCAGGTGCGGGCACGGGGGAGACCTACCATCACGAGGGCGAAGAGTTCATCTTCGTCCTGTCCGGCGAACTCGTCGTCTGGCTCGACCACATCGAGCGCTACGCCATGGCGACGGGTGACGTCCTCTATTTCGAAAGCTGCCGTCCCCACGCTTGGATTAACCCAGGTGAGGAGGAAGCCGTCTTTCTGGGAGTGAACACCCCAGCGACGTTCTGATCGATGCGGACCCGTTGTGCGCGGAAAAGGACTCGGAGTGAACGGCAACAGCAGACCGGTTGATGTTGTTCTTCGTCATGGCCACATCGTCTCCTTGGATCGAGAGCGGCGCATTTTCGTCGACGGGGCCATTGCCATCGACGCAGGACTCATCGTCGACATCGGCCACGACCGCGACATCGCCTCCAGTTTTCGGGGAACCGACGAGCGAGACCTCTCCGGGGCGATCGTGCATCCGGGGTTTGTCGATGCCCACGCCCACACCGGCCTCGACCTGATCCGCGGGCTGACCCCCGATGGCACGCGCGACTGGACCGGCGTCGAAGACCCGTTCTTCGCCTCACTTTCGCCCGACCGCGAGCGGCTGGCCACCCTTCTCGCCTGCATGGAAATGGTCGCGAACGGCGTCACGACGTACGCGGATACCGGGAGTTCGCTCAATCTTGCCGCGACGGTGGACGCCATCGAGACCGTCGGCCTGCGCGGCATCCCGGGGCAGTTCATCGCCGACTTACCGCTGGAGGTCGAGGGGCTCCACCGGCCGACCGTCGAATGCCTGCAGCGATTGCGGGACCAGATTACCCGCTACCCGCTGTCGGAGCGAGCGCGCGTCCATTGCGCGGTGAGCATTGCCGGCATGGGTACCTGCTCTGACGACCTGCTGATCGCTAGCAAGGCGATGGCCGACGAAACCGGACTGCCGTTGATCATGCACCAGTCGTGGGGGAACGACGAGGTCGAGGCGAGTTTGGCGCAAATCGGCAGGCGTCCGATCGAGCACTTGTCAGATCTCGGCCTTCTCGACCAGAACGTCACGCTCGTGCACATGATCCACGTCAATCTGGACGAGATAGCGCTCGTCGCTCAAGCGGGTGCCAACGTGGTCCATTGCCCGGGGGCGTCGATTCGCCGCGCGATGGGTGCCATGCGCAGCGGCAAATTCCCCGACATGCTTCAGGCCGGGATCGTGGTCGCTTTGGGCTCCGACGGCCACAGCGGCAAGCACGACCTAGCGCGGCAGGCATTCCTCGCCGCCACCCTTCATCGTGAGGTGCGCGACGCGATCCCGACGATCTCCGCTGAGACTGCCCTGGAGATGGCCACCGTTTCCGGCGCGCAAGCCGTGGGGATGGAGCGACAAGTCGGCTCGCTCGAACCAGGCAAGTACGCCGACGTGGTGATCCATCGCCAGGACCGCCCCGAGACCCGGCCGCGATTCCGCAACCCGGTCCAGAACCTCGTGTACCACGCCCTCGGGCAGACAGTCGACTCGGTCCTCGTCGGGGGAGAGTTCATTTTCGAGAACGGCAGATTCACGCGGTTTAACCAGGAGGAGGTCTATCGTCAACTCGACGCCGTCGCTCTCACTCTGGAGGACGAGATTGCGCCGGTCTGGCGCAAGTGCGCGTGGCCGGTGCTGTAGCTCGCGTGTCTCGAGTATTTCCGGATCGTCGCATACGACGCACTGCAAGGTCGAATAAGACCAGGCGGGACTGAGGAGGAACACATGGCGGTCGAAGCTACGCCCATCTCCCTGGAGACCCTCATCGACGAATATGCGGAGCGCAATCCTCGCTCGCGGGCCCTATTTGAGCGGGCACAGGCGGTGCTGCCGGGCGGCAACGTCCGCACCGGCGTCTACATGGCTCCCTTCCCCTTCTACGCGGCTTCCGGAGCAGGCAAGTACCTGACCGACGTCGACGGGCACCGACTACTTGACTTCGTCAACAACAACACAGTGCTGATCCTGGGGCACGCCCACCCCTCGGTCGTAGCGGCGGTGAACTCGACAGTCGCACAAGGCACCGGATTCTCGCGACCGACGGAGCTCGAAATCGAACTGGCTGAGGAGCTGCAGCGGCGCGTCCCGTCGTTGGAACGGATCCGCTTCTGCAACTCGGGGACCGAGGCTGTACTCAACGTCATTCGCGCGGCGCGCGGGTTCACGGGCCGCCCGAAGATCGCCAAATTCGAGGGGGCATATCACGGCACAGCCGAGCACGCCATGGTCAGCCACGTGCCGCCGATCGGCCCCGAGCTAGGCCCGATCGACCATCCCACCCCCGTCCACTCGTCGGCTGGGCTCGGGGCGGCCGCCGACGAAGTCATCGTCCTGCCATTCAACGACATCGGGGCGTGCGAGCGCATCATTTCCGAGCACGCGAGCGAGCTGGCCGCCGTGATCGTCGATCCGCTGATGACCGGCGTAGGAATGGCGCTGCCTGTCGACAACTTCCTGGGCAACTTGCGCGAGCTGACGTCGCGTCACGACGTCCTGCTCGTCTTCGATGAGATCATCAGCTACCGGGTTGCGCGGGGCGGTGCGCAGGAGCTGTACGATGTGCGACCTGATCTGACGGCTCTCGCCAAGATCGTCGCGGGCGGCATGCCCGGTGGAGCATTCGGGGGCCGCGAGGACATCATGGCCCTCTACGACCCGCGGCCCGGAGCACGGATTCCGCAGGCGGGCACGTTCAACGGCAACCCAGTAACGATGGCTGCCGGGCTGGCAACCTTGCGCGAGTTGACCCCCGAGGCGTACGCGCGACTCGAACGACTCGGTTCGCGGGCGGCGGCGGGACTGGCTGCGGTCTTCGCCGAGGCCGGGATCCCCGCGTCCGCCGCCGCCGTCGGCTCCCTGTTCCGCATCCACATCCTCCCCGAGTACCCGCGCAACTATCGCGAGGCGGCCAACGACAACAAGGCGCTCCAGCAGTGGCTCTTCTTCTGGCTGCTCCGACACGACATCCTCTGGGCCACCGGGGGCAACGTCTCGACTGTCATCGACGACGGGGATGTCGACCGGCTCATCGCGACCGTTCGCGCGGGGTTGCGGGCGTATGCTGGCTGAGCGGCTTGGCGATTCATGACCGTCGGCGGGCAATCGAAGTGAGGGATTGAGAAGGAACCGGCGATCGACGATCGCGGAACCTCTTCATCCACGCCCGGGCGGTCAGGTCTGGAGGGAACGAGGTGCAAGCGCAATCCAGCAGCGTGGCCATCGCCGAAGCCGAGGTGGACAGGCTTTTCGACGACTACGTCGAACTCCTGTGGGAACTGGTGCGGGTGCCCTCGACGCTGGGGACGGTCCGGGCGGCGCAGGAGATGGTCTATCGCCAACTACTCCAGATCGGCTTCGATGCCCACATCTCGGACATCGAGCCCGACCGAATCAGCGGACATCCCGCCTATGCCCCGGTGAGCTGGGGCAGCGCCGGCCAGCCGAATGTCTGGGGGCTCCTTCCGGCCACAAGCCGCGGGGGAAGGTCACTGGTCTTGAATGGCCACATTGATGTCGTGCCGCCGGGACCCGCGGATCGTTGGAGCTACGATCCATGGGGAGGCGTCGTGCGAGACGGGCGCATGTATGGTCGCGGGGCGCTCGACATGAAAGGAGGATTGGTTGCCGGTCTGCTCGCTGCGCAGGCGGTCCAGCGCGCCGGAATCGAGAGAAGCGGCCCACTGATCTTCGAGAGCGTAATCGAGGAAGAATCCACCGGCAACGGCATGCTCGCTCAGCGGCTGCAGACTGGGCAGGTCGACGGGGCCGTCATCCTCGAGCCGACCGGGGGAACGACGTGGGTCGCGACCCCCGGCGTGGTCTGGTTCGATGTCGTGGTTCGCGGCAAACCTGCCTACGTCGGCCGAGGCGCGGAGTTCGTCAATGCCATCGAGGTTGCCGCAGAGCTGATTCGCGTCATGAAGCCGGCGATGGTTGCAGAATTGAACGCCTCCTTCAGACATCCTGCCTTTGCACAGTGGGAGCAACCGCTCACGTTGAACGTCGGCATGATCGAAGGCGGCACGTGGCCCTCGATGGTTCCGCTTGCCTGCAAGTTCTCCTGCCGCATGTCCTATCCGATCGCCTGGTCGTTCACCGAGGCGCGCGCCTTCGTGGAACGGCACGTCGCGATGGCGGCCAGCGATAGCTGGCTCGCCGAGCATCCACCACACGTCCAGTTCTCGGGGTTCAGAGCGGCGGGATGGGAGTATCAAGCCGACCGCTTCCTCCTCGACCTTGTCGCCGAGGCCCACCTGAGGGAGTCCGGAGCGAAGTTGAACACCGGAGGGTTTCCCGGTACCGCCGATGCTCGCTATTTCTCGCCCGCCGAGCCGGTCGTCTACTACGGGCCCTCCGGTGGCGACATCCACGGCCCAGACGAGCATGTTGAGCTCGACAGCATCCGCCGCGTTGCCCGCGTGCTAGTGCGAGTCATCGCAGAATGGTGTGGTGTATGACGGACGGCGAGTTAACCGGACAGGTTGCCCTCGTGACGGGAGGCAGTCGTGGAATCGGCGCAGCAATCGCCGATTCGCTTGCTGCTGCGGGGGCCGATATCGCGATCTCTGCGCGGACCACGGAGAGTCTCACGACGACCCGTCGGCAGATCGAGTCTTTGGGCCGTGCATGCCTCCCCCTTTCGTTCGACGTCACCAGCAATCAACAGATCTCACACGCCGTCGCCGAGATCGAGCGCGAGCTCGGGCCGATCGACATCCTGATCAACAACGCCGGCGTCAACATCCCCCGCACCGCCATCGGTGTCTCCGAAGACGAGTGGTCGACGGTGCTCGATACCAATCTGAAGGGGCCTTTTTTGCGCCCAGGCCGTCGGGAGGCCGATGATCGCGCGAAGGCGCGGCCGAATTGTCAATGTCGCCTCGGCCGCCGGGTTGATTCCAGCACTCGAGCGGGCCGCCTACTGCTCGAGCAAGGCCGGGCTGATCATGCTCACGCGCGTGCTGGCGCTGGAGTGGGCGGAGTTCGGCATAACCGTGAACGCCGTTGCCCCGACGTTCGTCGAGACGGAGCTCGCGGCGCAAACGCTGAGCCGCCCCGGGATGCGCGAGTACTGGGAGTCGCGCATCCCGATCGGTCGCCTGGCGACAACCGCCGATGTTGCGGCCGCCGTCCGCTACCTGGTGTCCGCCGAGGCGAGCTTCGTCACCGGTACCGTCCTTCCCGTCGATGGCGGTCTTACGATGCGCTAGTGCGCGGAGACGATCGCCAGCTCGCCGCAGCCGCGTCTTCCACAAGAGCGGACGCCGCGTCGCGGGCAGCAAGGCTCCACGGGTGTAGCCAACTCTGCAGCCAAGCCGATGGACGGCCCTGGACAACAATGAGAGCAATAGACGCATTTCCGCATGAAAGCGGACAGGAACGACTCCGGTGACTTCGATGGACACGGTTCCGTCGGATTTGCAAACAGCCGGTTAGGAGTTCGAGCCTCCTCGTCGGCTCCCGGAAAATTGGCGGAG